>NZ_RQVM01000006.1:0-175314 GCF_003992175.1 Veillonella sp. VA141
TATGTGAAACCCGCACTCTGGCTTATGTTTACTTCTTTCGAAGTAATTACCTTTTATTGTTCAGTTTTCAAAGATCAACTTTGTCTTCACAACACTACGTTGTGGCGACTAGATTATAATAACAGATTCACAAGTTCGTGTCAACAGTTATTTTTAATCTTTTTTCATTTTAGGTTCATCTAAGTATGAACCGCATGTTCTCTCGAACATGTTTAATAGTATATTCTATTTCCAAGCAAAAAGCAACCCCTAATTTTAAATTTTTATACTCATCCTCTATATGTATATAATAATTTAATGCTCCTAGTAGACAACAAAGTTATACCTATAGCATCTTAAAACTTTCATCAAATAATATCCTTATCTCTACACAAATAGAATGCCGTACTCTACCAATTTTTTATCTCTACTTAACCAACCCTATCATGTGTTGGACCTTTATAGCTATGTTATTGACTACATCATACAAATATATGCCCCCTATCAACCACTCATATACTTCCCATCTGAGGAACGCTGTTTTGAGTAGTAGCCTTGTGGTGTTATTATTGACTAAATCAAGCAAACACGAGAAGAGCACGGTGTGCCCCCGAACAAACATTATGAAATACCGTTTGAGAGGGGGTATACCGTGCTCTTCCCTTTATTATATTAAGTTAAAACCACCACAGGCTTCATAGCATCACAAGAGACGATTCATTATGAAATACCGTTTCTAAAGGAATGTACCGGCCTCTTCTCACACATCATCCCCGAAGAGAACGCAGTCATGCGTAGTAGCCTTTGGACGGTCTTTTATTAGCTAAGTAAACCAATCAGCATAGAAATGAGCAACATGTTCCTAAACAAACATTACGTAGTACCGTTTGTGAAGGAATGTGTTGCTCGTTTCCCTTTGCTATACATAACCGAGACCGTCCAGCCTACATAGCATCACAAGTGAACGCTTTCGCCCAGTTCGAAGTTCCCTTTACTTGTGACTACTCGATCTGTCGGATTTAACCCATCAAGTATGGTCACAGCACCATCCACTTCTAATCCAATCTCAATTGTCTTAATATCAATTGTATTTTCATCTGTTAACACATATACAAACTTACCATTCTCACCATCACGAATAACTTCTTTAGGCAAAGTAAGCGCCGGTGCTTCCACTTTCGTTTCAATCACCAATGTATAGAACTCTCCAATCGTCACTTGTCCAGATTGTACGTTAAAAGTTGCTTTCACCGTGATACTCGGCCCTGATTCGGTTCCCACAAATGTAATCTGTCCCGGCGCCTGTGTTCCATTTACATCTAAATAGACATCCACGCCACCAGTAATGCTGGGCTGCTTCAAAATAGATCCAAAGCTTTGTGGGACACTCAATGTGGCCACCACTGGAGAATCTTGTTGTATAAGAATAAGTGGCTTCCCTTCGATGGCAATCTTTCTATCTTCATTATAAATAGCTGCTACTCTACCTTCCATCGGTGAAAGCACTTGCGCTGCTGCTATTTGTGCTTGTATTTTAGCGATGGCTGCTTCAATACCCGAGGTATCCGCCCCAGATCCGCCTGAATAGGAAGGAACCGTTACCACTTGCGATTGCGCCCTCGCCGCAATCGTTTCAAACTCGCGATTCGTAATAATGCCAGCATCACGCATATATCGTGCCCTCTCCACATCCGCTGATGATACACTACCACCCACTACTGTAGTCGATGTACTCTGTTGTGGCACCCGACTCCGCGCCTCCTGCAACTGTCCTAATAGCGATTGCAACTGTTGTTGTAGTGACGTCGTGTCAATCATAGCCAACACTTGACCGGCTTTCACCATGTCACCTACTTTCACTGTGAAAGTAGACACTGGTCCCGACACCGTCGGTTCCACGCTAGCCTTATGCAATGCCGTAATGTTCGCTTCATGACTGATGCGCACCGGCATTTGACGTTCTACAGGGTTCATCACTTGCACCGTTTTAGGCAGCATCCATGCGAATACACCACCTGCAACGAGTAGTGCCGCCACCACTATTATATATATCCAATATTTACGTATCCAAAAATAGTTCATCATACACTCCTCTCATATAGAGAGTATTATACTACTCTCAATCAGTAATATCTAGCACACACTAGACTAGACCGTACTAGGTACTAAAAACACATTATATACCGATGGTATCTCCACATACAGATAATCAAGGCCTTAAGCCTTAAGGTAAACCGTTATCCATGGTAGCCTTGTAATACATCTATAAACCGTGCTATAATAAATGTAACAAAAGAAGAGCCATCAACGTGTGAAGGCGTTAGGCTCATCTGGAATACTATAAAATGATGACCTAACGTGTATAAGTAATGGGAATACTTATTAAATCGTTAGGTCTTTCACATATCAAAAATTACTTTTTTAAGTATGTGAGTAATGCTAATAATAAAATACCGAAACCAATTATCAAAGATAATGCTTCAAATACCGTCATATTACCCACCTCCTTTACCGAGTAAAGAAGATGAACCTAACATCACGTCAATGACTCTTCTAATTTTATATTATACTACAAAAATTTCTCGTATCGTGAACTTTTTGCTAAATAAATCTATAAGCCAACCTGTGCTATAATGAATCTAACAAAAAAGAGCCCCCAGAGGAACGCCGTCACGCGTAGTAGCCTTGTGGCGGGCCTTTCTACCTAAATCACACAAACACAAGAAGACCGTAACATACCCCTGAACAAACATAACCACTGTATAGTTTGAGAAGGGGTGTGTTACGGTCTTCTCTTTATCATATTTAGTTAACCCCACCACAGGCTACATAACGTTACAAGTGACGACTTATATAGCGTTAGAAGTGATGCCCATACCTATAAACTCAAGATTATATGTATGCGCATTTTCGCTAGCTAACTGGCTCGTCGTCTCATGGCAAGTAAATAAAAATACTTGTGTATGTTCACTAATTCTTTCTATTACCTGTAACGTCAACTTTTGCCGTTCTAAATCAAATCTAACTAACACATCATCTAACAGTAACGGTAAAGATTCTACTTTTTCAGCAAATGACTCCGCCAAACTAAGTCGCAATGCCAAATACACTTGATCTCCCAGTCCACTACTCCATTTACATAAAGGAATCTCTCGTCCCGTTGTATCTTTTACATATGCCCCTTTATGCGCATCATCCATATGCAGAGTATAGATACCACCTGTCATGGCTTTCACATAGGCAGACGCTCTCGCCAGCATCGCCGGTTGCCGATCTGTTTCGTATTCTTGTTGTGCTAGTTCCATGCCATGGTTGATGAATACATAAGTCATCCACTCTTCTAAAGCTTCTCGAAGCTCCGCTTCTAGTTGTTCTTTTTTCAACAATGCTTCGGACACTGCATGAGATGTGCTCAAGTGGCGCATAGATTCCTGCAAGGTCCCCCGCTCTTCATACAATGCCTGTAAGGATGATTCAATATTCGCTAATTCCGTTTCACTGCGGGAGTACTCTAATTCCCACTTCCCTTTATCATTGCCTTGTAAACGACGATACCACACATCCTTATGAAATTCTTTCGGTGCCAACAAATCCAATTGTCGCTGACTTTGCCGATAAATCGTCTCCCACTGCTTATATTGATCCTGTTCCAATAAGCGCTGACGATATTCTGCCGCACTCTTAGCACCACCTTTTTGAATCAACTCTTCTTGGGCTAAGAATAACTCTTTTTCTTTCTTGCTCCACGTAGCATATTCTTCACGATAGTTTTTACGCTGGCTTTCCTTTTGCTCCCACCGCACACGATTCTGCTTATGTAATTGCAATTGATGATAGACTACACGCAGCTCTACGATAGATGGCAATGTCTGCAACTGCAAGGAGCTCCACAATTTTCGACACCGATTCACAATCGCATCCAATTGTTCATGATGCAAGCCCACTTGCTTTTGGTAGCCCTCAAACTCACGTAATCGCTCATGATACGCTTGATATTCTTCTTTCATGCCATAGAATGCATCATCTCGGTTCGTCTGTTTAGCCGCCTTTGGCAACCAGGCTTCCCAGACATCCATGGCCTCAGTGCCTGCCGCTTCCAAGGTTTTACCTTCCGTCACCCACTGCGCTTTCATTACTTCGTAAGCCTTAAAATGGCTTACATCCTCTTCATAGCCTTTGATTTGTTCCGCTACTTCCTGTATATCTGAAAGTAAACTTTCATACTCCTCTTCCGTAGTTGGCATAGTTCGTTTAGCTATCTCTTCCAAACTTGAGAAGTCTTTAACAGATGTGTTCGCACCTACTGAATCTGTTTTTCTCGCCTTATATTTTTGAACTATTAGAGCCACGCCTAGCAATACCCCTAGGATGCCCGCTATAGCCTGTGTACCAAACACATCTGCATAAGTCATATGCCAAGCTAATAGGATTATACCTAACACTACTAATACTGTTCCACCTATATAGTAAGCTCGTCCCGATTTCACTATTACCTCAGGCTCAGCCTGTTGTCCTAATAGGTATGCATTCTTGAGAGCTTCTAGGGCAGTTTGTTTTTCTTCTAGCCCTCTCACTGCATCAGCTACCTGAAGGGCTCTATCATCCTGTGGAAACGGCTCTCGACGTTGCCATGCCTCATAGGCTTCACGAGCACTTCGTAATTGCCGTGCTGCTTGTTCCCCATCATGCCAATTCACATCTCTAGGAAACTCTTCTACATCACGCCAATACTTATGAGATTTTCCTATGATTGCCAGTTGCGCCTGTACTTTTTCTAGATAGAGATCTCCTTCACGGCATTCTTTTTCTAACTGTGTCCACTTAGATATCTCTTGGTACAAACTTTCAATTTCTTGCTCATACATTCCAAGCCTATCTTCGGGATCAAAGTTATCTGGTACTAGCCCTTCCTCTTTACCACGCCACACACGCATATACTCTTGGCAGCGACGAATTTCTTCATCTAACGCTAAAAACGTTTCTCGTTCTAAAGGCTCATTCACATGGAATTGATGCATATGTTGTTTTGCTTCTTCTGCCCGTTTATACGTATCCCAAGCACGCAAAACACGTTCCACTTCTTGTAGATACTCCTTGCGCTCTTGCCGTTGCTCTTGCAATGCAGTTTCTTTCTGCTCTAGCTCTACTAAAGAAGCTTGCCATGTATAATACTCCTGTTCTCCTTGCTGAAGTTTACGGATTTCCTGTTCTGACTCTTGCAAACGGTCCAACAAAGCATTAATGGTTCGCTTACCAGTAGGTGATGCTACTAATAACTGACTGGCTAATTCATCTACATCTTTCACAAGTGTACCCAGAGATTCTCCGCCCTCAGCACCAAAAAACCGAGTTCTCACGTTTACTTCCTGTATGATGTCTACCCCTTGTAGATCATCTAAGGTAATAGCAAAAATGCGATCGTATGTCTTTTTATCTAGTCCTTGCCACCATAATTCTGCTGGCTCTACGGTATAGCGCTCTCCTCCTACCTCGTAAAAGTCTAGTTCTTTTCCTTTACGCCCAATATGGTATGTGTGACCTCCTCGCTCCACTAGAATATATCCATCTACAGGCTCTTCTTTCCTCTTTGTTCCCAGTAAAATACCACGAAAGGCTTGGAGCAATGTAGTTTTTCCGCTCCCGTTCGGTCCATATAACACATGTAATCCTGTATCATGGGGCTGAAATCTCCACTTAGTATAGGGGCCATATTGTTCTATATATATCTCTTTAATCTTCATGATCATTCCCCTGTAATAAACGGACTCCATCACGTCTCGCCTTTTCATAGGCAGATTGCAACATAGCCTCTGTCACTAGTCGACTATGCGTTCCTAATCGCTTCCATTCTGGGCGAGCTTTTACAATCATTTCTAGTGCTTCTATCCCCGTATGCATGGAATCGATAGCTTTCACATAATCCCTAATCATCCCCGGTGCTATACTTGGATGACTAATACTACCTAATTCACAATCGATACCGATAATATACACTCCATATTTACCTGTCTCTTCAGCATGAGATTCCTCTATCCAAGTAGCTCGAACCTTGCTATCTCGTGCCATCTCTGATAAAGGTCCTGCTCCTATTAAGCGAATCGATAACAAAATAGATATATTAGATTTCCGTAACATCTCTTTTTTGTGACGCAACATTTCTAACATCTCCAATACAGATTTTACTTGTCCTAAATCAATAGTCTCTTCAGCAAAACGGATGGCATTCGTCTCATAAAATTGCGTTTCTACAGTACCACGACTAGATACATCCACTACATAGCAACCTTTCGGCCCGCTTTCACCACGATGCAATCCTTGTGTATTTCCTGCATACACAATATATGGATGATCGCTAATAATTTGACGCTTATGAACATGCCCAAAGGCCCAATATTGAATAGGAATGCTACGCAAGGATTCCAGTGTACAAGGTCCTGTCTGATCATGCCCTTCATGGATGCCTACTGTACCATGCACCAGGGCAATGGAAAAAGGATCGCTCCGCAATGGATGGA
This sequence comes from Veillonella sp. VA141, assembly GCF_003992175.1. NCBI lineage: Bacteria > Bacillati > Bacillota > Negativicutes > Veillonellales > Veillonellaceae > Veillonella > Veillonella sp. VA141. The sequence goes on from NZ_RQVM01000006.1 coordinate 6,495, forward strand.
TAGTAGAGGCCATATCTTCATATTGTGTACTATGGTCAATACTCCGTCCATACAGACCCGCTACCTCTTGTCCTCGCACTAGAAGCGGAAACCGTTCCACCCATTCAGATGAAAAGATATGCACATTCTTTGGCAACGGCATATGTCGCTTCCAACTATCAGCAGGGTCATGATTACCTTGTACTACATAAACAGCAATCTGTTCCTTATCCAAACTTTCACATCCACGTACAAAATGCATCTCTGCTTCTAAAGGATGGTCTACTCCATCATATACATCACCTGTAACCAGAACTGCTGCTACACGCTGACGAATAGCTAGATTTACAATATTCTGAAAGGATGTATAGGTAGCACGTACCATGGCTGCATCTAAGGATCTGCCAAATGATTTTAAATAGCGAAAAGGCGCCCCTAAATGGAGATCCCCACATTGTATAAATCTAAATGGTATACCCATATTATAACCCTTTCCATGCCTTTGCTAATATCTGTACTGCCCGTTCTAATTCACAGGTAGGAATACCGCTAAAAGACAATAAAACCTCCACCATATCGGTGTCCACTGTATCTAACACCTTAACATCACAAGCCGATGCTAAGGCTCGTAATGCCAACTGTTCTCCATCCACATACCTGAGTCGCACCCCTGCATAGACTCCTCCTTCAGGAGCAACCACTTCATAAGTATCACCCAAATAGCGTCGCAATAAACTAGTAAAATACTTACTTTTTTCTAAATAGTGTTTTCGAAGCCGACGAATTTGTTTATTCCATTCCCCTGCATTCATATACATAGCCCATGCCAACTGTTCTAGGACACTAGCACTTTGCCCGTAATCTTTACGATGACTATGAAAGTCTTTATACAAAGTGATTGGCAATACAAGATAGCTTAATCGAATAGAAGGTGGTAATACCTTCGATGGTGTGCCCATGTAAATCACGCAATCATTTCTATCCATTCCTTGTAAGGATAATACAGGCTTCCCATAATAACGAAGTTCACTATCATAGTCATCCTCGATAATATATGCCTCTTTATGCTGAGCCCATCGCAACAATTCCATTCGTTCTTGTATCGTCATGATGCGTCCCATACTATCTCCATGAGATGGCATACAATAGACCACATCTATCTGCGCTTTTTGAAGAGTATGGATTCGCCCCGGAGAACGCATATCTAGTTCTAGCACAGAAAATCCATAGTCCTTCCAAACTGCTTTCGCAAAACTAGGACTTTGACGATCCAAAGCCACCTTAGATTTTCCTTGACGTTGCAATAAAGAGACGATCATTTGCAAAGAATTAAGAGTACCACTAGTCACAAGAATACGATCTGCTGTAGCTCTTACACCTCGTGCCTGTTGCAAATATTGATTCAACGCACCCCGCAGTTCTGGTTCCCCTTCTAATTGACCATAGGTCATAAGACGTTTCGTATCTCGTAAGGCATATCCAATAAAACGCTTCCATCGCTTAAAATCAAATCCTTCTGGATCCATGTCTCCGGTAGCAAAATTGTAGAGAATCGGAGATTTCACTGGTGAAAGACTTCCTTCACAGGACATATTCCATGTAGGATAATTCTGCATCATAGTATCACAATCGCCACCTAGAGGCTGCACAATCTCCAATACCTCATAAGGGGCCTTGTTATGAGCTTGAATATATCCTTCCGTAGCCAGTTGTAGATAGGCTTGTTCCACCGTAATCTTACTGACCCCTAACTGTGCCGCCATAGATCGTATAGAAGGAAGCCGTTCCCCTGGACGGTATAAGCCCTGCTCAATATGTACTTTTACAGCCTCATATACCTGCTCGTACATGGGAATCCCTGCATTTGCATCTAGGACAATCATCTAGGCCCTCCAGAATAACAAACCTTACGCCCTTACATGTATATATCTATCTTTAACTCTCAGTTCTTGGGCGGTTCCTTTTATTACTCCATTATCCCCAAAAATTAAGCTATTATTTCTAAAATATATTCTTACTCTCTATTATAAAAGTAAACACGAAAAATGACTACACCAAAAATTACAACGATTTTTCTCCATATATTCACGTAAAGTCTAGTGATATTTGCATTTAGCAATAAACAATGCTATACTTAGCATATAAACAAGAAGAGCTAATAACGTGTGCTGGCGTTAGGCTCATCTCAAAAGAATGCAAAATGAAATATGCCTAACGTGCTAAGGTGTGTGAGACCTTATCCGTTAGGCTTTTTCATTGTCTATTTTACTAGATCAATGAACTGAATTGCTAAACTAACAATAGAAATCATCAAGGAGATTTTTTCATATTTAGTCATAGCAACCACCTCCTCCCTTACGAGGAAGAGATGAGCCTAACAACACGTCATTAACTCTTCTACGAACCCATTATACCACAAATTCTACATATGGAATAAAATTCTATAAGCGCAGAATACCTGCATAGCAAAATAATCTCCGCTCTCTGTTAACGCTTATACTATTGACGCAAGTTAACAATAATTATATAATGTAGTCATTATGATGTAGTCATTAAAATCAAACAACTATTACGAGGTGTAATTATGGAAACTGTATCCAAATCTATTTCCTATGAAACAATCATAGCCTACGCGCAAAAAGTATTAGATGGTGGCGAGATCACTCGTGAAGAGGCAGAGCAGCTGATTCACACATCTGACGAAGACACTATGATTCTTTTAGCTATGGCTGATAAAATCCGTCAAAAGTTCAATGACGATACAGTAGACCTATGTGCCATCGTGAACGCCCGTTCCGGTAAATGCCCAGAAAACTGTAAATTCTGTGCTCAATCCGCCCATCATGACACTGGTGTTACTGTGTATCCTTTCATGGAAGAGGATGAAATCGTTAACGTTGCTAAAAAAGCGAAAGAAGCTGGCGCTATCCGCTTCTCCATCGTTACAAGTGGCCGTAACACAAACAACCCAAAAGAGTTCGAGCAAATCTTGAGTGCTCTCACTCGTATTCGTAAAGAAACTGGGTTAGAGATTTGTTGCTCCCTTGGTTTATTGACCTACGAGCAAGCCGTTCAATTAAAAGAAATTGGTGTGACACGTTATCACTCCAACATCGAAACAGCACCAAGCCATTTCCCAGACATTTGTACAACACACTCTTATGAAGATAAAATGTTCACTATCTCCAATGCACAAAAGGCAGGCATTCGTGTTTGCTCCGGCGGTATCTTGGGATTGAATGAAACCAAAGAGCAACGTGTTGAAATGGCATTCGAGTTAAAACGATTAGGGGTAGACTCCGTTCCTTTGAACATTCTTAACCCTATCAAGAACACACCATTCGAAAACAATAAACCAATTCCTCCATTGGAAATTCTTCGAACCTTTGCTGTGTTCCGCTTCGTATTGCCAAAGGCTTTGATTCGTACGGCTGGCGGTCGTGAAGTGAACCTTCGTGACTTACAATCTTACGCATTAAAAGGTGGTTTGAACGGTATTATGGTGGGTGGTTACCTAACAACAGCTGGTCGCTCTCCATTAGATGATCTACAAATGATCAAAGACTTGGAGCTCAACCTTAACACCGTGCAAGAAGCATAATCCTATCACTGTAACAACGAAACTTTTCATTACCTATATGTCTCAATTAGAGAGCTGCAACCATATAGAACTTTCAAATGAGAACAGGGGACCCGATTCCATCGAATCTGGGTCCCCTGTTTTTTTAATATATATTCGATTTGCTAAACAATGCGCATCACAGAACGTGTATCCTATATACTATTAATCCAATCAGAAAACAGCCATATACATTCTATTCCAATCGAAATACATCCACACTATAGAACTGCACTCCGCTTACACTATAAAATATTTTCTAGAAATTATAGTATTCCTAGTCCATGCAACACTGGCTCATACACATAATACAAGAACAACCAGGTCCCCAATCCTGCTACGCCGCCTACGAGGGCACCGTTAATGCGGATCCAAGCAAGGTCTTCTTCCACCTTACTTTCAATAAAATGGATGAACCGTTCTGTACTTAAGCTTTGTAGTACTTCACGGATGATGATACCGATAAACCCATGGCTCTTCGAAGCAATGTGCAGCATAATATGAGTTAAGGCTTCTTCTAACCGTTCCACCATGCCCGGCTCTTCACAGTAATGATTCCACAACTCTTGAAAACTCGATTCCAACGCAATGGCCATTGGCGATGTCCCATCCGCAGATACCATGCCTTCACGAATCCGTGGGCATACATACTCTTCTAACATGAGCTCCCAATCTTGCACATCGATCCACTGTTGAATAGCATCGTCCAAGGTCTTTGTGATGCTTCGGTTCGACGCCATATGTTGCAAAGGTCCTACCCATTGATGCAACCACACGAGGCGTTCCGTACTGTTCGGCTGTTTCCAGCGCTCCAACATTTGATGCACTTCTTCGATGATGGCCCGTGCCATTTCTTGGACGTTCACGATGTTCAATCCTTCTGAAAGTCCAATGAGCATGGCAGACACTACATCTTTCTTGCGCTTTTCGATTTCTTCCTTAATAACCGCTTCTAGCCATTGCTGTGCTTTCGGTGTATACAAAGCCCTCTGCAAATAATCGATACCTCGAATGACCACACTTTCATAGCGATTGTGCTCACACACATGCAGTAAAGTCTGTTGCATAGGACCGATAAAAGACTGATTATGCAAAAATTTCCGCAACCGCTGTGCTCCCCATTGGGCCCACTCCCGATCACTACGTCGCTCCCACAACTCCGACAACACAGTAGCAATCCCTTGGCGCACCGTATTCCGTCCTACATCACTGCGAATATATTGGTCTATAAACGGTACAAACTGTACCCGTTCAATAGCCCTTTTACATTGATCATAGGTGAGAAGTTTCGTATTCACCATGCGGATAATCCCCTCAATAAGGCGATTCTTATTCCGTGGAATCAGTTCCGTATGAAAGGACACACCCAAAGGTTTTCGAAATAAAGCAGTCACCGCAAACCAGTCCGCTACGCTACCGATGAGGGCAGATTGGACAAACCAATACAAACCATCATACCAAGGAGCTGTGATATACCACTGTCCCCACCACACCAAGCCAAACAAAACCGCCATGGTGAGCAGCAAGCGATTCGCATAGGTTGTATAGGGCGTTCTTGGTATTTCTATAACACGAGGGCTCATACAATCCCTCCTTTTAGCAAGGTCAATCCGTAGAAGAGACCGCCTAAAATAGCACCTACCAAGGACCCATTAATGCGTATCATCTGTAAATCATAGCCCAATTTAGATTGTAATATGCGAGTAATTTCCTCTGGTGTGAATCGATTCATCTCGCGCACGACAATCTGTTCAATCCAAGGGCGTACGTAATTTAAGACATGCAACAATTGGAATAGAATAAATCGCTCTGCCTTACGACCTTTCACAGCATTCGTTTCCAAGCGCTCAAAGAAATGGTACAATTCCGTTTCTCCTTGCTCCACATAGCGTGCCAAGTCCAACGTATCTTCCAACACATAGCCATCTTCGATGAACTCCCGGAACCAAGCATTTTTTTTATCTTCTAATTTCCGTTGCCACTGTCCATTCTGTGCAAGTTCATCCACTGCCCATCGAGCCTTCGTGTATACCGCAGATCCCAAGGGCGACTGCAAAGATTCTTGGCTCATCAAATAGGCGCAGCCTTTCACCTGTATCATGTGTGTAATGTATTCCGGTGAAAGTGACTCCCCACCTAATGCTAACGCCAATTCTCGCAAAAATGAATGGTCTGCATAGCGATTCATCACAGAGGATACTAGCCCTAATAAGTAGGGGCGAATCCCTTCCGCCGCTAGCAATCGTTGAAGCATACGGTTGATGTGCATCCATAGCACCTCTGCTCGTTCTGGTTCTAACAGCTGACGACACAAACTAACCACAAAAGGTGTCACTCGCCAAGATTCCACACCATTCTTGATATGCCCTAGCAATTGTTCTTGCAGTAAATTTTCTTTCACATGGGGCAACACATGGTCTTTCAGTTCCTCAAAACACACATGAACATATCCCCGACCAGTGGCACTATTCATAAATGACACAATCCGCCCTGGTACACGTTCCTGTTTTAGTACCTCGTACATATGAGATACCCGAAGGAGTTCGTCCACCATCATATGCCGTGCCATTTCCACGAACCGTTCCTTATTCCTAGGGATGAGCGCCGTTTTGAAAGGAATCCCCAAGGGTTTCGTAAACAGTGCTGTCACCGCATACCAATCAGCTAAGCCACCAATCATGGCGGCCCCTGAAATATGCGTGATGAGACCCCAGAAAGGATCTCTATGCAAAGGATAGGATACTAAGAATATGACACTCATCAGTACTAGTAACGCCGTTGCTCCATGACGTTGTAACCACACTGTCATTTAGTTCACATCCTCTATTACATCACCCGGTTGTTCCGGAATCCAGCAACGTTGGTTTGGGTATGTGTGGCGGAATGTGTCCGAGGGCACCCAAATAGATCCATTGGCATGCATAGGAATAAATAGTTTCGTGTTCATTATACCTAACACTTCTAAGGCTCCCCACTCGCGAGCTACTTCTAACCGAGCATCTACAGGGAACATCATAATATCCACAGACAAACCTGTTAGAGGTGCGAATTCTTTCTCCTTTAACGCTTTTGCCTCTGCAATATTCTCAGGCGTATCTCCAGACCAATGCCACCAGTTTAAATCTCCTGCGTGAAAGATGCGATGCGTACCTGTATCCACCAAGAATGAACCGCCCTCATCAGTGGAACCAAACATGGTGACAGTCAGATTGTCCGATTCTAATGTGTCGCCTACTTTCATGGAGTGCAAAGAAAACACTTGTTGTACCAACTCTTCTGTCAGATGTTCCTCTGTCATATTTTGGCCTTGATTAGAACACCCTTGTTTGATTCTTTCTAACACCAAACTAGCTTTCTCAGCATCTTGCTTAGCCTCTGCTGTCTCCTGCAATTCCTTGAAAATATCTCGCAAAGCTGGCACATCTTCATGGTACCAAACACTGTGTATATATGGTAAATATTTGAAAATTGATTTCACGTAATGGTCATGATGGATATGGGATACAAAAACATGTAACTCGTAGCCTTGTGCTACTAATGTATCTATCACTCCGGCTGGATCTTTCCAGTAATCAAATACATAGGCCCGTCTGCCATCTTCAATGACAAAACCGCTATGTTCTAAATAGGTAACTTTCATATTAACTCCTAATTGATAATTTTATTGATTACCTTCATTATAACATATTTTCCTTTTCACATATATAAAAAGGCAATCTGTCACGCCCAATCAACCTACAAAAGATTAGAAAACGGATTGCCCTTTTATTAGTAATTACTTTATTTTTCACATTACGAATATTATTATGATATACTATAGCCATGAGAGTCTCTAACGTGAGTTAGGTTCATCTTTCTTCTTAGTAAGGGAGGTGAGTAATATGACCGTATTCGAAGCAATTTCTATCATGATTTTATTCGTTATGTTCGTATTAGCATTACTCACTTATTTGAAGAAATAATCTTTAAATATGTGAAAAGCCTAACGCTATAATAAGTATTCCTACTACTTATGCACGTTAGGCCCATTCTATATCCCAGATGAGCCTAACGCTACCACCACGTTATTGGCTCTCTTTTTATATTCCCATTATATCACATATCAGGTAACACTAAAAGCACAAATTAGAAAAACCCTCCCAAGGTATGCACCTCAGGAGGGTTTTCTTGTGAAAGTCTATGACCTTTCATTGTGGGGAATAGAATTGCTTCTATTATTTAATACCCATGTGAGCCATAAGCATTTTAGGACTTCTTTCTCTGAGGAACGCCCTTAGGTGTAGTAGCCTTGTGGCGTTTTTACTGACCGAATCACATAAACGCAAGAAGAGCACGACATGTTCCGGAGCAAACCTACCGTAGGATCAGTTTGCGGAGGAATGTGTCGTGCTCTTCCCTTTATATTATTCAGTTAAAACGCCACAGGCTACATAACGTAACAAGAGACGACTTATTTTGCTTCCACTGCAGCAATCGCACAAAGGTCAACGATATCGCTTACGGAGCAACCACGGCTAAGGTCATGGATTGGTTTTGCTAAACCTTGAATAATTGGTCCGATAGCAGTAGCGCCAGCAAAACGTTGTACTAATTTATAACCAATGTTAGCAGCTTGTAAGTCAGGGAAAATTAAGATGTTAGCTTTACCAGCTACTTGAGATCCTGGAGCTTTACGTTCTGCTACAGATGGAACGATGGACGCATCTAGTTGCAATTCCCCATCAAATGCGAAGTCTACATTACGGCCTTTCAAGTCTTCTACAGCTGCTACCACTTTATCAACTTCTGGAGAAGAAGCAGATCCTTTTGTGGAGAAAGACAAGAAGGATACGCGAGGTTCTTTCATGCCTGCTACAGAACGAGCTTTACCAACACTGGACTCAGCGATATCAGCCAATTGTTCAGATGTTGGGTTAGGAATAACGCCGCAATCGGAGAAGATCAACAAACCGTCATCGCCGTATTCTTTTTTATCAGTGATCACAAGCATAGAGCTGGATACAGTTTTCAAACCAGCTTGTGTACCTACCACTTGGATAGCTGCACGAAGTACGTTTGCTGTAGGGCTAGCAGAACCTGCTACCATGCCGTCAGCCAAACCTAAACGCACTAACATAGCACCGAAGAATAACGCATCGCCAGTCATAGTAGCATGTGCTTTTTCAGGTGTCATGCCTTTTTTCGCGCGCAATTCTACAAATGTATCTACCATTTTGTTTAATTCGCCGAATGTAGCTGGGTTGATGATTTCAGCACCTTCCAAAGATACACCAGCTGCTGTAGCTGCCGCTTGAATTTTATCTTCTGCACCAACCAATACAGGTACACAGAAACCTTCTTTCAAAATCGCAGCCGCTGCTTCGATGACACGGCTATCTTCGAATTCTGGCAATACAATTTTTTTACCCAAGCCTTTTGCTTGCTCTTTTAAACTTTGAATTAAATCCATGGTATGTCCTCCTTTTAAGACCCATTTCGATATATCTACGCTTTATTATACTATAACTAATTTTGATGTTCAAACCGCTTCATATAGTTATGATGAAAGTATACTATCTACTTCATTCATACTAAAACTGCTTCGGTATGAAACCAAAATGTTGCAATGCTTTATAAATTCCATCATCATAGCAAGATGCAGTCACATAGTCAGCTTTTTCTTTCAGAGCATCACGGCCATTACCCATGGCAATGTTCAGCCAGTCTGGTCGGAACATGGATAGGTCGTTATAGCCATCACCGAAGACGATGACATCTTGATAAGATGCGCCAAAGCCATCGATCATTTTCCGGATGCCATAAGCCTTATCCATAGGTTCAAACAAAATGCATCCTTCTCCATAGCGAATTAAATCCTTCGTCATGTGTACAATACCACGTCGCTGTTCCTCTTCTTCTGTGATGAACGCATAGACCTTGTAAAAATGCTCGATATCCTCAGGCACCAAGTCTGATACGACTTCATTTTGCATCATATCCCACTTAGGATTCCATGCTAGGACGCTTTCATAAGGAGTAATACGGACAAATTCATTCTTGTGGGTCACCCCCCAAGGCACATTGTGGCTTGTTAAATACTTAAGGTACTGCACGCAGCGATCCCGGTCCATGCCCTGCATCCATTGCACTTCATAATTTTCTGTAATGCTATAGCCCCCATCAGCCACAAAATTCGGAGTCTTTGCCATCTTGGCAAAGCGCATAGCATCTGCCTGTAAACGGCCCGTAGCAAGCGCCACGTGATGCCCTTTATCCTGCAAATACTCCAAGGAGTATTGAGCACTTTCAGGAATCGTTCCATCAGGCCACACTGCTAGTGTATTATCAATATCAAAGAAAAAATATTTCCTATTCACAGAACCTCCTTACCGCAACTGCTGTTCTACATCCCAACCATTGACCAACTGAAAGCGATCTTTCTGATCCACATCAGGATATTTTTCATGGTCCACTTCACTAGCAAACATCACAAGGGGACGTACAAACGTTTTGCGCTCACCATACAACTGTTGGTACACCACATGAGGTTCATCTGTTTCAGAATGAATAGCAATATCAATCACATAATATAACATGCCTTTAAAATGACGATATAAACCGCCTACTACAATTTCTTGCATAGGTATCCTTTCTTATACTTATATAACGTATACAACAGTATATAGTATAGTGTTATAACACATCATCTTTCTTACAACGAAAGTACTTTCAATATTCCAAGTATTCTATATCATACATATAGTATACACTATTCCTCTAACGATTTATATAGCTTTCCTTAGTACTATAGCAGGTAGTTTTTATAGTGAATACCCTAGGATAACACATGCATCCAATATAAAAATAGAGAATGATTGCCTTCTGGCAAATCATTCTCTATCACTTCAAATAGGATACTACAATCCTATGAATCTCTCAATTATTTTAAAACATGAGATAATTGTTTATTTGTTTCTTTTACTGTTTGTTTTGCAGTGTACCAAACAAGTTCGTTAATGTAGTAACGAAGTTCTTCGTTATTTACAGTCTCTGCATTGTTGCTTGCTGCAGCAAGAATTGCTTTTGCAATATCTTCGCCACGAACAGTTTCACCTTGTTGATCCAATACTGCTTTTACATTGGATAATGCATCTTGACGCACACTGCGTAACACATTCCAACCATAGCTATTGCTGTAACCATTTACAGCTTCTGTAGCCTTTTCATTATGTTTATTAAGGAATGTTTCATAATTACCAGAATGTTCGTATTTGTTATCACCATTCCAGTTATGAGCACGTTTGAAGAATTCCACACGGTTAGTTAAGTTGCGATCTAATACAGTAAGGAAGTCTTGGTTTACATCATGTTTAATAAAACGATCTTGACGATCTGTCAAACGTTCACCAGCTACTTGGCGTTTTACCAAGCCTTGACGAACTTCATGAGCACGTTCCAATACTTTACCCAAATCTTCTACAGCTACTACTGTTTCTTGCATTGGTGCTACTAATTCATAGCCAACAGCTACGCCTGTTACGTTTGCTAGATTCTTTTGGCTATACAATTCATCGCTCATAGCAAAGCTAGAGCCTACTGTTACTAATAACGCTGCTGTTAAAATTGCTTTTTTCAATGTTATTCTCCCATTTCAAACATTACATAATATGATTCTAGTTTAGTATAAGTGTAAGTCAGTAGTACATATTATACACCATATCAATATCTTTTGTATACTATAATTTTCGATATACACTAATATTTTATCAATAAATTGCTTAATTATACAAAATCGATAAAGAGCTGCAATACAACATGTCATTACATATCCATTGCAGCCCTTTTATCTTAGTTCACAGATTTCTACTTCATTCTTCTAAGAAATATACCTCTGTAAGAAAGATTAACCTTTCTTAACATATTGAAGCACTTCCGCTAATTGTGCTTTTAAGTTATTAATTTCATCTTTTTGCACTTGGTTTTGTGCTTCTAAAGCTGATACTTTATCTTGTAAAGTATAGGAAGAACTGATAGGGCCTTGACGGAATGTGTCTTTTACAGCCGTTTCGTCAGCACGAGCACCGAATTTCCAGCTCACACCTGCGTTCGCCATTAATTCATCACCACGGCTACCGATGGATGCGCCTGCATGGAATAAGGTAGACTCATTTTTGTAATGTGCAATACCTAATGCTAAGGCAGCTTCACCTTTATATGCACCCACGCCAGCCATGATTGTTGTAGGTTCCAATGGATCATATTGTAAATGACGTAAGCCAGCCATTGCTGCCGCTTGTGCACCCAGACGGTTCACACGATTATTTACATTCATCACCATGTTGGATACACCTTTCAACTGAGATACGTTAACCGCATCTGTATCAAGAACACCTGGTGCCACATTCGCCATCACTTGACCACCTGCAGAGATGCCAGATTTCATCACTGGTTCTCCAGTTTTTGGATCTACCATTGGTTTTCCTGTCTTAGGATCTACTGCGATAGTCGGAGAGCCGAAGGATACTACTTTCGTAGGGTCTACCACTTCTCTACCATCTTTATCAAGGACAGGGTTGCCATTCGCATCTCTTACTTTAGCCGTTTCAGGTGTTACCACCAATCCATCTGGAGTAAATGCAGTAGATTGTGCTGGTTTCACAGGCTCAGCTTTTGCATCTGCTTTTGGTTTACCATTTTCTAAGTTATCAGCTTTATAGTATTTGCCGTCCACTAATACTAATGGGTTACCGTTTTCATCCTTAGGTGTTGGCGTATTGAAAGTCAATCCTGTACCAGTCAATCTAGATGTAGGACCATCTTGTACTTGTTTACTATCGATTGGGTTAATCGGTGTTGCTTCTGTCGCCGGTTTACCATTGTGTACCACATTACCTGCCGCATCTTTTGTAGTGCCTGCTGGATATGGTTTGTTATCGATAATCACAGTACCTTCAGGATATACTTTACCTTCTTTTACCACAGCCTTTTCAGGATAGTATTTACCGTCCACAACTTTCAATGGGTTGCCAGCTTTGTCAGTTTTACTTTCAAAGTTAGCGCTGTTCAATTTCTCTAAATCTTTTGCTAATTGAATAGATAATTTACCTTTGTCATGGAATACACCAATATTGCCTGTTGTTGTAGCAGCTTTCGCTACTGGTTTACCAGTATCTTCACGGTTACCACCTGTAAATTCCATAGTAGAATTCAACGGTTTACTGATAGTTTCCCCATCATCACCTACGAAACGAAGACCGTCATTCATAGTCGCTACATTGTAAGATGTACCCTTACCATCAGTGTATTGGATACGATCCATCGTTGGTGCATTTGGAATCGGAGTTTTACCTGCTTTTGGTGTTACTACAGTTTTTCCATCTTTTACTTCTACGGTAACATCTGCCGGCGCATACCAGTTACCATCATTAGCACGAACTGCATCTTTTGGTGTATTTTCCAAGTCAGCAGGTGCTTTTGCTGTAGAAATATCTACTTGAGAAGCATCTTTACCATCTTTTCCAACATCTTTCAATGTTAAAGTACCTTTGCCATCTTTTGCTGTCGCAGATACGCCATCGTTACCTTTAGCGTCTTTCACAGTCATAGCACCATCTTTACCATCTGCTAACTGATCTTTTGGAGTTGCTGTTAATGGTTGTGCTTCTGGAGCTGGTTTACCATCTTTAAGAACCGTTTTTGTTTTAGGGTCTTTTGCAGAACCTGCTGGATATGGTTTGCCATCGATCATCACTGTACCTGCTGGATATACTTTTCCATCATTTACTAATGCATTTTCTGGATAGTATTCACCATTAACTGGTTTCAATGGGTTACCAGCTTTATCTTTTACAGGACCACCAGTTGTTACACTGTCGATATGAAGCTCACGGTTTACATCTACTTTTACATACGTAGTTGTTACTGTAGCACCATCTTTATCTTCCGCTGCATCCACTGCCATAGATACTGTTGTATTCGCACCATTCACATATTTTACGTTATCCTTAGGGTTAACTCTTTCATATGTTTTAGCCTCTTCACTGAAAGCTTTATCTGTAGAGCCAATACCAATATTCCACCCAGATTTTTGAATAGCTGTAGCTACAGAGTTACCTGTTACATAAGCATTGCCATCATTTTCCACTGTATCGGAAGGTGTTACTGGAATCTCTTCGTTTGTAGCTTTACCTGTTTTAGGATCTTTCGTATAGATTTTACCATCTTCACCACGTACACCATGAGTTACTTTACCATCTTTATCAGTAATAAGAACATCATTTGTGACACGACCTTCTTTTAAAGCTACAGTAATTTCACGAGTACCATCAGCTAATGTTTTACCAGTTACTTGTACACCATTATCACCTTTGAACTCTACTTTATTGGCATTACGCATTTGCTCTGTATAACCATTATCTTTAGCAGATACTACAAATCCCATGTTTTGTAAGTCGCCTACAGTAGCTGCGTTGTTAGGGTTAGAGTTTTCAAAGTTAATCAATCCTGCTTTATCAGCATTTTCTGGTTTCGCCACTGGGACTTGTTCCTTTGCATTAGGCTTAGGTTCACCATTTTCTAGATCACTAGCTTTGTACCAGTTACCATCATTACCTTTTTCAAGAATATCACCAGCTTTATTTTTAGTGGACAACGGGTTAGCTACTGGAGCTGGTGCTTTTCCATTGTTTTCTTCTGCTGTTTTTGGTGCTCCATTAGGTTTTACATCTGCTGCATTATACCATTTACCATCATTCGCTAATTTGACATCATCAGCAGGTTTGAATGTTTCTGCACCATTCGCTACATTACCCAATTGTGTTGGAGTCGTAGTTTGGTTATTTGGAGCTGCTTCAGAGTTAGCAACATTAGGGTTAACCATATTAGATTTCAATGGATCTTTTGCTGTATCAATTGGTTTAATTACATTTCCATCTTTATCTACCAAATCACCATCATTATTTGTACCTACAGCTGGATTACCTTTTTCACTTACTGGTTGACCTTTTTCATTCACTGGATAGTATTTATCACCAATTTTAGATACTGGTTTACCAGCTTTATCTGTGAACGTCACAGGCAATCCTGTTACATTGTATGTAACATTGCTTGTTGTACCATCTGTATTAGTTGTTACAACTGCTGTTGTATTCGCACCATCTACAAAGTTTACAGTGTCGAATGGTTTCACGAAATCTTTCGCTGTACCATTATTTTGTAAATTCCAACCTGCATTTAATACATCAGATACTGTAGCTGCATTGTTACCAGCAAAGTTAGGGTTAGGTTTTCCATCTTTTGTTGGTTTCAATAAGTCAGCTGCTTCCGTTGCTGTCAATGGAGCTTTGTTGATATTGTTTACATCTCCTGCAGTTCCTTTTTCTGTACCATCAGGGTTTGTAACTTTTTTATCAGCATCATTCACTGCTGGGATATTGTTTTTCACATTATTCAATGTTGTTGGAGTGGTTGTGCCTTCAGGACCATTTAGAGATGTAATCACATCACCTGCTGGTACTGTTTCATCTCCTTTACCTTTTCCATCTGGAGTTGTATGGTAAGTTACATTGCCATTTTCATCTTTTACTGGATATACTTTTTTACCATCTTTATTGGTGTAGTTCACAGGTGTTTGTGCATTATTCGTAGATACTTGGTCATCCACTTTTACAGTGATAGTACGTACACCGTTCTCATCAGTTTTACCAGTAACACTCGCTGTACCTTCACCTACGAATTTCACTTCGTTAGCATTACGTACTTGATCAGAGTACTTATTACCTTCTGCAGATACAATCCAACCTAAGTTTTGTAAATCACCTACAGTAGCTGCATTATTAGGGTTAGACTTGCTGAAGTCAATCAAACCTGCTTTACCAACATTATCTGGTTTGGCTACTGGTTGTACATTCTCTTTCGGTTGACCATTAGGCTCCACTTGGTCCGCTGGATACCATTTACCATCATTAGCCATCTTTTTGCCATCTACTGGCTCAAATGTGTTAGCACCATTCGCTACATTACCCAATTGAGTTGGACTTGTCGTTTGGTTATTTGTTTTCTCTGTTGTATTAGCAACGTTAGGGTTCACCAAATTGGATTGTAATGGATTTGCTTTTGTATCGATTGGCTCGATAACAGTTCCATCTTCTGCAACTGGTTTACCTTCTGCATTAGTTTTTACAGCTGGTTTACCATCTGGAGTAATAGGTTGACCTTTTTCATTCACTGGATAGTATTTATCGCCAATTTTAGATACTGGTTTACCATCTTTATCTGTGAACGTCACAGGCAATCCTGTTACATTGTATGTTACATCACTTGTTGTGCCATCTGCAGATGTAGTTACTACAGCTGTTGTATTCGCACCATTTACGAAGTTTACAGTGTCATATGGTTTTACAAAATCACGAGCTTCGCCATTATTTTGTAAATTCCAACCTGCATTTAATACATCACCTACAGTAGCCGCATTATTAGGATTTACATAGTTAGGAGCTGCTACATCTGTTGTATTAACAGGAGCATGTTCAGTACTTGGCGCTTTTGTATCTTTTTTAGCACCATCCAAGTTACCTGCTACATTAGATAATGTAGTTGGTGCCTTAGTACCTTCTGGACCATTGATAGATGCAATCACATTCTCTTTAAGGATCTCAGTACCTTTTCCATTTGGCTCAGAATAATATTTAACTTCTTTGGTTCCATCTGGTTTTGTTACCGTCTTAGGATATACTTTCGTACCATCTGCAGTTGTATAACTTACAGGTTGCTCAGGCATTTCTTGAGCCTCAGCTTTCACAGTAATAGTACGAACACCATTTTCTGTTTTACCAGATACAGTAACTCCACCTTCTCCTACGAATTTTACTTCGTCAGCATTTTTTACTTGGTCTGTGTAGGCTTTTGTTAATTCACCTGTTGTTTTGTCAGAAGATACAACCCAACCCATATTACGTAAATCACCTACAGTAGCTGCTGTAGTATCAGGAACTGGAGTACCTGTAGCTGGTTTACTTAAATCTACAAGACCTGCTTTTGGTGTTCCTGTTGGGTAATTTGTCAAACCAGATGTAACATTTTTAATTGTTTTGCCACCATTATCTAAGCCATCTTTTGTTAAAGATACTGGCTTTGCTGGCGCATCTTTTGGAGTGATTGTCATACCATTGCCATCAATCACAGTGGTGTCACCAGCCGCATTTTTGAAACCAGCACTCGTTAAACCTGTCAATTCAGGTTTTAGGGAATAGATAAAGTTTTTACCAGCTTGTTTAATAGCAAGATTGTCACCAGCTTTGAAAGTAACTACATCGCCAGCTTTAATTTTTTCTTCTGATTTACCAGTTTCTGTACCAGAACCATCGTTTCCAGCAGTTGCTTTCCAAGCAGCATTATTCACAGCATTTACCACTGTATCTACAGTAGCTAATTTATTTCCATCTCCTGTCTTAGGAGCTGCTTTTCCGTCATCACCAGTATTAATAGTACCAGTATTAGCTTTTAGTTTGCCATCTGTTGTTTTGCCAATTGTATCACCATCTGTATTCACAGAAATACCATTTGCATCTGATGTAATAGATCCATCTGCAGCTTTAACATCAAATTTTACATTCGCACCTTTAGCTGTAGTTACAGTAGTACCATTTTTTACTTCTTCTTGTTTCGTAACAGTCACAGTAGTACCATTACCATTCACAAAGTTTACTTGGTCTTCTGTACCAATACCAGCCACTTTAGTTTTAGAATCACCAGCAATGTTCCAACCTGTAGCTAATTTTTTAGAAACAGAGTTTAACTGAGAACCATTGATAGCGTCTGTAGAATCATCTGCTACACGACCAGCTGCTACGTTTTTCAATTGACGTTCTGCCCCAGAACTACCAAAGGATACTACGTCACCTTCAGATGTGTTAGTACCACCAGCCCAGTTGAATGTATACGCCTTATTTGGTGAGTTATCGTCAACAACATTGCCATCTTTATCGTAGCTTACACTTAATTGACGTGTACCTACTAAATCAGTAGTAGAACCAGTACCAATAGCCACCGCATTTTGACGATTAGCACGAGCGCCTACACCTAAGGCTACAGATCCAATTGAGTCAGCACGAGAGCCAGCACCAATAGCTGTACCTAAATCACCTCTAGATAATGCATGTACACCTAGGGATGTGGAGGCGTGACCATTTTTATATTTATTATCCGCGAAGTTAAGCGCATTCGTTTCCATATCACGGCCAGTTAGCTCTTTATAGGCTGCCGCTACGGTGTCATTAGTTTTAGTTGTACCCGCAAATGTGTATTCTCGGTTTACATTTTTACCATTGATTTTTTCAGTGACTGTTTTTTTAGTTACTGTGTTATTACTTTTTTCAAAGCTTGTACTTTGAGCCGCTGCAGAGGCAATATTCGCACCACCGATCATGATGGAGGAATCACCTTGTGCATTCGTAGCACGACCCATAGCAATAGCGCCATCTTTACCGCTTGCTTTCGCTTGGTAACCTAAGGCAATATCACCATATTCCGCCCAAGATGCTGTACCACCTGCTAACGCATAGGCACCATTCGCTACGGAACCCATACCGATAGCTACTGCAGCTTCCGCATTTGGTTGTACAGTAGAACCAGCACCGATAGCTGTAGCGCCGAAAGCACCCATACGAACTACAGAGTTAGTACCGATAGCTGTACCCAAAGCCGTAGTGGAATGGGCTTCCATACCAATAACTACGGAACCAGATTGACCATACGTGGATCGATACCCAGTTGGCATATCACGACCTACAAGGTTTTTGTATTGTCCCGCTACTGTTCTTGTACTTTCCGTATAGGCTAAATTATAGTCATCAATAGTATTTACATTCGTTCTGTTCACCGCATCGTTTGTTACCACCTGGTATTTATTACCACGCAATTGATCTGTATCATTACCACCTAAGGCAACAACACCGTCACCAGCAACCACTTGTCCACCGATAGCGATAGATTGGTCACCAATGGCACGAGCCTCCGCACCTATGGCAGTCGCTTCATTGATAGCACTTTTACGATAGAAACTTAAACCGTTTGCTATATCAGTGCTTTTTCCACTATCCCCCGTTTTATCAAGTCCATTATGTGCAAATCCAGCTTGTAAAAAGGCTTTGGTTTTATCCATCTCAACCTTTTGAGCTGCATCTTTAATATCTTGAAGCCCATAGCCTGCTTTTACCAATACATTTTCATTACTATCGGCATTTGTATTATTGTCAACTAGTTTATTATTAGCTTTACTATCCACACGAATACCTGAACCGGCTTGGAAACCAAGAGCTGTAGCCGCGTTCATACGATACGTCCCATTTTCACCAAATGCTGTGTAGGCACCACGACCAACCACTGTGTTAGGACGGTCCGGTTTACCAGATCCTTCACTGAATGCATCACGACCAATAACAACGGTACCTTCCGCATCATTTGTAGTTTTAGCATTTTTACCGATAACAATACTAGTGTGACCTTTTGCATTAGTCTCAGTACCAATCGCAATTGTATCTTGACCACTACTAATTGCTGCTTTACCTATAGCGATAGCACGTGCCTGATTCGCAATTGCCGCTTCACCAAGGGCCATAGCATTGTCTGCAGTAGCCTCTGCTTTTCTACCTAAAGCAACAGCTTTATTTTTTGAGGCTTTACTTTCTACACCTAAAGCCATCGTACTATCAGCAGTAGCTTGAGACATAGAACCCACTGCGACCGATAAGTTCCCTTCAGCTTTAGCACCCTTACCTAATGCTGCTCCCTCAGTTCCTGTTGCTTTGGATTGCTTACCAAGTGCAACAGCTCCATCTTGAGATGCATTTGAATCAGGTCCTAAAGCAACCGCATTAGCATGACCTTGCCCAACTGCATTTCCTGCCGGGGCTGCATCTGCCATCATAGGGCTTACCGCCATCGCCATGGCAGCTGTAGTCATCACAATCGCTTTTGCTTTATTACGACCTACACGCTTTGCCAATTCAGATACTACTACATAGCATCCCTTAGTTTTGTTCCAAACTACTTTATAAATCCGATTTAATCCCATATAAATCTCCTTTACAACATTACTTATAAACTAAGTCCTATACATCGACTACATTGAATAACTTATATTCTTCTCACCCAGTATTCTTCTACTATCAAAATAAACCTTTAGTTTCCTAAAGGTTCTTTCGTGGAAAGCAATATTTATACACGAACCATACACACTACATATACTTGTTAGCCAAGACCTAGCAAATAATCTATTGTGTAAATCTAGTTCAAATTATTTCGATATCATTATACATGAATTTGTATACATTATCAACAACTAATTTAAAAAACTTTCACAATTTATCTGTAATCTATAGAATAATAGTATTCTTACTATCTACCACTATCTTCATATACTATTCATTTATTACATGTTAATTCATTTAAGTTTTAATTTTATGTATAAATTACCAATTTCTAAGCAATAGTTCGCATTTTTATTCCTAAATAAAATTAAGCATCAATAGATATGTATTATTACATCCCAAGCAAACAATTTTACACTATTTATTCAAAATGTTTATAATTAAATTATTGTATATATTATTGTAGAAGAATTTAGATATTATGTTTCTATTTTGCTGAAATCCTTCATCAATTTATACGATTAAAATTTACACAATATATTGTATGTTGCATTTAAAAACTGTGTATCTATATAGTATAATTAGAAATAACAATTATTGCTGAATCCTGCTTTCTCCTGAGGAACGCCGTTACGAGTAGTAGCCTTTGTGGCGTTCCATTACTACTCGAATTACACAAATACAAGAAGACCGTAACATACCCCTGAACAAACATAACCACTGTATAGTTTGAGAAGGGGTGTGTTACGGTCTTCCCTTTATCTTATTCAGTTACGAATAACACAGACTGAATAGCATCACAAGTGACGATACATTATGAAATATCGTTTGTGAGGGGTATGCCGTGCTCTTCCCTTTGCTTCTATTTAGTTACAAACGCCACAGACTACATAGTGAAACAAGTGACAATTGTATTTAACTCTGAACTATGCTATACTTGAGGTATCAAAAAGAAGAGTCATCAACGTGTAGCTGGCGTTAGGCTCATCTCAGAAGAATAAAGAGAAATGGCCTAACGTGTATAAGTACTGCGAATACTTATTGTTACGTTAGGCTTTTTCATTTCTATTGAAAGAAACGATAAATATCTATAATCAACTTCAAAAACTTTATCAATAAAGATAACTTTCTAAAATTTCTCATAGAAATCACCTCCTCCCAAAGTAGGAAGAGATGAGCCTAACAACACGTCAATGACTCTTACTGAGGAACGCCGTTACGAGTAGTAGCCTTTGTGGCGTTCCTTTCTACCTAAATTACACAAACGCAAGAAGAGCACGACATGTTCCGGAGCAAACCTAACCACTGTATCAGTTCGGGTCGGAATATGTCGTGCTCTTCCCTTTGCTTCTATTTAGTTACAAACACCACAAGGCTACATAGCGAAACAAGTTCCGTCACAAAAAGCCCCCAAAAGTAAATAGCCTTCTTTTCCTCTAAGTATCCTGTAAGCAAAAAGCACGCAACATGCTCCTGAGCAAACATTATGAAATACCGTTTGTGAAGGAGTGTGTTGCGTGCTTTCCTTATACTACTTCATGATTTATATGAAGGCTATTTACTTTTTACTTTTTGATCCAAGGCATCAATTTACGTAATTCGCCGCCCACTTCTTCTACTTGATGTGCTGCAGATTGTTTACGTTGTTCGTTAAGGTATGGGTAACCTGCTGCATAGTCACCAAGGAATTGATCAGCAAATTTGCCGTCTTGGATATCTTTCAATACACCGCGCATAGCTTCTTTCGCTGCTGCTGGGATTACTTTTGGTCCTGTAATATAGTCACCGAACTCAGCTGTATTGGAGATAGATTTACGCATTGTTTCGAAACCACCTTCGTAGATCAAGTCGATGATTAATTTCATTTCATGAACACATTCAAAGTATGCATTAACTGGATTGTAACCAGCTTCTACCAATACTTCGAAACCAGTTTGCATCAACGCACATACACCACCGCAAAGTACTGCTTGTTCACCGAATAAGTCAGTTTCAGTTTCTTGACGGAAGTCAGTTTCCAAAATACCGGAACGGCCACCGCCTACACCAGATGCCCATGCCAATGCCACTTCTTTAGTGTCTCCGCTTGGATCTGCGTATACTGCGTACAAGCAAGGAACGCCAGAACCTTCTTGGAATGTACGACGTACTAAGTGACCAGGTCCTTTAGGAGCGACCATGAATACGTTTACATCAGCAGATGGTTTAATTTTACCGAAATGAATGTTGAAACCATGAGCAAATGCCAAGTATGCACCTTTTTTAAGATTAGGAGCGATGGATTTTTCGTAAGTTTCTGCTTGCAATTCATCTGGAATCAAGATCATCACAACATCTGCACCTTTTACAGCATCCCCTGTTTCTTTTACTACGAAACCAGCTTCTTCTGCTTCTTTCCAAGATTTGGAACCTTCACGAAGACCGATTTGTACGTCCATGCCGCTTTCTTTCAAGTTCAATGCATGCGCATGACCTTGGGAACCGTAGCCAAGAACTGTAATTTTTTTACCTACTAATGCTTGTAGATTGCAATCTGCATCATAAAATACTTGTGTGCCTAAAATGTTACCTGCCATTGTGATAACCTCCTACTTTGTAATACATGTGTTAATGTTTATAATTTACTAGATTTTCTAGTGAAATTCAACTGATTTTCAGCCTTTCGGCTTACTGATTTACCATACTTAGTATGATAAATTTGTATAATTAAAAATATCTTTGTGCACTCTATAAAAACATTTTATAAAAGTACTTGCAGCCAAGGTCGATCTTGGACCCAAGTTACTTTCACAGACAAACCATAGAGCGCCGATAAAATCTCATCGGTAATGACCTCTCGTTTCGGCCCCGATCGAAAGATTTTGCCTTCTTTTAATAGTGCCACATGGGTCACTGTGGGAAGGATTTCCTCGATTTGGTGGGTCACGTAGATAAACGGACAAGGACTGTCCTGAGTCCCACGTTGATTGAGATGACGGAGCAATTGTTCTCGGCTCGGTACGTCTAACCCATTGCATGGTTCATCTAAGATGAGCAAGTCTGGCCTCGTCATCAGTGCTCGACCGATGAGGGCTCGTCGTTGTTCACCGGTGGACAATAACCCAAAGTGGCGATGTTGTAAATGTTGTAATCCCATATCTGCTAGGACCATATCACAACGTTGTTCTTCTTCCTCTGTCACTTCTCGATACACACCAATAGTGCCATGCGCTCCAGATAGCAAAATTTGTCGCACCGTTTCGTCTCGCATAGTACGTTCAAATTGCCCCAAGGTAGAGCTGACGAATCCAATACGATCTTTCACATCTTTCCAGACGCATTGTCCAAAGGTATGCCCTAGGACACGCACCTCACCACGGGTGGCACAGGTGTAGGCCATAATCATGCCTAGCAAGGTGGACTTCCCTGCTCCATTAAGGCCGAGTAATGCCCAGTTTTCCCCTGTGTTCACATGCCAGTCCACACCTTGTAAAATCGCTTCTCCATTGCGGACAAAGGTAACTCCTTCGTAATGTAACAACTCACCTTGCTTTGGTATAGCCATTACATTTTTTCTCCACGACTCATAGCGGTGCAACCTGTTTTTGCAATTTCCAGAATGCCATATTCTTTCATAATTTCTATGAAAGCATCTAGTTTCTGTGTTTCTCCTGTAATTTCCATCATGATGGAGTTAGGACCTACATCGAGTACATTACCACGATACACATCTGCTAATTGGATAATCTGCGGTCGCACAGATACATCTGCTTTCACCTTAATAAGCATCAATTCACGGCGCACCACTTGTTCTGGAGAGAAAATTTTGACCTTAATGACGTCAATCAATTTATAGATTTGTTTTTGAATTTGGTCTAATTGCACTTCGTCTGTTTCTACGGTCAATGTGATCCGTGCATGATGATTAGGGATAGATATGCCAGATGTCATTTGTGTAACGGAGTACCCACGACGATTAAAGAGGGACAGGATACGAGCCCCGATACCTGGTTTATTTTTAGTAATGACTAGCACTTGGTGTTGTCGTACTTTACTCATTGTCAGGGCCTCCTTTCAATCCAATCATATCTTTGGCGCTGCAACCTGCTGGAATCATTGGGAACACATTTTCTTCTTTTTCCACAACGCAGTTAATCACCACTGGCTCATCGGATAGGATAAGGTCTCGTAATTGGCTACGCAAGTCTTCGATGGTGGACAGTGTCACCCCTCGCACGCCATAAGCTTGTGCCAACACTTCAAAGTCTGGACTAATGGATAAATCCACGAAGGAATAGCGATGGTTATTAAAGAGTTCTTGCCATTGGCGAACCATGCCCAAGAAACCATTGTTGATGATGACCACTTTCACAGGGATATTATAAGCTTTTAATAGGAGTAATTCTTGGCTGTTCATCTGTAGGCCCCCATCCCCTGTGATGAGCACCACTTTTGTATCTGGTTGTGCTACTTGCGCACCGATAGCTGCTGGCAAACCAAAGCCCATCGTACCAGCTCCACCAGATGTAATGATAGTATTCGGTTTCGAATAGGTAATAAATTGAGATGCCCACATTTGATGTTGCCCTACGTCTGTGACCACGATGGCATTGCCCTTCACAATATTATCGATTTCTTGAATTACTTTTTGCGGCAATAAAGACTCTCCCTCATGAGGACGAACGCGAATTGGGTATTCCTCACGCCATTCACGGATGCGTTCCAACCAATCTTCATGGGTTTGTGGTGTTAGCTCATGATTCATTTCATTCAACACATGTTTCAAGTCCCCTACGATAGGTACGTCGATTAATTTATTTTTTTCAATTTCTGCTGGGTCAATGTCTACATGTACAATTGTTGCCTGTGGGCAAAATTCTTTTGGCACTCCTGCAATACGATCATCAAATCGTATACCCAATGCCAAAATTACATCCGCTTCATTGGTGGCATAGTTCGCATATACGGTGCCATGCATACCTAACATCCCCAAGGATAATTGATGTTCTCCCGGGAAAGAACCCAATCCTAGTAAAGTATTTGTAACTGGAATGTGACAGGTAGTAGCTAATTTATATAGCTCTTCTGTAGCGCCTGATAATAACACCCCATGGCCAGCGATAATCAACGGTCGTTTCGCTGCTTTTACAATTTCGATAGCCTTTTTGATTTGCTTTTTATGTCCAATATAGTTTGGATCATAGCCTTCTAGGGAAATCGGTTCATTAAAGATTGCTTCAAATTCTTCATAAGAGATTTCTGCTAATTGCGCATCTCGTGTGATATCTACTAGCACAGGGCCTGGACGACCGGTTGTGGCCAAATAGTAAGCTTCTTTCACCGTTCTCGCAATATCTCGAATATCTTGTACCAAGTAATTATTTTTCGTCACTGGCATGGTAATCCCAATGATATCGGATTCTTGGAACGCATCTTTTCCTAGCAAGTGGCTAGCCACCTGACCTGTTATGGCCAAGAGAGGAATAGAATCCATATGCGCCGTCATAATGCCTGTCACAAGGTTCGTCGCCCCTGGGCCAGAGGTAGCTAAGCACACTCCACATTTGCCAGAAGCACGAGCATAGCCGTCTGCCTCATGAGCCGCCCCTTGTTCATGGCGTGCTAAGTAATGGTTGATTCCCTCAAAATCATAAATTTCATTGTATATAGGAATTACGGCGCCGCCGGGATAACCAAATATGTCTGTCACTCCCAATCGCTTCAATGTTTCTAGGAGTATGCGAGCTCCTCGAATCATCTTCTGTTCACTCATAGTTTGTCCTCTTTCTATATCCATCTCATCCATTAGTCATGTTCATTAAATTCATTAGAACTGATACGGTGAATCGTATATCCACGGTCCGCCATGGCAGCCGTAATTTTTTTAATATGATCTTCCCCATTCGTTTCTACAGTCACCACCAACTCCACTTCATGGAAGCGATCTAGGTTCTTAAACTGATTATGTTCTAGTTTGATGACATTCGCATTTTGTTCTGCTAAGATTTCAGATACTGCCACTAATTGACCTGGTTTATCTGATAAATTCACAGCAAATGTAAAAATACGACCTCGTACGACTAAGCCTTTAGTAATCATGGACGCAATGGTCAATACGTCGATGTTACCACCGCTCAAAATACTAACCACTGTTTTGCCTCGCACCCGCAATTTTTTCAAACCTGCCACTGAAAGTAAGCCAGCATTTTCACCGATGATTTTATGTTTTTCCGCCAATAATAGGAAAGCTTCCATCAATTCATAGTCCGATACGGTTACGATTTCATCTACATAATTTTGGATGTATTCCAAATTCTTGGAACCGATTAATTTTACGGCTGCCCCATCTGCAATGGTACTCACGGATGGGAGTGCTATTGGTTTTCCCTCTTCTACAGCAGCTCTTGCACTGGCTGCGCCCTCTGGTTCTACGCCTATGATCTTTACTTGTGGATTTTTTAGCTTAGCTGCTGCTGCCACGCCGGAGATCAATCCGCCACCACCAACTGGTACTAAAATAATATCTGCATTGGGTAATTCTTCTAAAATTTCTAAGGCAATGGTCCCTTGCCCTTCAATGACATCTTCATCATCGAAAGGATGGACGAACACATAGCCGTGCTTTTCTTGTAGTTCACAAGCCTTTTCATAAGCTTCGTCATAGACTTCGCCAGCGAGCACTACTTCTGCTCCGTATTGGCGCGTCGCCTCTACTTTAATGAGCGGTGTATGTCGTGGCATAACGATAACTGCTTTAATGCCCAATCGTTGTGCTGCTAGCGCCACACCTTGCGCATGGTTACCTGCAGAGGCGGCGATAACGCCACAGGCTTTTTCTGCTTCTGTTAATTTGGAAATTTTATTGTATGCGCCCCGTAATTTGAAAGACCCTGTGCGCTGTAAATTTTCCGGTTTAATATATACATGATTGCCTGTTTCTTGCGAGTACACAGAGCTATGAATTAATTTTGTTTTCACGGCGATAGTAGCCAATCGCTCCCTAGCCTCCATGAAATCGTATAATTTATGCATATAAACGTCCTTTCCTAAGTATATATTCTATCTACGGACCTGTACTTCCCTCATAGATATGTATCCTGACTGCATTCCCTCATAGATAATTCTATATCCTGACTACATTCCCTCTTATGCTTCGTCTAGGATTTCGATGGCACCTTGTGCTGCAGAGGATACATGCATAGCATATTTTTTCAAGTATCCTGTGACATCTGATGTATACGGTGCTAAATTTGCTTTTCTTCTTTCAATTTCTTCCTCTGAAAGTTTCACATTCAAGGAACGATTTGGAATGTCGATTTCGATGATATCTCCATCTTCTACGATGGCAATAGTGCCACCAGATGCTGCTTCTGGAGATACGTGACCAATGGATGCGCCACGAGTAGCACCAGAGAAACGACCATCTGTAATCAAGGCTACGTCTTTACCAAGACCCATACCTGTGATCGTCGCTGTTGGTGTCAACATTTCACGCATACCTGGACCACCTTTTGGACCTTCGTAGCGAATGATGACTACATCGCCTTTCACAATTTTATGACCCATGATTGCTTCTACTGCTTCTTCTTCACTGTTGAAGACTTTTGCTGGACCAGAGTGAACGAGCATTTCTGGATCTACAGCACCTTCTTTGACCACGGAACCGTCCGGAGCTAAGTTACCTTTCAGTACAGCGATACCACCTGTGGTGTACACTGGGTCACTCCAAGGATGGATCACATCTTCGTCTAGGACTTTCATAGTTTTAGCAATCGTACCTTGATCCACCAGGCTCACAGATTTTGCACTTTCATGTAAATGTCCTTGTTCTTGTAAACGATGCATTACCGCATACACACCGCCTGCGGCATGTAAATCCTCGATGAAATATTTACCAGATGGAGACAATTTAGCCAATTGTGGTGTATCACCTGCAATGCGGTTGAAATCATCCAATGTTAAGGATACGCCCGCTTCATGAGCGATGGCTGGTAAATGTAGCGCCGTATTGGAAGATCCACCCAATGCCATGTCAACTGCTACCGCATTTTCAAAAGCCTCTTTCGTCAATACATCTTTTGGACGTAAGCCTTCTTGTAACACTTCCATCACTTGCATACCCGCACGTTTTGCTAGACGTAAACGCTCGGAGTAAACCGCTGGGATTGTACCATTACCTGGCAATGCCATACCCAATGCTTCTGTTAAGCAGTTCATCGTATTCGCTGTATACATACCGGAGCAAGATCCGCAAGTTGGGCATGCTACGTTTTCAATATGTTCTAATTCTTCTTCGGAAATGAGGCCTGCTTCAAATTTACCTACTGCCTCAAATACATCGGATAAACCAATTTTTTTACCATTGTGCACTCCTGCTAGCATCGCACCACCAGAGACGAATACAGATGGTAAGTTCAAACGAGCCGCCGCAATCAACATACCTGGCACGACTTTATCACAGTTAGGAATAAATACCATCGCATCGAATGGTGTGGCCATGGCAGAGGCCTCGATGGAGTCAGCGATAATATTGCGTGTCACCAAGGAATATTTCATACCGATGTGGTTCATAGCCAATCCGTCACAAATACCGATAGTATTAAATTCCATAGGAATACCGCCAGCTTCGCGGATACCATCTTTTACAGATTGAACGAGATTTTTCAAATGTACATGACCTGGAATGATTTCATTGAAAGAATTGGCAATCCCGATAATTGGTTTTCCAATTTCCTCGTTAATAAATCCTAATGCTTTTAATAATGAACGATGTGGAGCTCGTGTAGCTCCTTTTGCTACTCTATCACTGCGTACCATATAATGATCCTTTCTACTTATATAAACATGATTTATAACACTTGTTATAGTCGCATATTGTTGTCTATATACTATGTGCATAACACTGAAATAATTGAATGGGATTTCTATTGAATAGTTCTATGATTTTATATCCAACAGGTTCCCAATCCACATCTAGTATTCTGACATACTATATTAGACATAAAAAAGGGCGATCCCTAAGGAATCGCCTTTTCATATATATGTATGCACGTTAATCAAATAGACTACAACACCCTAGATTCCTTATGTTGTACACAAAGAAACCTAAGATGGTAGCTCTACCGAAGAAAAGGCGACCTCTATGGAATTGTTAGTTCTAATGACGTTCACTAAAATGAACAGGACGAGCACGAGAATTGCTAACAATGCCATGATAATCTCCTTTCTGTACGATATGCGTACGAATCTTAACTATAAGTGTAATACTTTAAAAATAAAATAACTGTCTACTATTGTAACACCTTTGTCCACTGTGTGCAAGTACATATCTATATTTTTTTACTCTTTCAGATGTGTTATTTTCCACAATTTGTTATACTATAGATGTTACTTCCCCTATACTGGTAACAGAAAGGGGGGTGAGATTTGTGGAATTAATACTCCTTACTCTTTTTATCTCGATTACGGCAAATGTCCTCGCTTACTACATTTGTAAATGGCTAGATCGAGTATTTAAGAAGTAACTAGCCTAGCCTTGTCAGCTATATAGACAAATAAAAACACCCAGGTCTGACCACCTGGGTGTTTTTTTGGTGAGCTTTATGGAATCACCATTACTCTTTTTCGCTTGTCTAAATTGTATCATAAATTATAAAAAAATAAAACCCCATGGTTAGCAGACCATGGGGTTTTTGCTTGTAAATGGAAATCATCAACTTTTCCATTCCAATTATATCACAGGTTAATAAAATTTTAAATCTTACTCCCCTAAAAAGCGTTTTGCCTCGCAGTAGTTTACGATACCTTCTACTACTTTTTTAGCTTCACGCATAGCCAATACTACGGTAGCTGGTTTATGCACTACGTCACCGCCTGCGAATACACCTTGACGGCTTGTCATACCATATGGCATATCTCGTGTCACCACATAGCCAGACTCATTCACTTCAATACCATTACCAGGACCCACTAAGCGTGTGTTTGGTTTGTGACCGATGGCCACGATGATTTTATCCGCTGGTAACGTAAAGTCTTCGCCAGTGCTTTTCACAGATCCATCTTCTTGTAATTCTTGTCGTGTAAATGTCAACCCTTCCACGATATCTGAACCTATTACTTCTTTTGGAGCGGCTAAGAATTCAAAATGAACGCCTTCTTCTTTTGCTTCTTCAAATTCAGATGGGTTTGCTGGCATTTGTTCTTCTCCACGGCGGTACGTCACTGTTACACTTTCAGCACCAAGACGAACACAAGTACGAGCCGCATCCATCGCCACATTACCGGCACCAATAATGAGAACTTTATCACCTTTGTATACAGGAATTAATGATTCTTCAGCTCTACCATTTTGTACTAATTGTACAGATGTCAATAATGCCATCGCCTGTAACATACCTGCTTTGTCATCACCTGGTAAAGAAATTTCCATTGGCACATGAGTACCGGTAGCAATAAAGATAGCATCAAAACCTTCTTCAAACAGAGCATCTAAGTTACGATCTGGACCGATAGTGACATTACATTCAAAAGTAACACCTAATGTTTCTAAACGCTTCACTTCACGACGTACAATTTCTTTGCCTAAACGGAACTCCGGAATCCCAAACAATAGGATACCACCTGGCTCATCTTGGCGTTCAAATACTGTCACATCATAGCCTAATTTTGCCATATCTCCAGCCACTGTTAATCCAGCAGGGCCAGAACCAATAATAGCGATTTTACCTTGGTCTTTACGATTTGGTTTTATCTTGCGAAGATTATTATTGCTTTCAAAATCTGCAGCAAAGCGCTCTAATTTACCGATATTAATGGGTTTATTCGCACGATTTAAAATACATGCCCCTTCACATTGTTTTTCACGAGCACACACACGGCCGCACACCGCTGGCAAGCTGCTACGCTCTGCAATAATATCGTTGGCTAATCCAAAATTACCATGTGCAATAGCTTGGATGAAACGAGGAATTTCATTTTCAATAGGACAACCTGTACGGCACAATGGCTTCGCACAGTTCAAACAACGCTTTGCCTCTGCAAAGGCCTCTTCCATCGTATAATCTTTATCAAATTCTAGTTCATGTCTTAACTCCATAAAGACCTCCTTGCACCACTCTGGTGACACACTTTTCCTTTATATACTCTATGTATAGGTTCTTATTGATTCCGATATCATATCTATAGTATACCATAGGCAACTATACTTCACTGTAACAATGGCTACACCCTTGCTATATCTATGACTATAAGTGCTCCTTTTCTTAGTGAAAGTACTAAAAGATATATTCTATAGTATATCATATGTGCGCACTGTGTGTAACTATGTATTTTTATATATTATGAAACGATACGCCTATCGTTTCACTATCCTTGCAACGATGCAAAAAAGAGGTCCACCTCATGGGTAGACCTCTATATTCATAGTGATTAGTTTGCAGATGTAATGGTTCCTTTGAAAGTTTCTGCAATGAATTGTTTAATGGC
This sequence comes from Veillonella sp. VA141, assembly GCF_003992175.1. Taxonomy (NCBI): domain Bacteria; kingdom Bacillati; phylum Bacillota; class Negativicutes; order Veillonellales; family Veillonellaceae; genus Veillonella; species Veillonella sp. VA141. Next base: position 37,683 of record NZ_RQVM01000006.1, read on the forward strand.
CTCAGACTGATAAATCTCTGCAATTTTTTTGTATGTTGCGTTGTCTTTATCTTGTTCACGTGTAGCCAAGATCATCACTGCTAATGGCTCATCTTTTGGTTCTAAGTACAATCCTTTTTCACCTACGTTGATACCTGCGCTTTGCACGTAGTTCATCGGAATCGTCGCTAATGTCACATCATCTAAGCTACGAGGTAATTGTGCTGCCTCTAGCTCTTGAATTTTTAGGTTCTTAGGATTTTCCACAATGTCTGCTACTGTAGCTTTAAAACCAACGCCTTCTTTCAATTTAATAAGACCTGCTCGTTGTAACAAGGCTAAGGCACGTCCACCATTCGTTGGATCATTTGGAATTGCTACTGTGTCGCCGTCTTTCACATCGATAGGAGATTTTACAGAATTACTGTAGATACCCATTGGCATTAAAATGGTTTTGCCGATTGGCACTAGTTTAGAATTATTTTGCTTATTAAAGTTTTCCAAGAACGGCACATGTTGATATGCGTTCAATTGGATATCTCCGTCTGCCAAGGCTTTATCTGGTGTGATATAGTCGGAAAATTCTACTACTTTCAACTGGATGCCTTGCTTTTGTGCTTCTTTCGCTACCGCCTCAGCCACTTGTGCATGAGGACCTGCCGTAGCGCCAATTTTAATTTCTTGCGTTGTTGTCGATGTACTACAGCCCGCAATACCTAACGCCAATATACCCACCAATAGTGGTGTGAATAGTGATTTTAATTTCATAATTCTATCCTTTCATAACTACAAATACTACTAATAAAATTTATATTTCAATTCTGAGTATACAGAATATCATAAGAATCTTCTCTTGCCCAATATAAATTTTATTACACTATTAATAGGTAAAAACTATAAATTATATACATTAAAACTTTTTTTCATAGTCATAGATGATTGAATTTCTAGCCTATTTAAGCTATTATAACTATGATTTTATATGAAAGGAGTAACTATATGTCAACTTTTTACAAATGGCATAAGAGAATATCTATCTTTTCTATTATATTTTTTCTTATGTTTTGCATTACCGGTTTATTATTATTATTTAGAAATGAATTAAATGCTTGGTCTTTAGGACAACCCTCTCATAGTACATCTACTATGACAATGAGTCCATACTCATCCTCTATATTTGATGCAGCAGATGCGGGTGCTGCATTAGTAAAACAACAATATCCATCCAAAGATATTTTGAATATTTCTCCAACCATGAATAGATCTAACCTATTACGCTATAGAATTATTGATTCATCAGCCACATCTGCCCCACCTGCACGAATGGGTATGGGAGGAGACTATACCTTATATAATCCAAATTCTAATACACTTGTTGAATCTCATCGTGTCACCCCTACGCATCCATGGGTACGAAGTGCACTACACACAATTCATGAATTACATACTCGATTAGCCTTAGGAAAATTTGGTATTTATCTTGTAACTATTCTATCTATGATATGCTTCTTATCCATCCTTAGTGGTATCTTTTTATACGGCCCTTTCAGTTCCGCCTATAAACGAAGTACACAAACATCAAATCGATTACAAATCAGCGCTCTGCATCGTGAATTTTCTATGATTGCTTCTGTTTGGGGAATTATATTATCTCTAACAGGTGTATGGATTGGAGGTTTTTTTATTGCTAATGATTATTACACAAAAAATGTAGCCTCTATAGCAACACAAGAATTAGCTAATCATACATCCGAAATTTTATCTCCTTCTGAAGCAATTCAACGAATCCTATCAACCTATCCTAATCGTCAACTTATTTCTATGGATTATCCATCAAAATTTAACAATTATCACTATGCCTTTTATTTAGGTAGCCAAAATGATGAGGATCCTGCCATGTTTTTAGGTCAGCCTGTATATGCCAATTTATATAGTGATTCAACTCTCGATCAATATGCAACAAAAGAAATTCCTTGGTATTTCACCGGAATGAAAACTATGATAAACTTACATATTCATAATCATAATTCCATGGTATTAAAAATATTATGGGCCATATGGGATACTATTATCATCATTGGTATGTTATTAGGTATTATCCTAACGATTATGAAACGATATCATATCCCTATGAAAACTACATCTATAAAATCTACCTTATCTCCTACTCATATTTGGAGAATTCCTGCTATATCTAGTGTATTCATCGCTTGTGGTCTTATCATTCCAATGTGGCCTAATTCTATGACAGAAACAATTGGTGCTATTTGCTTATTGATTCCTTTAGTACTATTTATATACTCTTTATATCAACACTATACTCGAATACGAGAAACTCTATAATATATTCATGGTAATCCTTCTTATCAACCTATAAAAAGAAAAATAGAGGTCATTGTTACATTGTATAACGATGACCTCTATTGTTATGTTTGGTGCGGATTAGGGGTTTATACTCAACGCTCCGCACCACTACTATATTATTCAAACTCTACATTTTAAAAAGGGGCAAATTTTTCTAACAGTTGATATGATAAGCCTTTATCTTTTAAATGCCATAGAATACTTGTTCTATTTTTCTTTACTATTTCTGCAAAATCACCAATGGTTATAACAGGTACACCTTTATATGTCTTACAATGTAGTTCACTTGGGTTTACATTCTCTTCTAAATAGACTTGTTTTAATGTTTCTTCCATTTCATTGAAAGCTTGAATATATTTTAACTTCCATTGTAATGCTTTCTTTCCTGTAAATCCCATGGCAAGCAGTGAAAAGCCATCACGATTCATTAAGTAAAATGGAAGATGTCTACCATTATAAGAATATGATTTCTCTTGGAAAAATTCATTGGCACAATTTTGTTCCAATAAAATTTCTCTGATTGTTCTTAACACCACTTTATGCTCTTTGCCAAAATGTTCCGCTATATCCTTACTTGATACTACTATTTTATTATTTTGAATAACTACTAATTTTTTCATGATTTTAGCTCCTTAGCCTTTAGGGGAACAATGCACTCATGATATAATATTTCATAGAGAACATTGTTCTCGCTCCTGTAAGACACAGTAACTTTCCACGGTGGCTGAGTCTTATTTTTTTGCTCAATCAACTCAATTCCTTTAATAATAGCATCTGTCCGACTTATACCTAATCGTTGAGCGCATCCATTAATCATATTCAACTCCGCATCAGTCAATCTAATATTTAAGTTTTTATTTATTGATTGAGTTCCACCAAACTTTTCTTAAACTAAAAGCGGTTATAAGTAATATTTTTAATTTTTTCTCTTAACTCATTGACCTCTGTCTCATTGAACTTTAGATACCTTCCTAACAGTGATAGACCTTTCCCTTTTGTTTTCATGTATAATCACCCCTTTTAATGCACTTAACAGGAATATGATTGCCCCTGTTAGTATCATCATCAAAACGTTTAATAATATATTCTAGCCATGTAGAAACTCTATGCCTCCACATAGTCCTAGAATCATTCCCCATAACATCAACTGAATATTATTGATAATGTCTAACTTGGTTCTCATTGTTATACCCCTTTAACCACTTCATATTCTGGCTTTTCATCCATGTTTCAAATTTATCTACATGAACCAGTATTTGTTGTGATCCAAGTTGCATACATATTTCATTGAACTTTCCTTCATTGCGGATTATATCTACTCTTCTGTATATATACATTCTGCTGCGCCCCCATATCTTAGCTAATGTGCTAATAGGCACATACTTTGGTTGAACACTTTCCATAACTACTCCTTACCTATCTTTCTTTATCAGATAAATAAACTACATCAACTTTAATCCCTAATTCTTCTAACTCTATAAGTGCAAGTTCTAGTTCTCTTTTGTCTTTTGATGCGTTCTCATAAGTTTTCTTAAATTTATCTCCTTGCATTTTATTCATCTTTCTATTTCAATCGTTAGCATTAATAATCACCTTCTCTATTTCAATTGGCACTTGCCTATAAGCTCAATAATTTTCTTTTCGTCTAAATTGCCATGTGTGTTAACTGTTACACGTGACAATTTATTTTTTGTTACTAGCTTATTAAGTCTTTTAAGCTTTTTAACTGCATAGTCTAATTCAGTTGTATCTACTTTGATTTTTACTGTGTATTCTTTTACACTATTGATATTTCTTTGCTCTCCCTCTACTGACTTATTTTCCATATGTGTTTATAATGGAGTTTTCAATTTTATTTCACCTCTTACAATTTTTATCACTCATGCTATACTCATCTCATAAGAAGGTAAGTATATGGAAATTGACTTTTCTAAAATCGATGCAATTGCTCGTGCCCATACACTAACAATCCAAAGTGGTAATAATGTTCCTAGCGCTATTACGGCTGCAATCGTTGAAGCACTAAAGGAATATCACAAACAACTAAATAAAGATTAATTATTTAGAGTGTTCTGCTTGTTGTGGAACACTCTTTTCTTCTAAACTTTCGTATAATTCAATGTATGAAACAATATATGGATCTGTATAATTTGTTTCATTTATTGCCATGTCTAATCTTTTTAAAATTACTTGATGTAATTTTTCTTTAATTTCTTCCATTTGTTTCTCTTTTGTATCGCTTTCCCTAGTGCTATAATTACTCTGAAAGGAGGTAATTATATGTCTACTACATTTGATGGTGCTGTAATAAAAGAACAAGGTGTTACTTTTGCAATTGCCGTTGTAAAACGTGGCACCTTGGCAAACTTTTTACAGAAAAAAGATGCATTTTCTTACTTTTCTCGTTTCTTTGGTAATATCCCCACCGTACTAATGGAACAAGATATTCATGGTGTACCTCAATATTATGGGCGTAAAGACATAGTAAAATTCTTAAGCAGTATTCATCCAAGCCGAATTCCTTGGAAACGTTACACCATTAATTAATAATTAGCGCTGATCTATTTTGAGATTGGCCCTTTCTTATTAATTCCACCTTTTCTGATTTTATCTACTTCAAATAATTTGCCTTTAATAACTTTATTTTTTGACTTGACTACATTAATACTAATTACTTCATTAGTTTTAAATCTTTATCTAATTCAATCTTGATAATCATCTTTACTAAACCTTCTTAATTCCTTTAAACAATTTATAACCTTTGCATGTATCTGAACTGCAATTGTATTTTCTCTTTAACACCCAACAATCACATTCTTCTTTTAATTTCACCCGCAATGTTCGCAGAAGTTTCCATCAATTACTTCCACATTACATTTGGGGCATTTTACTTTTTCTCTTTCATGTGATTTCACCTCTTTGTTTTATTTTCATCATTTGTTCATGTATAATGTTTTTTGATAGGATAATGACATATGCTGAACTACTTGGTAACAAGTAGAAGTAAAGGATAAAAAGCCTTTTCGATAACATCTTGGTGGTCCAACCACAATTAGAAATTCTTAAAAATACAAATAAAGTTATTTCTATGATTAAAGAATCAGAAAATAACGCATTCGCAAAAGTATTTGAAACTCAATCAACAATTCAAGGAGCTCTTGCATTAGCTCAAAATGTAGCTAATAACCCAATGCTTCAATTAGCGAAATCCTCTGGTATCGCTCAATTACGTGATTTTAATTTGATAACGTATTTTTGCACATCCTGTGAAAAGAGGTGATTATATGAGTTTTGATTTAGTGTCATGTATCCTTATATTTTTTGGCATAATTTGTATTGTTTTATTAACTAACCTTTATAAGTGGTATAGAACTAACAAAATATGTAATTTATATGTTGAATGGCTTGCTAAATCTAAAATAACGTTTAATATTCATCATTACAAATCCGAAATATTAAGCTTAGTTGCTGTTGTCCCACCCAAAATGATTGCTTATAGTCAACCACTTGGTTACGGACAAATCGCTAATGGTCAGGCTTATGTTATGGACCAATTCCCATCTAGACGAGAAGATTTTGCTTCAGCAATTTTACAAACAATGGAAGAGGCAATAGGATATTATAAATTTCAAGTACGGCAATGTATTAACCCTATTTATTGGATTGAATCCTTTGTTTGGTTGCCAAAGCGATTGACTACTTTTTTAGGTCTTAATTCAGAATTAAAAGCAATGAAATTAGTTAATCTTTTCTTTCAACTAATCTATTGGTCCATACTCCTTTTGAAATTCTTTGGGTATGATCTCATTCCAATCCTTCATCATGTATTGCCCGAATATATAGCCACATAAAAACATTATTGACTTATCTAAACTCCCAGCCATAATAGCAAGTTTATTTGTGATTGCTAAAACAATTAGAGTTGCCATCACCTTCATAAGAAGAAATGCAAACTTTATAGCAATACCTTTTATAAGAGCCGCATTATGTGGCTCTTCTTTTTTATTCATTTATACTCCCCCTTTTATTTCCTCTCTTAGTGCTATAATTAGCTTGAAAGTAGGTAATTACGTGGAATTTGAAATTAATGGATTTGATGAACTAAAGGCCCATCTTTCCAAAATGGAAGATAATCTTTCTAAAATGAGTAAAACTGATAGTCTTAGTTTTGATGAACTCTTTACTAGTGACTTTATGTTTAAACACACTGACTACAGTTCTTTTGGTGAGTTCTTATCAGCTAGCGGTTTCACTCAATCGTTTGAAGATATTCCAGATAATGATTGGGATATCTATGTTTCACAGCATTCAAGCTTTACATCTTGGGAAGAAATAGTTGATACTGCTGCAGAACAATATGTAAGTCAAAAACTTGGTTTTTAATAATCTTCTTAAAAACACACCATACAATTTGGTGTGCTTTTATTTTCTCTACTAACTTATTCATCTTCTTAAGCTTGTTGATTGCTTCATCTAATTCAGTTGTATCTATTTTGATTTTTAATGTGTATTCTTTTACACTATTGATATTTCTTTGCTCTCCCTCTACTGACTTATTTTCCATATGTGTTTGTAATGAGTTTTTAATTTTATTTCATCTCTTCTAATTTATAACTTGTATATTATGCAAGTTATTGTGTAAAAAAATATCTACTCTACTAGAGTAGTCTAACCCAAGACAATCACTAATCATTGTAGCCTCTACTACATCAAACTGTGTTTTCCCATTCATTTTACTGTTAATAGTTGTAATAGATACACCTAATAACTCTGCTAAATCTGCATATGTTTTCTTATGTTCTACTGACAATCCTTTCAGTTTTTCTAGTTTCATCTTTTCACCTCACTTTTCTTGCCCTACATGCAAGTTTCTGATTACATGATAAGCCTATTAGAAAAACCTGTCAACCATTCTATGCAAGATTTTATAAAAGTTTTATAATTTTTCTTGAATTTTATTCAAGTTTATTATAATATATTTTTGTAAGGGCGATTCTTATTTGGAGGCATATTATGAGTACCGATGAAAGAAATACAATAAACAAAGAAATAGGAGAAAGAATAAAAGCTATTAGAAAACAAAAAGGCATAACATTAGCTGACCTAGGAGCAAGATTAGGTATTAGTGAAAGTAATATGCAAAGATATGAATCTGGTAAAATCGCTAGTGTTTCTATTGATTTTATTAATAGATTAGCTCCCATATTAGAAGTAAAGCCAGAATGGTTAATCGGTTGGGATAAAGATGATACGCCACAAGGTTACTACCTTGATTCTGAAACTGCAGAATATGCTGAAATGCTTCGTACTCGCCCAGAAATGCGTATTTTATTCTCCGCATCACGTGAAACTTCAAAGGAGAATATGGCAAAAGCAGTAGAATATATTGAACTTCTCAATCTGAAACATAAATAATTTATTATGAGGGGATATTATTTTGATTGTTAATATTATTGAGTGTGATATTCCATCTGTGAAAGCTATTTCATCTACTGGGGAAGATGAAGGTGTTCACAATATTTATATCCGTAAAAATATGTCTATTGAAGATATGCGTAATGAAATTAGACATGAATTGCTGCATATCATTAATGATGATTTCCATATAAATCAACATCTTAATCTTATTGAATATATGGTAAGGTGAAAAGAACTTACAGATGATATGTTAGAAACTATTGATTTTTATCATCATGTTTTGTAATAATTACTGTTTACTTAGTTTTTCTTATTTTTTAGGAGATAACTTTTATGTCTAATATTACTGATGAAAGGCTTGCAGAATTACGTAGGTCTGCACCTCCACCACACGAACCTCAACGTTTACCTTTTGATACATTTAATTTACTCACTCCTGAGTTAATTAAATTATCTTCAGAAGCAAATATGGCTCTAGGTGAATATAAAGGCTTTTTAGTGAATACGCCTAATCCTGTTTTGCTTTTATCACCTATTACTACACAAGAGGCTGTATTATCTTCTAAACTAGAAGGTACTCACGCAACGCTTGAAGATATTCTTAATCATGAAGCTGGTAACCAAACTGATATTCAGGATGATGAGTTAAAAGAAATCCTCAATTATCGTTCTGCATTAAAACATGCATTAGATACTATTTCACCATATAATCAATTGTCAAATCCTAATAGTAAAGAACCATTAACAATAAAAATTATTAAAGAAATGCATGCCATTCTCCTAGATAATGTTCGTGGTTCTACTAAACATCCAGGGGATTTTAAAAAGTTACAGAACTATATTGGTGGCTATGATTTTATTTCTTATACCCCAGTTTCCCCTCAACTAACAGATTCTTATATGTCTAATCTAGAAACGTATTTACACTATGATGAGATAAATCCATTAATTCAAGCTGCTATTATTCATGCACAATTTGAAATGATTCATCCATTTGAAGATGGGAATGGTCGTATAGGCAGATTACTAATTCCTTTATTCTTTTATTACCGTGGAATAATTCCATCTCCTATATTCTATATGAGTTCTTACTTCGAACGGAATCGTGATGAATACATTCATAATTTAGCAAATATTTCTAAAAATAATAATTGGGTATCTTGGATTTATTTCTTCCTAAATGGCATAATTACTGAATCTCATAACAATACAAAAAAAGCTTTAAATATCTTATCTTTATATGAGCAATTTAAATCTTTAGGAGATTCTATAAAATCATATTACTTTATCCCAATTTTAGACTTTATTTTCCAGCATCCTATATTTACAAGTAAACAACTTATCGAAGAAATCAATGCTAGTAAGCAAACTGTATTTACACTTTTAAATAAAATGGTAGATCAAGATATTTTAATTAGTTCAGATAAAGCTAAAAACAGAACATTTGTTTGTCCAAAATTATTAAGTATTATAGATAGTTAAGTCTAATATTTTAATCTTTTTTAGACTATATATTTTTATAGTCCAATATATCTCATTATATTGGACTATATTTTTTAATAGTCCAATATATATAAAAATATTAGACAAAATAAAAAATCCTCCATCTAGCTACTACTAGATAGAGGATAGATGCCTTAGAGACACCGCATATTTACATTATAACATACCTCTAAGGCTTATTTACTATACCATTTTTTAGCCTAGGAGGTATTTATATAGTGTGAAACTGTAACTACCAAAGCAGGTATTACTAAGTATAAATTTCAAGAACGTTATATAGATTCGTATAGCAGTAAAACAAAAAAAATATCTGTTAAATTAAATAGTAATAGTAGGCGAGCTTACAAAATCGCACAAGCTGAATTACAAAATAAAATTGATTTGGCCACTAATACAGATATTGCCAAAGATATGACATTGAATGATGTTGTATCTGAATATTTAGAATCTAAACGTGCCTTTAGAAAATCATCTACACAATATAGTATGGATAATCTGCACAAACAGATTATGAAATGGTTTCCTGCTGATATATTACTCTCTAAACTTTCACCATACATTATCCAAAGTACGTTTGATAAATTCGCTTGCCAATATTCCTACAACTATATAAAACTGGCCCTTAGTCTTATTAGACAATCATTAAAATATGCAAGGCGCATAGAATATATTCGTGATATTTCATTCTTAGATAATATCGAATTACAAAAGCCAGTAGCTAATGTAGACCGCATCAAGAAACAACGTTCTAAATTCCTAACCAAAGATGAGCTAAAAGATTTGCTATCACAATTAGATGCTATTAATCATCATGTATCCCTATTATGTGAGTTTCAATCTTTAATTGGTCTTAGATTTGGTGAAATGGTAGCATTGCGCACTCAAGATTATGATAGAGAAAATGCAGAAATAGATGTAAATGCAACTTTATCTAATCATGGTAGCTTTCCTGACCCTACTATGCGCCTTCCACCAAAGAATATTCATTCTATCCGTAAAGTAAAATTGGATGCAAGGGCCGTACAGATTATTAATCATTTTATAACCGCCAATCAAGTAAGGCGACTATGGAAATCTAAATTTGCTGACCTCGGTTATATCTTTGTTACGGATGGTGGCTTGCCATATGATCTAAATTATGTAAATCGTACTATAAAAAAACTTGGGTTTCCTAAACCAGTAAGCACCCATACCTTTAGACATACTCATATTTCTATTCTTGCTGAATCTAATGTTCCTCTTAAAGCAATTATGGAACGTGTTGACCACAATGAGCCACGTACTACACTTGCAATTTACACTCATGTAACAGATGAAATGAAACAGGAGGTAAATGCAGCAATTACTAATATGGGTAAAGTACTATCAAATAAATAAAAAATGAGCCACCGCATCATGTGCAGTGGCGCTTTTTTCAACCCTCATATAAAAGGGGCAATAAAGGGGCAAATTGTTGTTACAATGCGTTACAATCTGTTAATCAGTAAGTAGAAATGGTGCGCCCAGAGGGAATTGAACCCCCGACCTGCAGTTTAGGAAACTGTCGCTCTATCCTACTGAGCTATGAACGCATGTATATGTATATTATAGTCTAACTGTACTATACCTAGCAATATGAAATCTAAAAATAAGATTTGATTTATTCTATAGTAGTCAAATATTTGTGACACAACCTTCTAAAGATTTATTTAAGAAGTACTCTGCCATATATTCATTGGGTGATTTAAATCCCAACACTTTCTGTGCTATGTTATTATATCTACTTGCATATCGTTGATGAGCCTTAAAAGAGCATTAAGGCTTCTAAACTTTCTGGTATAGAATCTCTCTCCATCAACCTTATGGCTTCGCTCTACCTTTCCATTTTGCCATGGGGAAAATGGTCGTATTAACTTATGTTTTATCCCTAATTTACGTAATACTCGATCAAATAATCACTCTCGTTCCTTAAGACCATAATTCGTAAATTCTCATCCATTATCTGTCTGTATCGTACGTATTTTAAAGCCCATACGAGCCTCTAAATCTACTAAGAATCTACTCGTATTAGTTACACTCTTTTCATCTACAATAGATAATATACGCTTTCTAGAATATTCATCAATAGCAGTAATCTGGTAATATTTAATACCATCAGTTGGAAACAATAGACACTCTTGTGGAACATATTTTATATCCACCTGTACTTTTTCACCTAGGTATGTAACTACATCAGGCTTCCAATTACTTTTATAATATTGTTTTTTCACTTTAACTTTAGGTATATTCCGTCGAATTTGACAACACATTGATCCATAGGATCGAGTATAGCCTCGTTTTTTAGCTTCCGTATATACTTGTGCCAACCCTTCATGTTTAAACTTTGAGTATACGCGCTTAATTAAGGACAACTCTTCTTCTGTATGTTGATTTGGATGAGAATGAGGTCTACGACTCTTTAACCGCAAAGATTCAATAGTTCCATCATAGCGCTTTACCCAGCGTTGTACTTGTTGTCTACTTGTATGATACCGTCTAGCTGCTTCAGCATTATTTTTGTGTTTTATGGCATATTCACAAACTAGTTTACGAAAGCGTAATTCTTCAGTTATAATAGATGACATAAGAAGGTCTCTCCTTTGAAATAATGATTCGGTTTAGCAACTTTCATTATAACAGAGAGCCTTCTTATTTTTTTGTCACAAATGTATTATACTCTTACAAAATCTAAAAATAAGATTTGATTTATATTATATGTGCATATCCACAATACAGAACATTCTTTCTTAGCTAATACGATTCAATAAAGCCTTATAGTACAAGGGTTATTCACTTTTTGTGTATAAAATGTGGATAACTATAGAGTTATTAACACTAAATACACAAGGTATTAACAAGCTATTCACAACCTATACCCATAGTTATGCACTAAGTTATCCACAATCAGGTGGATAACTGCTCCATATGTACGATAAAAGTATTTAATTTTCTTTTTAAGTCTTCGATACATATACACAATTAATAGATTTAATAGATCTACTAGATGTTCTAGATACTTTACTAACGATGCAGTTCCTATACCTTCATCATAAACACAATAAGCCTATAGAACAACTTTCAACTGTTCTATAGGCTTTCGTATATCTTCTGTATTAGCTATTCTCTTACAATCACACTTTCATCGGTACTATGCACCGCATCGTACCTTACAAGTACTGAGTATCCACCATATGATCTTGCTTATTCAGCAAAATATAATTGGCCATCCACTTCTACTGGAATGCCCCAGTCAACTTGTACACCATTTTTATTCCACATACGAGTTAATGCTAATTTTAAATTGTCGTAGGAATCCAACGGTTGTACTGTTAATTCATCATATGTATTCAATCCTGTAGCATGCATTACTATTTGTTCTGCTTGCAAGTAAGATTCTACTTTTTCTTTCCAAGCTGCATCGTCTAATACCACTTGGCATTCTTTTGTTTCTTTGTTATACGCAATATGACCGCGTTCATTATCTCCATAATGAATTGCTAAATATACCCATTCCATGGTGTACCCTCTTTCATGACTAACATAAGTTACGATGTATACTATACTCATACTTTGATGTATTCTGTTCCTATTATATCGTATCTTTCCAAATGGTGGCAATATAGATAGTTTTTACATTATTCAGGACTACTCTCCATTACTACTTTCCGTGTCACCATTACTTTATCCACCCGCGTGTTATCCATATCCATGACCTCAAATTGCAATGGCCCATAGTGACAGCGATTAGCTTCTTTAGGAATACGACCGATTAAGTAGGTCACGAATCCCCCTAATGTTTTATACAGATCCTCTTCTTCACCTGGTAATAATTCATCCACTTCAAAGTATTCTTTCAGTTCTTCAATGCTGATAAGACCATCCACAAGATACGTACCATCTTCTCGTTGGACGATGCGATTTTCTTCTTCTTTCTTTTCCTCTTCCCCAGATGGCATCAATCCCACGATTTCTTCCATAATATCGTGGAATGTAATCATCCCACTCATACCACCATATTCGTCTAGCACAATGGCTTCATGAGTACCTTCTTCTCTGAAAGTAGATAATACTTTCATTAAGGACAAGGATTCTGGTACGAGCACTGGTTTACGCATGCAATAAGCTAGAATATCTTTCATCGGACGATGACTTTCTTTCATCTGTTGTGCCAACACATCTACAGAAGAGACTAAGCCTTTCAACTCATCTAAGGAATCATCACCTACTGGAATACGATGTTCGTTGCATTCCATAATGGTTTCTAGGATGTCCTCATCACTAGCGTTAATATCAATCCACGTCAACTGCGTACGAGGTGTCATAATATCGCTGGCATCGAGGTCAGCTAAGCGGAAAATATTTTCTACTAACACTGGCTCTTCCTCTTCATAAGCGCCTAGTTCCACACCTTGTACAAGCATTTTATTAATTTCCGATTCCGTTACCGGTGCTTCTTCCTTGTGTTTAACGCCTAATACTTTCAGTAGCACCGTTGTAGACATACTGAGAAGTGCCACAAATGGTTTTGTGATGGTGGCAAAGTATTTCATAGGGATTGCCATCATGATGGCAATGGATTCTGGAGAATTGTATGCCAACCGTTTTGGTACTAATTCCCCTATGACTAAGGATAAATAGGTTGTTAAAGATACGATGAAAATAGGGCTTATCGTATCGGCATAATCAGCTAACCACAAGATATGTTCTTTGATATAGGTCGCCATAGGATCGGAAAAAGTAGCCCCTGAATACAAACCAGTGACGATACTAATTAAAGTAATACCAATTTGTATAGTGGAAAACATTTCATTCGGATCTTCCGCTAGCTCGATGGCCATGCGAGCTCCACGATTACCGGCTTCTGACTTTTCTTCTAATAATCCTTTACGAGCATTAATAATGGCTAATTCCGTCATGGAAAATAAACCATTTAAAATGATGAGTATGACTACAATTAAAATTTCTATACCTATGTCACTGCCCACTGATTCTATCTCTCCTTATCGATTCCTATCTATAAAACTATACTATATGTATCTAACTAATCATCTACTAACTTTAAATAGTTATGTATTCTAGTACAATACTTACTGTCTATTTTTACTAAATTATATTTCAATACTTAAAAATATATTGAAATACTTCTGCATTCTTATATAATACTTGTTTGCTATTTGTAAAAGTAACTCTAATACATACTAAATAACAACCGCTGTTCCTGTGCATGTTACCATGAGCATACCATTCGTTTCACCTAATGTTTCATAACTCACAGATACACCTACGATCGCATTAGCTCCCATATCTTTCGCACGTTTACTCATTTCTTTTAAAGATGCCTCACGAGCGCTAGATAAAGATGATTCATAACTATTACTACGACCCCCTACAACATCTCGAATAGAAGAGAAAAAGTCTTTCACAAAGTTACGACCTTCTACAACTTCTCCAAAGACGATTCCTTTATATTCTTTAATTGGTTGTCCTTCAATTTGCATCGTTGTTGTAATAATCATAGGTGTCTCCTTTATTCTCATATTGATATGATTTAAACCTTATTATTCGTATTATATCATATTTAGAATACTTCCATATAACACTATATAAATACTTGTTGAATCAGTACCATATACAGAATTGTTCCACCCCCAATGGATAGGAACATATTTCCTTTCCATAGGTGTAGTAATACTGTCACAGCTACTGCGATTATGTCCGGCATACCATGATATACGCCAGATAAATCTACATGTCGTAAGGAAAATACTACTAACAAACTCATCGTTGCCGACGGCAATACTTTCCCTAAATACTGCACATAAGCAGGTGTTTTCGTTTTCGAATTAAATATGACAAATGGTAAAAACCGTGTTGCCATAGTGCCTAGCACAACAATGGCAATGGTTATGATTTGTTCCGTGAAAGTCATTGCTCTCCCTCCATTGTTCTACGTAACAGACTTAATATGACTACGATTCCAATCATAGCAGGAATCATAAAGTGTTCACTGCCAAAGACAATCAAGGCAACGCCAGGAATCACTAATCCTATGCCAGAGCTAATCAAATTTCGTTGCATTTTATATTGCTCCAAAGCCAATACAATAAAGAGTGCAGTCAGTACAAATTCTAGTCCTTTTGTATTAAAAGATAATACAGATGCAAAAAGATTACCTATGACAGAACCCACAACCCAATATAACTGATTCAATAAAGTTACAAAAAAATAACACCATTTCTTGGAAATTTCAGCAGGAATTTGTGATGTATAGTTAATGGAAAAACTTTCATCCGTCATTCCAAATATGAGATATGGTGTTAGCCATCCCATATGTCTATATATAGTTAACATAGAAATTCCATAAAATATATGACGCCCATTGACCATGAGTGTAATTAAAAAAGCACCTACTGGATCGAAAGGAGATAGTAACATAGCTACTGTTACAAATTCCATAGATCCTGCATAAATGAGAGCACTCAATGCTAGTGTATAGCCCCAAGAAAATCCCATAGAATACATATAAATACCATAGGATACACCTAAAAATAAAAATCCGAATAAAATAGGCGTTGTTTTAGGAAAGGCATATCGAAAGGCAGATGTTATTGTATTTTTTGTTGGTTTAGGTTCCATATATACCATCCTTTCTTTCATCGTGTATCATTAGTATTACTAGATTATCAAATTTTATAAAATACTGACAATAATTTTATATAAATGATTAAATACATATATATTCAAAATATGTACATGGATACAAATAACTTAGTGCCACTTTTACTATACTATCAAATTCTAGAATACTTATATATTTATATAATATATAATAGGTTAATAAAAGATTATTTTTTAACCTATTTCCTGTAGTATCCTATTTTAATTATAAAATTAATGAACAGAAAAACAGCCCATGGGAACTTCTTCCCGTAGGCTGTTTCTATTAGTCCTCAAAATCGCGAGATAAATCCACTTCTTTTAGAGGAACTACTTTTGTTTTATGTTTTGCTTTATACCATAAGTATACAGCGAAGAATACTGGAAGACCAATATAAGCAACGGATACTCCGTACCAGTCAATACTTTCACCCATGAAGGCTGTATAGTTTTGACCAGCAATAATGATCAAACACAATGCCAAGGCAAACAATGGACCAAATGGGAACCAAGATGCTTTGTAAGGCAATTTGGATACATCATGACCTTGTGCCACATAAGCACGTCGGAAACGATAATGTGCAATCGCAATCCCTACCCATGTGATGAATCCACTCATACCACTGATATTAATCAACCAAGTATAGGCTTGACCTTCCCCAATTAAAGATGTTAAGAAAGCAAACAAACCAAAGGCTGCTGTTGCTAACAATGCTGGAATTGGCACACCACGTCGGTTAATAGAACTAAATAATTTTGGTGCATCTCCTGATTTAGATAATGCGTATAACATACGTGTAGAGGAGAATAAACCAGAGTTACCAGCCGATAATACAGCGATCAACAAAATAGCATTGATGAAATGTGCCGCCCAGTCAAATCCAAAACGGTCAAATACCAATGTAAATGGACTAATGGACACATTTTCTACAGAACTGTTCAATAAATTTGGATCATTGTAAGGGATTAAAAAACCGATGACTGTGAAAGAACCAATATAGAACAGTAAAATACGCCAGAAAATAGAGTTAATAGCTTTAGGAATATTTTTTTCTGGATCCTCAGACTCACCAGCAGCAGTACCGATTAATTCTACCCCTTGGAAAGAGAAACCAGCAATCATAAAGATAGCTAAGATAGAGGAGAATCCCCCTACAAATGGAGCCTCTTCGATAGTCCAGTTATGGAATCCTGGAGATTCAGTACCAACCCCAAGAATCAATAAAGATCCTAATAATAAGAATACAATAACAGTAATAACCTTGATGCTAGAGAATAGATATTCACTTTCACCAAAAGAACGAGCTGATAAATAATTCAACACAAACAGAATCAATAAGAACAAAGCAGACCAAACAATAGCTGGCACATCAGGGAACCAGTATTTCATGATGAATGCACTGGCTACCAATTCCGCTGCTAATGTAATAGCCCAGTTAAACCAAAAGTTCCAACCTAAGGCAAAGCCCAAAGCTTTATCTACATAGCGAGAGGCATGAGTACCAAAAGAACCAGATACTGGCAAATACGTAGTCATTTCCCCTAAACTAGTCATCAAGAAATATACCATGATACCGATGAAGCTATAAGCAATTAACGCGCCACCAGGACCTGCTGTACTCACTACTTCACCACCGGCTACGAATAAACCTGTACCAATAGCACCGCCTAAGGCAATCATATTCATGTGGCGGGATTTCAAACTTCTTTTTAATTTGTTATTTTCCATGAGACTTCTCCTTATAAGTCAAGATTTCGTACATATTCTGCATTATCTTCGATAAATTTTCGACGAGGCTCTACCTTATCCCCCATCAAAACGCTAAATATCTTGTCTGCTGCAATACTGTCTTCCATGCTGACTTGTAGGATGGTTCTATGTTCAGGGTTCATAGTTGTATCCCATAATTGTTCTGCATTCATTTCACCAAGACCTTTATATCGTTGGATCGTAATGCCTTCACGGCCAATTTCATCCAATCTATCTGAAAGTTCTTGGTCACTGTAGGCATACCATTGTTTTTGACCTTTTTTAATTTGGTACAACGGTGGTTGTGCAATAAATACATGACCTTCTTCAATCAATGGTCGCATATAGCGATAGAAGAATGTCAATAATAAAGTACGAATGTGTGCGCCGTCCACGTCCGCATCTGTCATAATGATGATTTTATTGTAACGGCTCTTCGTAATATCAAAGTCTTGTCCGATACCTGTACCAAAAGCAGTAATCATAGAACGAATTTCTGCATTAGCTAATATTTTATCGAGACGAGCTTTTTCTACATTTAGAATTTTACCGCGCAATGGTAAAATTGCTTGGTAACGGCGATCACGACCTTGTTTTGCGGTACCACCCGCAGAATCACCTTCGACAAGGTAAATCTCTGTCATAGTTGTATCTTTTTCAGAACAATCTGCCAATTTACCAGGTAAGGAGCTCACTTCTAACGCATTTTTACGGCGTGTCAATTCACGAGCTTTACGGGCTGCTTCACGAGCACGACTCGCATTGGTTGCTTTTTCGATAATTTTCTTCGCTTCTGCTGGATGCTCCTCTAAGAAGACACGCAATCCATCAGACACGATAGTATCTGTAATCCCTTTGACTTCGCTATTGCCTAGTTTACCTTTTGTTTGGCCTTCAAATTGTGGTTCCAATACTTTTACGCTCACCACAGCTGTCAAGCCTTCACGCACGTCTTCCCCAGTCAAGTTGCTTTCATTTTCTTTCAAAATGCCAGCCTTGCGACCATAATCGTTTAAGGTACGTGTTAAGGCTGTACGGAAACCGCTCAAGTGCGTACCACCATCAATGGTGTTGATATTATTAACGAAGGACAAAATCGTTTCGCTATAACTATCGTTATATTGTAATGCCACGTCTACTACCACATCGTCACGAGTATTATCGATGGAAATAACACTTGGTGTGATAGCTTCTTTCGCTTCATTTAAATATTCAATGAATTGTACTAAGCCACCTTCATAATGGAAACTTTCACTGCGACCTTCTCCACGTTTATCAGACAAAGTAATACGTAAACCTTTATTCAAGAACGCCAACTCTTGTAAGCGAGTTTTTAATACATCAAACTCAAAGATGGTGGTTTCAAAAATTTGTGCATCTGGTTTAAATCGTACTGTCGTACCTGTGCAATCCGTCGTACCGATTTCTTTCAAATCAGACGTTTTATTACCACGTTCAAAGGAAATTTCTTGAATTTTTCCATGTTGGTATACATCGACAATAGTCCACTCACTTAAAGCATTTACTACGGAAATACCTACCCCATGAAGACCACCGGACACTTTGTATCCACCACCGCCAAATTTACCACCTGCATGAAGTTTGGATAATACTAGTTCTACCGCAGGCATACCTGTTTCATGCATTCCTGTCGGAATCCCACGACCATCGTCAATAACTTCAATACTATTATCTTCACAAATGGTCACTTCAATATGCGTTGCATACCCCGCTAGGGCCTCATCCACACTATTATCTACAACTTCATACACCAAGTGATGTAATCCACGGGCAGATGTGCTACCAATATACATACCAGGTCGCATACGAACGGCTTCTAAGCCTTCGAGGACCTGTATATTACCGGCATCATAATTTGTTTGTTCTGCCATCTGACATCCTCCTACTATTTATATAATGACATCCCATACTGGTCACCATATTCTATATAATACATTCTATTATACAATACTTTACTATCTCTGTGAAAGTCTAAGCCTTTATTTCACTTGCATTTTATCTGTTTCATTCCAACGATACTTATTTGTAATATTTACAACTTGTTCATAAGACAATTCTTCTTGCGATTTCGATGTAATTAACATAGTAGCCCAATACATATCATTCGCATCCGTAGATCCTTGGAACAAGCGAGTTAAATAATAATAAATACTTTCTTCTTTTGCCACTTCATACCATTCATAGGTGCACCAAGGAGCAATTGCTTTCATTTGGTCATACTTATAATGAGGATAATCCTTCAATAAACCTTTTACCGTACGAATGATATGTCTATACTTTTTATATTCACACTGAGGGCATACCTTCGCAGAACCTTCCGATTGCCAACGACCACAGGTAGGACATTGATGAAAATGCTCTTGCTGTAGTACAAATTCTTTCTTCGCTTGCTCCATGCGTGTTTGTAATACTTTTTGTCGAAGTTCCTCATGGCGAATTACACGAACAGAATCTTCTATACTTTGCACAATCTCAGAGGGCAATACAATTTGTTGAAAGTCTATGATTTCCTCATAAACAGGTGTCATATCTAAGGCATCCCCTGATACAAGCTGATCTTGTAAAGCACGTCGTGGGAGCTGTACTTTGATATCTGTAATAATAGATTCTCCATAATACTCACACAATGCTTCTAATAACTGTGGTTTGCGCATAGTCATCTCTTGCATCCATACAGTATGACCAATTTCAACTACGATAACAGGTGGCTTTATGTGCACTAATTTTGCTTGTCCATTCACCATAGGTCCTACGACAGATTCCCAATCATGATAGAGTTTCATAAGTCGATACATTTCATAAATGCCTAGTTCTTGTAACATAGCATCACGAAGATCCATTACTCCTGTAAAAGATTCTAGATTACTCTCCATGTATCATTTCCTCCGTCAAGTCTATATACTGCACCTTGTCTAAGTCCATTGTATCTGTTGTATCAGTAGTAGTAATAATTGTCTGTACACGTTTATGAATGAATTTGATTAAATTAGATCGACGTTCCTGATCTAATTCACTGAGTACATCATCTAATAGTAAAATAGGATATTCTCCTACTTCCGATTTAATATATTCTAATTCACTTAACTTAACTGATAAAATTGCTGTCCGTTGTTGTCCTTGTGATCCAAATCGTTTTAAATCCATAGAACCTGAATAAAAGATAATATCATCACGATGAGGTCCCACTGATGTTTGTAACCGTCGCCGATCCTCTGATAAATTTTCTTGTAAAGCCTGTAATAAAGCATCTTTTGTTACTAATAGTTGTTTCTCACTATAAGGTTGAGTATATTGCAATCGCAAATCTTCTTTACCATTGGTTAGTTTCCGATTCATTAAATCCATTAATTGATTTAATTTTTTTAAACTTTCCAATCGTTTTTGAATAATTTGTGAGCCTAATGTAGCTATTTGTTCATCCCAATCTTGTACTGGTACCTTACTCGTATGACTATATTCTTTAAGTATACGATTTCTCTGTTGTACAGCTCGCTGATACATCGTAAGCTGATGATAATATTGAGGACTAGTCTGACTAATTTCCATATTTAAAAAACGACGACGTAAGGAAGGAGTTCCCTTAATTAAATCTAAATCTTCTGGAGAAAAAATGACTGTATTCAAAGTGCCTACTAATTCTTTTTGCGATAAAGGATTATCATGCAAACGAATGACTTTTTTTCCTTGACGCCCCCATTTAATCTGCAACGTATGAGGTGTATCAGCTTTCATAAAGTGAACGATAATACTAGCCTCATCCTCATTCCAAGAAATGACATCTTTCATATCCGATGTACGATGACTATGTCCCATCGTGGCAATATAAGCAGATTCTAGGATATTTGTTTTCCCTTTTCCATTAGGACCATGGATGACAATGATTTCTGGTGTGAAAGTAATAGTTTTATGACGATGATTGCGAACATGTATGAGTTCCAATTCAGTCACATACACAATTAAGCCTCCTTCACCACAGTAATTCTTATTTCATTAGCAATGGTTACTACATCATTAGGATAGATTTTTTTACGTTTTTCTGTAACTACTACATCATTTAAAGTGATTTTATTTTCTTCTAATAACACTTTAACTTGACCACCTGTTGATAATACATTGGCATATTTTAACAGTTGATCTAATTGAATATACTCTGTATGAATGGATACAGTTTCTTGATTCATAATTACCTCTTTTCTCTTAATTATGTGTATGAACTGGTGTTACCACATATGTGTAATGGTCATTATTATCTTGACGAATTACCATAGCCCCTTGTTCTTGTAAGTACATATGAATTCTTTCACCTGTGCTATGTTTCAATAATTCATCTATATATTTACCATTAAAATTAATCGTGAAAGGATTTCCTTCAAAGGTACATAAAACAATATCTTTTACCATACCAATATCAGCACTTTGAGAACTTAATGTAACTTGATTCTCTTCCCAGTCATAGCGAATGGCAGAATAACTCATATCTTTCGCCATAAAATAGACACGATCTAAGGAACTAGCAAATTCACGACGATTTAAAATAGCACTAGCATCGAATTTAGCAGGAATAACACGTTTATAATCAGGATATGTACCTTCAATTAATCTTGAAATAATATATACAGTATCAAATACAATAGCTACTTGATTTCTATTCCAAATTAATTTAACCATAACAGGTTGATCCGATGGTAATACTCTGGATACTTCTTCTACAGTGCGTTTTGGAATAACAATACGCATTGGGTTTTCAAGAGCTGCATCTAAGGTTACTTTTTTAACAGCCATACGATGTGTATCAGTGCCTACCATAGTAAGCTCATTGCCTTCAATTTCCACTAAGGTACCACAGAAGATAGGCCGATCTGTATCCGTAGAAGTAGCATATACAGTTAAGTCGATTAATTGTTTTAGCTGTTCTCCATCAATCATAATACTATTATCATCTTGGATTTGTTCCACCAAGGAAAAATCTTCTACTTGCATAGTCACAAGTTTAAATTCAGAATGATCAGATTTAATCTGTAATTGATTAGAATTGTCTGGCTTATATAATTCTACTTGTTCACCTGGTAATTTTTTTAGAATTTCTTGAAAGTATTTAGAACCTACTACAATAGTACCAGGTTCAAGAATAGTAGCATCTACTTGGGATCTCATTCCAATTTCAAAATCGTTAGCTTGTAATTCTACGTAGTTATCTTTTGTAGAAATGTAAATAGATCCTGGTAAATTAGAGCTTGTTTTATTACTTGCTACACGTTGGAATAGTGACATGGCTTTCACTAATTCATGTTTGTTAAATTGAAGTTTCATTATTAACTCCTTATGACTAATATAACTATGTTAAAGTTTTTTTTATTTAAAGTAGTAGACGTAGTAGTAGGACGCGTGTATAAGTGGATAGGTCCATAAAACTTATAAATTTCAATGTTTTACACATGTTTACAACATTGGGATTAGAAAATTTTATATATCCACATAGTAACAGGTCTATAAATACCTTGTGTGTAAGTGTATGTTTGTTAACAATATAATCACAAAATGTAAACAAGTTAAACACATACTTATACACAAATTTAATATTACTTTGTTTCTTCTAATTCTTTGCGAATGCGATCGATAGTATGTCGTAAATCTTGGTCTTTTTCTATTTCTCTAGAAATTTTTTCATATGCATGTAATGCGGTAGTATGGTCTTTTTTACCAAAAGCAAAGGAAATTTGAGGGTAACTTTCATTGATTAATTCACGAGCTAAATACATAGCAATTTGGCGTGGATGAGCATATTGCTTATTTCGTTTTTGACTTACTAAATGTTCTAGCTTGATTTTAAAGTAATCTGCTATAAATTCTTGAATATACTTAATGGATAATACAATTTTTTCTGTATGGATGATAAAGTCTTTAATTGCCTTATTTGTAAATTCTACATCAATTGTTTCTAATCGATTTGTAATAGCCGCTTGTGTAATTAATGTTTCAAAGGCGCCTTTTAGTTCACGAATATTTCGCTTATTAAAATACTGTGCAAATAGGTGGATAACCTCTTTTGGAACATATAAGGTTGGGTATTCACTACGACGATGATCGATTTCCTCATGGATGATGGCTTCAATCATCTCAGGATTTGGTGCTTCAATTTCTACAGTAAGACCACTGTTGAATCGTGTGATTAAGCGTTCTTCCATTTCTTTATAATCTTTTGGTGGTTTATCGCTAGACAGGATAACCGCTTTATTGTGACTCAATAAATGATTGAAGGTATTAAAAAACTCTTCTTGCGTCGTTTTCTTATTTTTTTCTTCTAAGAATTGTACATCGTCAATGATGAGTACATCGATATCTCGGAAGTTACGACGGAATTGATCCGGTGTTTTTGTCCGTAATGATTCAATGAAACTATTCATAAAATCTTCACTGGTAATAGACATAATTTTAGCAGATGGATTGAGGGCTAAAATTTCATTGCCAATAGCATGCATTAAATGGGTTTTACCAAGACCAGATTGACCGTGAATATATAGTGGATTGTAACGAAGTCCTGGATTTTCAGCTACTGCTTTCGCAGCACTGAAAGCCATACGGTTAGAATTAGATTCGATGTAATTATCAAAAGTAAAAGCACGATTTAGATGTGATTTTGAAGAACTACTCATGTTTCTTTGTACAGGTGGTGCTGGTGGTATAGGAGAGGTTGTTTTAGAAGCAAATAAATCGGCAGGGACTGGTCTTTGAATGCCTTGTGAAGGAGAAGTATTTCTTTGAATGATGACAGGAGAATCATAACTAGGACGGCTTACTCCTTCTGGTAATACTTCATTATACTCTTCTGCATCCCAAGGAGGAGGGATGATAGGAGATGGAGAGCTTTCCATTGTTGTATCTTCAATAGAAGGCATATCGATAGGCGGCATAGGGGGAATCTCTGTAGGAGGTGTACTTATCTGTTCCGCAGGAGATGCATTTACCGTTGCCGTATCTGTTAAATAGTCGATGGTCTGCAAAGTAGGGAGTAAACTTTTTGCTGCCTCTACGATTTGGTTATGGACTAATGGGGTTTGAATATATTTTAGCTTGCTAGGATCCATAACAAATAAGGTCAAAATAGTAGATGTCATAGAATAGGGCATCAATGAATTAACAACCAAGGAATCCCACATTTGCTGGGGCATTTTCGTTTTTGTTTTTTGCATCACTTGGTCCCATAGGGAGTAAAGATCTAAGTCACTCATAATAAACCTTCCTGCATGTGTATAAGAATTATTTGTCCACATCATCATAATGTGGATAACTAAAAATTAGACAAAGAAAAAGAGTTCATAAACAAGATAATAAGTAGAATTGTTTCTATCCACAATAATGTGAATAAGTCAGTGGATAACATGTGAAAAATAAAAATACTTGTTTATAACCCTTCGTTGGTGTATATCATTATTATACCAAAAACTTTTTTGCTTTACTATGCATTCTCTGGGATTCATTTTTACTTTTCTATAGTTCTTCCCAAAAATCTTTACTTATTACTATAAAAGTTATAATGAAAGTAAAGAATTTAGCATAAGGAAATAAAGAGTATCATAAAAGATATGAGATATTTATAGATGTATATAGATATCTATTACAACAATATTACATATCGTTTATATATATGCTATTAAAAACAAGGTTTATATTGACAGAATTAGGGTTTATACATATAATTACTATGTTATGGTATACGAAAAAATAAACCTATCATGAGGAGGTGTTGTTGTAATGAAACGTACTTACCAACCAAATACACTTTGGAGAAAACGTACTCATGGTTTCCGTGAACGTATGAAAACCATCGGTGGCCGTCTAGTATTAAAACGTCGACGCGCTAAAGGCAGAAAACGCTTATCTGCATAATCAAATATACAGCTAGAGAACTTGGCCGTACAGCCAAGTTTTTCTGTATGTACGGTATTAAAGGATAACTATGAATAGTTTAACAAAAGATAGAAGAATACGGAAAAACAATGAATATCAATTAGTGTATAAGCACGGTCGCTATGAAGTGGGACGTCTTTGTGTGGTCTATCATATGCCAGTGGCAAAGCAAAAAAGTAAAATTGGTTTCGTCACAGGTAAAAAAGTAGGTGGCGCAGTACAGCGCAACAGAGCACGACGTTTGATGAAAGAAGTGTATCGTCTGCATCAACATGAATTGCGCGAAGGTCATCATATTGTAGTTGTAGGTCGAGGTTATTTAGCCAATGCTACGTATGAACAAGCAGAACGTGAAATGATGCGTCTATTCAAAAAATGTAAATTATTAAAGGATAGAAACTAATGGGTATTAGTAAACTTGTAAATTACTTGTTAATTGGATTAGTTCAGTTCTATCGATATGCTCTATCTCCTTTAAAGCCAAGTACTTGTCGTTTTTATCCCACCTGTTCGATGTACATGTTGCAAGCATTGCGACGGTATGGACCTTTAAAAGGTAGCTATTTAGGCATAAAACGGATTTTGAAATGCCATCCCTTTCATAAGGGTGGATATGATCCTTTGCCGTAGCACAGTTTTGGAAATACCTGAGTACCTGTATGGATGAAATATAGACCATACCATAACGTATATGGGTACACAAAGGTGTATACTACAGAGAACAAAAAAAGGAGTAGACATGGAAATCTTTCAATATTTAGTAGATTTTATGAGAAGCCTTGTGGAATATTCGTTTTTGGCAACAAAATCGATGGGCTTCCCAAGCTATGGTATCGCGATTATTTTGCTTACCATTGTTATTAAACTTATATTAGCACCGTTAACACAAAAACAAGTGCAGTCTATGAAAGGTATGGCTGATTTACAACCAAAAATGAAAGCCATCCAAGACAAATATAAGGACAATCCACAAAAAGCACAGCAAGAAATTATGAAAATGTACAAAGATTTGGGTATCAATCCATTAGCTGGTTGTTTACCACTTCTTGTACAAATGCCGTTCTTAATTGCTATTTTCTATGCATTGCAAGGATATCCATATGATCCTCAATATGCGCAATTCTTATGGTTACCAAATTTGAGTGATCCAGATCCAATCTATGTGTTACCAGTATTGTCTGCATTGTCTACTTATATCATGAGTAAACAAACATCTGCTAGCGGTGGTAATAATCAACAAGCAAAGATTATGAATATCTTTATGCCACTATTCATTGGCTATATTAGTTTAAACTTTGCTAGTGGATTGGTAATTTACTGGGTAGTTTCAAATCTATTCCAATTAGCACAACAAACATTAATTTATCGTAATAACAAATAGGAGGCTAGGCATGGATTACATTGAAGTGTCAGCAAAAACGATTGAAGAGGCAACTTCACAAGCAACAGCCCAAATTGAATCTCAAGGTCGTGTTGTTACGTCTGTGAAAGTGTTAGAAGAGCCATCAAAAGGTTTTTTAGGCTTTGGTAAAAAAGATGCTCTTGTTCGAGTATATTTTGAAGCAGCAGCGGTAACTCATACAGCTGTTACGGAAGAGCCAGTAGTACCGGTTGTAGAAATTGTAAGGGAAGTAGCGGTAGACACTGTGGAAACAGTGGAAACTGAAATTCCTGTGGTAGTCGAAGATGGTATTACAAAAGCAGAACAAGATTTCATTGCCGATACAGGTAAAGAATTTTTATTAGGCATGTTTGGAAAGATGGGTTTATCTGTACAGATTGAAAAATTGACTACTAAAGATAAGATCACATTCCAAGTACATGGAGAAGACTTAGGTATTTTGATTGGTAAACATGGTCAAACATTAGATGCCATTCAATATTTAACAAATCTTGTGGCTAATAAAGAAGTTCGCCGTCGTTGCCAAATTGTTGTGGACGTAGAAAATTATCGTTCCCGTCGTGAAGAAACTTTGATTCAATTGGCACATCGCTTAGGTGCTAAAGTACGACGTACACGTCAAAAAATTGCGTTAGAACCAATGAATGCATTTGAACGCAAAATCATTCACTTAGCTTTGCAAAACGAAAAAAATATCAAAACAGATAGCGAAGGACAAGAACCATATCGTCATATTGTAATTTATTACAAACGATAGACTTCTACTATATATCATCAACTTTTATATTGATGTATATGCATATCTGTAGAGATGACAATAGATGATTTGTGGCATATAGTAACAGATTATCTATAACTATGAAGAGGGCCCTTCGGGGTCCTTTTTCTTAGAAATATAGAAAAAAGCTATGAGTTGAATATATAAAATCAACTCATAGCTTTTTTAGTTTAAGGGGCTGTTTTGTTACAGCCCCTTTTTATATGGTGTATATATTAAAAAGAAATAATATAGTTATTAGGTTTTATATAGCTATTTAGTGGTTCAGTTATATCCACGGTTATTAATTTCCCATAGGGTGATACTGATATTGTCAAGATCAGTTCCTACTGTCTACAGACTCTTTACGGCTCGATGGGGAAATAATCCGCAGGGACGGGGGCAAGGATGCCAACAAAGACAAAGTCCTTCGTGCCTGTATTTTTCATCCCGTGGCACATGCCCTTCGCTGAGACGATGACATCGCCCTTCGCGATGGGGTGCTCCTCTCCGGGGGTAGGGTAAAAGACGCCCTCTCCCTCAATGCAAATCCATATATCATCTGCATTGGCGTGACCGTGCGGCTGAATCGTCTGCCCAGGCTTTATGACCCAGACGACACCGCTCGTTGACTCCGTGCTGTAGATTGGCGTGCGCGTTGCGACATTGCCCGCCTTTGCCACATTTGCCACGCGAAAACGTCGCGTTGCAAAATCGTTTGTGATTTCATTTACCATGATGTTTGCTCCTTTCAAAAATTCGTATTTTATATCGTTTTAGGGTGCTCAGTTAAAGTAATCATCGTCATATCCTTCGCTATTCAACTTCATTCTACAACAAACCAATCCTTATGACAACAATGGGATTTGATATTGTCAAGATCAGTTGACAAATTTTCTTTAGAAGAATACAAATGCTGTAACTCTTTATAGTCTAATTCCTTCAATACAGCATCGAGTAACCGCATAGGAGCTGTTTCTTTTATCATCAACATGCCATAATCCAATGGTAAAACTAGTTGGCGAGGCATTACTAGTTTAGTATAATTAAATTCATTGGTATATTATTTCTTCACATAAAAGGTGGCTTTCCCTTTTCCGTGTCGTTCAATGTACTTTTCTTCTACTAATTGTTTCAACATATTTTCTATGGTGGATTTACTTAGGATTGGAACTGCATTCAATACTTTGAATCTTTGCAATTTCCACTAGTGTATCTAGCACAGCAGGCTTTTGTTGTATGAATAGTTCCTGTTTTCCCTTGTGTTCATGGATCTGTGCTAATAAATTAATAATTTCACTATCCCATAGAGTACTTTCATAGAGTGAATAATTAAAAGTTTTCATTCGCCTACTCCTTTCTATATTCGCCTAATTATACCATATTTTTAGGCGATTAAATATTACAATAGGCGAATCAATAGCAAATTCTAGTAACTTTCAATACAACTCATATGGCACAACAGAATCGTTAAGCATACAAAAAAGCACGGCCTGAACCGTGCTCTTTTTTATCAGATTTAATTATACATTCATGTTAGCTGCTTTACGAACGTAGAACCAGTAACATACGAATACTGTTACGATATTGAAAGCTAGTAATACTGCGAATGCTGGGTGGATACTTCCAAATGTTGTGTACACATAACCAAAGATCTTTGGTGTAATGAACGCACCGTACGCAGCAACTGCCGCTACGAAACCAGCAATTAAGGAAGATTGTAATCCATCTGTGAAGATGTGAGGAATCATACGGAATGTAGATCCTGTTACGAAACCGCAGGATACGAACATTAATACAGTCATTCCAAAGAAAAAGTCGAAGTGATGCATATCCACGCCTACAGCGATTAATACAGTAGTGATACATAAACCAATCAAACCGATGAAAGTAATTTTTGTACCGCTATTGATTTTGTCAGCTAACCAACCACCTACTGGACGAAGGCTGGCAGATACTAAAGGTCCCACGAATGCGATGTGAGCAAATGGAATTTCAGGGAACTCTGTTTTAACAAGTAGACCAAGTGCTGCTGCATATCCAGAGAAGGCACCGAAGGAACATGTATATAACAATGTCATAGCCCATGTGTGTTTGTTGCTAAAAATTTGAGCCAGCGCTTTAGGATTAGGTTTTGCTAGTGGCAAGTTATCCATGTAACGAGTCATGCACGCTAAGATAATTACTAAAGGCACAATCCACATAAACGCCGCGTTGGCTAAGTATACTGCATTGCCTTTAACGATAGCTGGTGTGACACCGAAGATATTACCTAATGTAGCAGAACCCATAGCGAATGGAGCTAAGAAATAGATAACGGAGATCCCAAGGTTACCAATACCACCATTAATGCCAAGAGCGGTACCTTTTTCAGATTTAGGGAAGAAGTTACCGATGTAAGCCATGGAGGAGGAGAAGTTACCGCCGGCTAAACCGATCAAAGCTGTTAAGATCATGAATGTTTCATAAGATGTTGTTGTATCTTGTACAGCATAGCCTAACCATACTACAGGTACTAATAAAATAATTGTAGAAATAAAAGTCCAGTTTCTACCACCTATTAAAGCTGGCATGTAAGTATAAATAAAACGGAATGTAGCACCTACTAAACCTGGGAAGGCAGCCAGTGTAAATAACTGTTCTGTTGTGAAATGGAATCCAGCTCCATTTAATTGTGCTGCGATGGTTGACCATAAATACCATACGCAAAATGATAACGTTAATGCAATGGTAGAAACTACCAAGTTTTGTTTAGCAATTTTTTTGCCAAACTTTTCCCAAAATTCGGGATTTTCTGGTTGCCAGTTCGCAATAATTTCTTTGCGGCTCGCACCCACTTGAGGCATTTTCATCTCTGACATGAGAACACTCCTTTAATCCTTTCAACGTACAACTTGTGATACTTTTTGTATCACAGTAAATCGAAGACACAAATTAGTATAAAAAAATATTGACTTATGCCATACTTTCATTATAATATGTGCCTAAAATCACACACTTATTATATAAGATATAATATAATGTGAATGTGATAAAAAGCACAACTTATATAATTATTAATAAGTTATAATGGTAATGTACGCAAAATTTAAAATGTATGTGACGGATTGGTATGATGAAAGCAGTAAAACTTCATAAGTATCAATGTTACTGAAAGATGTATGGTGACAGTATGGAACAGGAGTTAATCAATCAATTGCTAGCATTGCCGGGTGAAGTAATTCATCTGAAAAAGGGAGAATTTTTATTTCACGAAGGCGATAAGGCAGAACACTTTTATATCGTTCAGAGAGGGCGTCTGAGTATTAAGAAATTTGAATCCACTGGACATACCTTTGCACTGCGTTTAGTAGGCAAAAATAATGTGCTTGGAGAAGTTCCTTTGTATGAGACGAATACGAGATCGTATGTATTTAATGCCATAGCAAGAGAAGATTGCTCGGTCTATTGCATACGGTATGATGTATTAGAACCTGCTATAGCTAAGGATCATTCATTAGCGATTACGATGATGAAGATTTATACACTTCATATGCGTCGACAACAAGCTAAGTATAGAGACTTATTATTATACGGTAAGAAAGGTGCATTTTATTCTACATTATTGCGTTTAGCTAATAGCTATGGTATCAAACGTGATGACGGTATTTATATCGATATTGCTTTGAGTAACCAAGAATTAGCTGAATTTACTGCCACATCACGGGAAGGTTTAAACCGCATGCTAAGTGAGTTACGAAAGTTAGGCTATGTAGCCTATGATAAACACCATCTGGTAATCTGTGACTTTGATGCATTAATCGATTTGCTAGATTTAGATATAGAAACTATCGATCCTAATATTAGCAATATCGAATGATTAAGGTTATCCCCCCTTGCTGTGAGCACTACGAAGGCAAGGGTTTTTTTGTATTTTTAAGGAGGACATGAGATGAGTCTTTTATCTCAAAAATTTAAGTTTCTTCGCAAGAAGGACGTATCTCCAACAGGCCATCAAATCACAGAAGAAGGTGGTCGTGAATGGGAAAATTTTTATCGTGACCGTTGGTCCTACGATAAAGTAGTCCGCACCACACATGGCGTAAACTGTACTGGTTCTTGTAGCTGGAATATTTACGTAAAAAATGGTGTTGTAGCGTGGGAAAATCAAGCAACTGATTATCCTAAAACACCAGATGATATGCCAGATTACGAACCACGTGGATGCCCTCGAGGATCTACTTTCTCTTGGTATTTATACAGCCCACTACGCGTAAAATATCCATATGTACGTGGTGAATTGATCGAGCTTTGGAGAGAAGCGAAGAAAACTGCTAAAAATCCTATCGAAGCATGGAAATCTATTGTTGAAGATCCTGAAAAAGCAAAACGTTATAAATCTGCTCGTGGTATGGGTGGCTTTGTACGTTCTACTTGGGATGAATCTACAGAAATCGTAGCAGCTTCCTTATTATATACAGCAAAAACATATGGTCCAGACCGCAACGCAGGATTCTCTGTAATTCCAGCTATGTCCATGTTGTCCTATGCAGGTGGTGCGCGTTTCTTGAACCTTATGGGTGGTACTCCACTTTCCTTCTATGACTGGTATGCTGATTTGCCGCCATCAAGCCCACAAGTTTGGGGTGAACAAACTGATACACCAGAATCTGGTGACTGGTACAATGCAGGTTACATCATTACATGGGGTTCCAATGTACCATTGACTCGTACACCGGATGCTCACTTCTTGGCAGAAGTACGTTATAAAGGTACAAAAGTAGTCTCTGTATCTCCTGACTATGCAGAATCTACTACATTCTCCGACACTTGGTTGAATGTAAAAGCAGGTACAGATGCAGCGATGGCAATGGCAATGGGTCATGTCATTCTGAAAGAATACTATGTAGATAAAGAAACTCCATATTTCAAAGAATATGCGAAAGAGTTTACTGACTTACCATTCTTAGTACGTGTAGAAGAAATCAATGGTGCTTTACAAGCGGGCCGTTTCTTGAACAATCAAGATTTAGGTAGCACAGAAGATGGCGCTGATTTCCACACTGTCGTTATCGATGAAATTACGAATACAGTAGTGGCACCAAATGGTACATTAGGTGATCGTCATACAAATCCTAAAAAATGGAATTTACGTCTTGAAAACCGTGCAACAGGAGAAAAAATATCTCCTCGTTTATCTGTCATCGACCAACGTGATTCCGTAGCATTAGTTAAATTACCATACTTCGGTGACGAAGCTCATGAAGGTATTATTGAACGTGCTATTCCTGTTATGACAGTACAAACTAAAGAAGGTCCTGTACAAGTAACAACAGTTTACGACTTGATTCTTGCTAACTATGGTATCGATCGTGGTTTAGGCGGTGAAGTGGCGACTAGCTATGAAGAAGACACTCCATATACACCAACATGGCAAGAAAAAATTACTGGCGTGAAAGCAGACGTAGTGATTCGTACAGCTCGTGAATTTGCAGACAACGCAGAACAAACAAAAGGTCGCTCCATGATCATCATGGGCGCTGGTATCAACCACTGGTATCATGCTGACATAATTTACCGTACGATCCTTAACTTGATCATGTTCTGTGGTACAGAAGGCGTTAACGGCGGTGGCTGGGCTCACTATGTAGGACAAGAAAAATTACGTCCTGTAGAAGGTTGGGCTGGCATTATGACAGCGAACGACTGGAGTAAAGCACCTCGTTTACAAAATGGTACATCTTGGTTCTACTTTGCTACAGAACAATATCGTTCTGACTGCATTGACCTAGCAGACCGTGTATCTAAATTAGCCACACCTCGTTACAGACACCCTGGTGACTATAATGTATTGGCTGCTCGTTTAGGTTGGTTGCCGTCCTACCCTACTTTCAACCGTAACTATCAAGATTTAATCAATGATGCTCGTGCGACAGGTGCAGGTACTGAAGCTGAAATTAACCAATACATCGTACAAGCATTGAAAAATAAAGAGTTGAAATTCTGCGTAGAAGATCCTTCTGCGAAAGAAAATCATCCACGCAACTTGTTCGTATGGCGTTCGAACTTGATTGGTTCCTCCTCTAAAGGTCATGAGTACTTCTTAAAATATTTATTAGGTACAAAAAATGGCGTATTAGAAGATGAAGATGCACCAGTACGTCCAGAAGAAATCAACTGGCGTGAAGCTCCTGAAACAGGTAAATTAGACTTGTTGATCGACATCGATTTCCGTATGGCTTCTACGGCGTTATATTCCGATATCGTATTCCCTGCAGCAACATGGTACGAAAAACAAGACTTATCTTCCACAGATATGCATCCATACGTGCACGTATTCCAAGCGGCTGTTGATTGCGCATGGGACACTAAATCTGACTGGGATACATTCCGTACTTTGGCAGAAACTGTATCTCGCGTAGCGAAAGAGTCTGGTTTCACTGAATACGAAGATATCGTAGCACAACCATTGGGTCATGACAGCCCAGGCGAAGTGGCTCAACCATTGGGTAAAGTATTAGACTGGAGCAAAGGCGAATGTGAACCAATTCCAGGTAAAACTATGCCAAATCTTGTACACGTAAAACGTGATTACAGTAAAATCTTTGAAAAATTCATCGGCTTAGGTCCTAATATTGAAAATAAAGTAGGCGCTCATGGTTTAGCATGGGATGT
This sequence comes from Veillonella sp. VA141, assembly GCF_003992175.1. Lineage (NCBI taxonomy): Bacteria > Bacillati > Bacillota > Negativicutes > Veillonellales > Veillonellaceae > Veillonella > Veillonella sp. VA141. Next base: position 72,114 of record NZ_RQVM01000006.1, read on the forward strand.
AACAGATGAATATCAATCCTTATATGAACAAAATGGAACGATCGACCAACCAGGTTTCGTATCTCATGGTCGTCCTAGCATCTACGAAGCACGTGAAGCTTGTAATGTTGTGTTAACCTTGTCCTCTTGTACGAATGGTAAATTAGCAGTTCGTTCTTGGCAGGCTATGGAAGAAAAAACAGGCTTAACAGATCTTCAAAAGAATGCAAAAGGTCGTGAAGAAGAACGTATTACCTTCGACGATATGGTACGTCAACCACGCTTTATCATTCCATCTGTGACAAGTACAGGTAAAAATAATAAAGACCGTCGTTATTCTCCATTTACAACATCTACTGAGGATAAAGTTCCATTCCGTACGGTTACGGGTCGTCAATCCTTCTATTGTGACCATGAAATGATGCGTGACTATGGTGAGGCTATGGCGCTTTACAAACCAGTCTTGTCCTACGCACCAGTGAAAGGTGATTATGCACAAGAGGGTGTTCCTCAAATCACATTGAAATACTTAACACCACATCATAAATGGTCTACACATAGTATGTACTTCGATAGCCAACAATTGTTAACATTGTTCCGCGGTGGACAAACAATTTGGTTAAACGAAGATGATGCGAAAGAAATCAATGTCCAAGATAATGATTGGGTAGAAGCTTTCAATAAAAATGGTATCGTTGCAGCCCGTGCTGTAGTATCCCCACGTATTCCTCGTGGTATTTCCTACATGCACCATGCCCAAGACCGTCACATCAACGTACCTGCTGCACAAATTAAAAAACAACGCGGTGGTACACACAATGCACCAACTCACATTCATTTGAAACCGACACATATGATTGGTGGTTATGGTCAATTAAGTTATGGATTCAATTATTATGGCCCAACTGGCAACCAACGGGATATGACTATTGTGGCTCGTAAAATGAAGGAGGTAGATTGGCTTGAAGATTAAGGCTCAAGTATCTATGGTCCTAAATTTAGACAAGTGTCTAGGCTGTCACACATGTTCTATCACTTGTAAAAATACATGGACAAACCGCGAAGGTGCGGAATATATGTACTTTAATAATGTGGAAACCCGCCCAGGTGTTGGCTACCCTCGTCATTGGGAAGACCAAGAAAAATGGAAAGGCGGCTGGACTGTTGGTAACGATGGAAAATTAGCATTGGCTACAGGTTCCAAAACAAATCGTCTGATGAAATTGTTCTATCATCCAGAACAACCTGAGTTGAAAGACTACTTTGAACCATGGACATATGACTATGAAACATTGATCCATTCTGGTCGTAAAAATAACCAACCAGTAGCACGTCCACGTTCGTTGGTAACAAAAGAAAAAATGGAAATCAAATGGGGTCCTAACTGGGATGACGATTTGGCTGGTGGTGAACACGCTCGCTCTGATGTTAACTTAGCTAAAATGGGCGAAGATATTGTGTTTGACTATGAAAAAGTATTCATGCGCTACTTACCTCGTCTATGTAATCACTGTTTGAATCCAGCATGTGTGGCAGCGTGCCCATCTGGTGCGATTTACAAACGTGATGAAGACGGTGTGGTTCTGGTATCTCAAGACGTATGTCGTGGCTGGCGCCATTGCGTACCATCTTGCCCATACAAAAAAATCTTCTATAACTGGGAAACAAATAAAGCTGAAAAATGTGTATTCTGTTACCCACGTTTGGAAAATGGTTTGCCTCAAATTTGTGCGGAAACTTGCGTAGGTAGAATGCGTTATGTAGGCGTTGTTTTCTATGATATGGATAAAGTAGAAGCTGCCGCAGCTACTAAAGATGATACAGATATCTACGAAAATACAGTGGATTTAATCTTAGATCCTCATGATCCAGAAGTAGTAAAAGCGGCTCGTGCAGAAGGTATTGGTGAAGCTTGGATTAAAGCAGCACAAAAATCTCCAGTTTACAAATTGATCAAGGAATGGAAAGTGGGCTTGCCACTACATCCAGAATATCGTACATTACCAATGGTTTGGTATGTGCCGCCATTGAGTCCAATCGTACAACGCATTACATCTGAAGTATACTTACCAGATGCAAACGAAATGCGCGTGCCTGTACAATATCTTGCGAATCTATTTACAGCAGGTAATGCAGATGCACTAGCTCGCGTATTACAACGTGTATTAGATATGCGGGAATATATGCGTCGTCGCGATGTAGGTGGAGAGGCTCCTGAGCATCCAATCGATTTAACAGAAGATCAAATGTACGAAATGTACAAATTATTAGCATTATCTAAATACAATGATCGTTTCGTGATTCCTACAGATATCAAAGCGTCCCGTGAAGGTCGTGCAGATATGCAACATAAACGTGGTTTTGCCTGTCCTACAGGGGGATGTCAATAATGAATGATGCTCAGAAAATAGCGCTTATCGCGTCATTTCTGCTTCGCTATCCCGATGCCACTTGGTATGATGAATTACAAGAATGGAAGGGGGACGCAACATCTGTTGCGCACCCTCAACTCCGTCAAGCCTTGGTAGAATTTTTCGACTATGTGGAAGAAACACCTCGTAAAGAGTTTGAAGATCAATATGTGCGTACCTTTGACTTTAGTCAAAATACGAATATGTATTTATCTACTTATGAATTACAAGGTACAGGGGAACAAGCAGAAGAACTTGTTAAATACAAAGCATTTTTCCTTGAAAATGGCTATGACTTACCAAAAGAAATGCCAGACTTTGTCCCAGCTATTCTTGAGTTATGTGCACTTATCGAAGAAGATAAAGCACAAGAAATTTATGAATACTGTAAACCAAAATTAGAATATATTCGGGAACGTTTCATCGAGGCGAAACTGCCGTATGCATTCTTATTTGATATTATTTTATCTGTTGCAAATGGATTGGAGGACGGTGTACGATGAATTTATTCTTATGGGGCGCGCTGCCTTATATCGCTTTCACCTTCTTTGTCGTAGGGACTCTTGTTCGTTTCTTTTACTTTGAAAGAAACTGGACTACTAAATCAAGTCAATTCTTAGAAAAGAAACAATTGCGTATTGCGAACCCATTGTTCCACTTTGGTTTGCTTTGCGTTATCGGCGGCCATGTGGTAGGGGTATTGATTCCTAAAACTTGGACTGCTATGATCGGTATTGATGACCATATGTATCACCAAGGCGCGTTATACATGGGTGCTGTAGCTGGTTTCCTATTTATCTTAGGATTCTTGATGCTCATGAAACGTCGTTTTACAACACCTGAATTACGCGCTAACACATCTAAAATGGATGTATGGTTGTACTTGTTCTTTACACTAGCTATCGTAAGTGGTATGGCTGGTACCTTATTGAATGCGTCTGGATTCTTTGACTATCGTGTATCTATTGGACCTTGGTTCCGTAGTGTATTGATGGCAATGCCAGATCCATCCTTAATGGAAAATGTACCTGGTATCTTTAAGTTCCATATGCTATCCTGGATGATTGTGGCTATTGTATTCCCATTCAGCCGTTTAGTACATTGCTTAAGCGTACCATTTAACTACTTAGCACGACCATTTATCGTGTATAGAAAAAGAGACCGTCGCTAGGTCGTCACTTGTTCCGCTATGTAGCCTGTGGCGTTTGTAACTGAATATGATAAAGGGAAGAGCACGGCATACCCCCTCTCAAACGGTATTTCATAATGTTTGTTCGGGGCACGCCGTGCTCTTCTTGTGTTTGTTCAATTTTGTCAGTAAGATCCGCCACAAAGGCTACTACGCCTAACGGCACTCCTCAGGGGATTCTGTGTTTATGTCATTTAGATAGTAAGGGAACGCCACAAGGATTTCTACGATAAAGGGGCGCTCCTTAGAGTTGTCACTTGTTCCACTATGTGGTCTGTGGCGTTTGTAACTGAATAGTGCAAAGGAAAGAGCACGGCATACCCCCTCTCAAACGGTATTTCATAATGTTTGTTCGGGGCACGCCGTGCTCTTCTTGTGTTTGTTCAATTTTGTCAGTAAGACCCGCCACAAAGGCTACTACGCCTAACGGCACTCCTCAGGGGTACTAATATGTAAATGATATGTCTTATCTAATATGAATGCGTAAAAGGTCTGTATATTATGAGAAATTCATACTCTTAGATTCTTTACAATGATAATTGATATTGTTATACTTTAACAGTATAAATTTTTATTTTGGTATTATTGGATAAGGAGTGTCATGTGACGATGGAAAGTTCAGGACAAAAACAGTTTAAGAGTAAGTGTCATATTTTAGTGTGGATTACTCTGTTAGCATTAGCTTTGATTGGTATGGTTGAATATGGTTATTTCTTGCAAAATAGACCTCCATTCAAATGGCAGATTTATTTAGGATTATTTCCATATGCAGCTTGGATAGTGTTGACCTATCTTGCAACAAAACCAAAATGGTTCACTGCACGTTATAATGTAGGTGAAATGTATAAAGTGCATCGCATTGTAGGTGTTGTGGCTACTGCCTTGGTAGGTGTTCATTGGTATGTATATTTTGGTAAAGCCTTAAAAAGTCCGTTAGGCTGGTGGGGAGGCTATACATCCTTAATTGCAATGTTTATTGCATTTGCGGTAGGTATTTTCTTCTTAACACCATGGTTTAAAAGTTTGGCTACTGCGATGCCTCGTAAAGCAGCTGTATGGATTCATAGATTGAATTTAGTGGCGTTAGTTGCTGTGGATATCCATGTACATGGATTTAAACGACTAGCAGCTATGGTTCCATTTATGCCAGTCTTTGATATCCTTACATATGGATTAGTGATCTATTATATCTATTGGATGTTCAAGAAAAGAAACTAAGTCGTCACTTGTTCCGCTATGCAGTCTGTGGCGTTCTTAACTGGATATAGCAAAAGGAAAGAGCACGGCATACCCCTCACAAACGGTATTTCATAATGTTTGTTCGGGGCACACCGTGCTCTTTTTATGTTTGTGTGATTCGAGTAGTTAAGGAACGCCACAAGGCTACTACTCGTAATGGCGTTCCTCAGGGAGTTTTCTCCTATCTATCATTGATGTTACTTTGGTTGCGTGATATAATTTATATAAGGCCACAAGGCCTTTTCTTTTTATGTGAAATGGTATTACTCGATGTCAGATATGTTTTTTAGGAGTATCATGAAAGTGTCATAATGATATGTTACTGATACTATGTATATATGGTATCCCTATAAAGGATATGTACTAGATATATCTTAAAACAACGGCATTGATGTAGACAGGAGATACTATGTTTTTAGATGACACGATTGCAGCGATTGCGACGGCTCCGGGGATTGGCGGTATTGGTATTATCCGCGTCAGTGGTCCTGAGGCTTGTGATGTTGTGAATCGTATCTTTCACAGTAAACAATCTATCCCACTGGGTGAGCGCCAGACGCGAACGATCCATTATGGACATATTGTTCACCCTAAGACGGGTAAAACCTTGGATGAGGTTATTGTAGTGTTGATGAAAGGCCCTCATTCCTATACGGCAGAGGATGTGGTAGAGATTCAATGTCATGGCGGTTTTGTGTCAGTCCGTGAAATACTGAAAGTCCTTCTTTCAGAGGGGGTACGTCAGGCAGAAGAAGGGGAGTTTACGAAGCGAGCGTTCTTGAATGGTCGCATTGATTTAACCCAAGCGGAAGCCATTATCGACATTATTGATGCGAAGACGGAGCAATCTTTGGAAGTGGCAGTGAATCAATTAGACGGCACCTTATCCAAGTATATTCGCACCTTACGAGATGAGTTAATCGCTATGATTGCCCACCTAGAGGTAACTATCGATTATCCAGAGGAAGATATTGAAGAGGTGTCAGCTCAAGAGGTGCGGACGGGGTTAGCCCCTATCCTTGAGAAGATGGATACTTTATTGGCGACGGCACAGCGTGGTAAATTATTGCGTGATGGTGTGATGGTGTCCATCATTGGTCGTCCTAATGCGGGTAAATCTAGTTTGATGAACGCTTTACTTCGTGAGGACCGTGCCATTGTGACGAACATTCCAGGCACGACCCGTGATAGTATTGAAGAATTTTTAACCATCCAAGGGATTCCCGTACGCTTAATTGATACTGCAGGGATTCGTGAGACCGAAGATATTGTGGAAAGTATGGGCGTTGAAAAAGCACGTCAGTACTTAGATAAAGCAGATGTGGTGGTCCTTGTTATTGATGGGTCTAAACCATTGGAGCCGGAAGAACAAGAGTTGCTACAGCTCATTACGAATCGTCCAAGTATTATCTTCTTGAATAAAGCAGACCAAGCGCAATGTGTTAGCAAAGAAGAGATTGCGGCACTGGGGACTTTCACAGAGATTGTCACCATCAGCGCGGCCCAAGGGGAAGGTATGGATGAGATGGCGAGGGTCATTACATCCTTGGTGCAAGGAGGTTCTGTGCAGGCTAGTCATGAGGCGATGCTCAGCAATGTGCGCCACATCACCTTGATGGAACAGGCGAAAGTTAGCTTGGACCAATCCATTCTTGCCATAGATAGCGGTATGCCTATCGATTTAATCGTCACGGACATTCGCGCTGCTTGGGAGCTACTGGGTGATATTACTGGTGAAAGTTTACGTGAATCCATGGTGGATGAATTATTTAAACGATTCTGTTTAGGAAAATAGGAGAATACATGTATTTAGTAGATACGTATGATGTGATCGTCATTGGCGGTGGTCATGCTGGTTGTGAAGCTGCGTTAGCCACAGCTCGCATGGGGCACCGTACCTTGATGGCTACATTGAATTTAGATAACATTGCTCTTATGCCATGTAACCCAGCCATTGGGGGACCTGGTAAAAGTCATCTAGTGTGCGAACTAGATGCATTGGGCGGTGAAATGGGCATTAATGCAGATGCGACAGCCATTCAAATGCGCATGCTCAATACGGGAAAAGGACCTGCGGTACATTCCTTGCGGGCCCAATCCGATAAAGTAGCCTACCAACGCCGTATGAAAGAAGTTTTAGAAAATACAGAGAACCTCAATGTGAAGCAAATCATGGTCAATGAGTTGCTCATTGAAGAGGGTGTTGTGAAAGGTATTGTGTCTGAATTAGGAGAAGTATACCAAGCAAAGGCAATCATCTTATGTACGGGTACGTACTTAAAAGGCAAGATTATTACTGGTGAATTGGCGTACACAGGTGGTCCTAATGGACAGCGAACAGCGGAATTGTTGTCTCAATCGTTATTGAACCATGGCATTAAGTTAATGCGATTCAAAACAGGTACACCAGCTCGTGTCGATAAACGAACCTTGCACACAGAGAATATGGAAATGCAACCTGGTGACTCTCACCATAGAGCCTTCTCCTTTATGTCTGATTGGATCGACCGCAATGAACAAGTATGTTGGTTGACTTTCACGAATCAAAATACACATGATATCATTCGTGGCAATTTACATCGTGCCCCTATGTACACGGGCGTCATTGAAGGGACAGGCCCAAGATATTGCCCATCCATCGAAGATAAAGTGGTTCGTTTTGAAGATAAACAACGCCATCAATTATTCGTGGAACCAGAAGGCAATCACACCAACGAAATGTACGTCCAAGGTATGAGCACAAGCTTACCAATCGATGTGCAATATGCGTTCCTACGAACTATCCCTGGTTTGGAAGATGTAGAAATCATGCGTCCAGCTTATGCTATCGAGTATGATTGCTTAGATCCATTGCAATTGACACCTGCTTTACAAGTGAAGCATATCCAAGGTTTGTATTCTGCAGGTCAAGCGAACGGTACATCTGGCTATGAAGAAGCGGCAGCACAAGGCTTGATGGCAGGTATCAATGCAGCCTTATGGTTAGAAGGAAAAGAGCCATTTATCTTATCTCGTTCCGAAGGCTACATCGGTGTGCTTATCGACGATTTGGTAACGAAAGGAACGAAAGAACCGTACCGCATGATGACGAGCCGCAGTGAATATCGCTTGTTACTTCGTCAAGACAATGCAGATATGCGCTTAACAGAAAAAGGCTATGAAATCGGACTTGTTAAGGAAGAACGATATAAAGCTTTCAAAGAGAAACAAGGTAAAATTGAAGCAGCCATTCAATTACTAGCGGATACACCTGTAAACCCTAGCGAAGAAACGCAACAAATCTTAGATTGTATTGGTACACCTCGCATAAAAACGGGCATCAAGGCTTACGATTTGGTGAAACGTAACGAACTATCCTATGGAGTAGTGGCAGAGGCATTCGGATTGCCTCGCTACGAAGCGCCAGTAGAAGAAGAAATCGATATTACCATTACTTACGATGGATATATAAAAAAACAAATGGAACAAGTAGAAAAGGTTCGCAAATTAGAGGCTAAGATTATTCCTCAAGATTGGGATTATACAGCGATGAAAGGTATATCTTTAGAAGCCATTCAAAAATTGAACGCTGTACGCCCCCATTCCATTGGTCAAGCAAGCCGTATTTCTGGGGTATCTCCTGCGGACATTTCCGTGCTCTTAGTGCAAATTGAGCAGTACTACCGTGAAAGAGGTTAATATGACATTTTCAAACTATGTGAAAGCCCACACCAATACCTATGGGTTGGACCTCACAGATGCACAAATTGACCAACTACAACGGTTTTACGAACAAGTGGTAACTACTAATGAGCACATGAACTTAACGGGTATTACAGAACCAGAAGAGTTTGCCTTAAAACATGTGGTAGACTCTCTATCTTGTTATGACCCTAAGTATTTTACAAAGGGTGCAAGGGTTATCGATTTAGGGACTGGTGCAGGTTTTCCAGGTGTTCCCTTGGGTATATACGATCCATCCTTGCAAATTACTTTATTTGACTCTTTACAAAAGCGACTCCGCTTTTTAGATGGTGTTATTGAGGACTTAGACTTACAAGGATTACAAACTTTACATGGTCGTGCAGAAGATTTGGCACATCAAGAGTACCGGGAATCTTTCAATCTTCTCACTAGCCGTGCGGTGGCTCGCTTATCCATCTTATTGGAATGGGGACTTCCCTATGTGAAAGTAGGGGGCTACATGGTGGCATTAAAAGGCTCTATTGTACAAGAAGAATTAGAGGAAAGTAAACGTGCTTTATCCATCTTGGGCGGTGAAATTGTAGAGGTCAAAGAAGTGACGTTACCGACTTTAGAGGATAAACGAGCTATTGTGTATATCAAAAAGGTAAAACCTACGGCTAAGAAATACCCTCGAAAACCAAAAGAGATTAAAATAAAACCTTTATAGCTATGCACTATAACTCATAATAAAATATAGAAAAATGCTTATAAGTTATATCTATGATATACTTAATGAGTACTCTTTACATGTGCGGTCACGTTGTGTTCGCACATGTTTTATATTTGCAATACAAGATTGAGGTGAGACAATGGCAATCTATAACGGACGATTACCAAAACTCAATGAAGATGAAATAAAACGATACTCCGGATTAAAACATGCGGAGGGATTTCCAGAGCAGTATGTGAAAGAAGCTGCCCTAGAAGTACAATTAGTGGCAGAACCTCGTGGCGTATACCAATGCTATGATTACGATGCGGAGACACATACAATCCTTAGTAACCCGCCTATGGTGCTGGATGCCACAGGCATCATTCGTCATTTAGGGAATGCTAAAAAAGTATATGTTCTCGCTGTCACAGTAGGAGAAGCTGTAGAAGAACGCAGTTCTGCTTTATTTAAAGAAGGCAAATCTACACTAGGTCTTCTCGTGGATGCAGCGGCTACAACCGCCGTAGAACAAGTGGCAGATCAGGTAAATGAACTCATCGACAGAGAGGCAAAAAAACAAGGCTTTAAAACGACATGGCGCTTTAGCCCAGGCTATGGCAACTGGCCTGTCACAGTACAGCAAGAATTTGCTAAGATCATTAAAACAGAAGAAATTGGGTTGACGGTGACAGACACAAGTATGTTATTTCCACGTAAATCGGTAACGGCTATCGTGGGCTGTCAAACAGTAGATGAAGAAGGACCAAAAACACAACGAGGCTGCACATCTTGTAGCCAAGTAGATTGTGCCTCTCGAAAGTTGCCAGAGAAGGGGACGACGTCGTGCATTTAAACAAATGTACCGTTTGTGATGGATAGTACTGAAAAGGTATCCTATGTGGGATATCCTTATGATAGTTATACTTTTTGCAATATAATTGATATTTGTGTAAGGTATAATAACTATTAGTAATACTATCATTGGTATATAGTGTTAATCAGTATAAGTTTTTATAGTAGTTGTATATGGCTTAGCTGCTGTAGAGGTACTTTATGTCATACTGATAACTGTAAGATGCTAACAAAGAAACTTTGATTAAGAATAATAATTAGATGTATAGATAAGTAATATGGTGTATGAGAACCTACAGGGAAGAGTAGATGCATACCCATGTGAAGTATATTGCCTTGGGCGAGCAATGTGCCTGATACATAAGTGAGGGACATATGGTATATATTATAGATGGTGGCATGGGTACCATGCTGCAGGCGGCAGGTCTTGGTGACGGGGCTTGTCCAGAATTATTTAACGTAGAACATCCGGACGTGGTGGAGCACATCCACGCAGAATATTTGCGTCACGGTAGTGATATTATTACGACTAATACCTTTGGTGGGACAGCTTTAAAACTGGATGAATACCAATTGGGTCATCGCATGGATGAAATCAATCGGGCTGCTGTGAAAGTAGCACAAGCGGCTCGTGATAAGATTAATCCGAATGCAAAAATCGCAGGTGATATGGGTCCTAGTGGTCGTTTTATGGCGCCATTAGGGGTGGCTCAATTTGATGAGATTTATGAGACTTTCAAAGGCCAAGCAAGAGCTCTTATCGATGCAGGGGTAGATTACCTGATTATTGAAACGATCATCGATATCCAAGAAATGCGTGCTGCCTTGTTGGGGGCTAAAGATGCTCGTGATGAGTTAGGAAAAACAAAAGACGATGTAAAAATTATCTGTCAGTTCTCTTTCAGCGAAGATGGACGTACTATTACAGGCACACCACCAGAAGCAGCAGCTATCTTGATGGATGCTATGGAAGCAGATATCGTAGGTATTAACTGTTCCTTAGGACCTGAACAATTATTGCCGCTCGTAGAACGCATGGCAGCAGTAACGAACTTGCCAATTAGTATTCAGCCGAATGCAGGTATGCCACAACTCGTAGGGAAAGAAACTATCTTCCCATTAGGACCAGAAGAGATGGGCGAATATGCACCTCGTTTCCTCGATGCAGGGGCAACGTATTTAGGTGCTTGTTGTGGTAGTACGCCAAAACATATTGAAGCTATTGCCAAAGCGGCACGAGCACATACACCGGCAGAACGACCACATGTAGAACCGTTTACGGCTTTCACAAGTCGTACTAGCGTAGTGAAAGTAGGTTTGCAAGAAAAACCAATCATCATCGGGGAACGCATTAATCCAACAGGCCGTAAAGTGTTGGCAGAAGAAATTCGCAAGGGTAGCTTCTTGATGGTGAAAAAAGATGCTTTAGCCCAAGTAGAAGCTGGGGCAGACGTGTTGGATGTTAACATGGGTGTCACAGGCGTTGATCCAGGGGAAACGATGAAACGAGCTATCGAAGAATTAACGATGCTTGTAGAGGTTCCTTTATCCATCGACACATTGGATCCAGTGGCGATGGAAGCTGGTTTGAAAGCTTACCCAGGTCGTCCATTGTTGAACTCTGTGAACGCAGAGCCAGAGCAATTGGAAGCAGTATTACCATTGGCAAAACGCTATGGTGCAGCGTTATTATGCTTGCCATTAGGTAAAAAAGAATTACCAGAAACGGCAGAAGAGCGTGTGTCTTTAGCAAAAGAAATTGTCTTAGAAGCGTACAACTATGGATTGCGATCAAATGACTTATTGCTTGACCCATTAGTATTGACCTTAGCAAGTAGCCAACATGCAGCAAGAGAAACATTAAAAACATTAAAACTTTATGCAGAAACATTTGGGTTCCCAACAGTGATGGGTTTATCTAATATATCCTTTGGCTTGCCACAGCGGGCGTACTTGAATGCACAATTCTTGACGATGGCATTGAGCAGTGGCTTGACTTGTCCTATTATGAACCCAATGAATGAGATCGTACGAAAAGCTTTCATTACAGGCCGTACCTTCATGGGATTTGACCCAGCAGCGGCGGACTTTATCGCTGAATACGGTGATGACGATGATAATGCAGTGGTGACGAAAAAGGTAAAAGCTACAGCAGAAGCCTTTCATAGTGATGATCCTATTGAATGCATTAAACATGCCGTAGAACAAGGGGAAAAAGAGGCGGTTGTGCCATTGGTAAAAGAAGCCTTAGCACAAGGCTTAGATCCACTAGAGGTGACTCGTAGAGGTTTATCCGATGCTATGGCAGTAGTTGGTGAAAAGTTCGGCTCTGGTAAAGCGTTCTTGCCACAAGTTATGCTAGCGGCAGAAACGATGCAAGCAGCTTTCACAACGATCAAAGAAGTGCTGCCAGAAGGAACAGCAGAGAAGAAAGCGACGATTATCTTAGCTACGGTAAAAGGTGATATCCATGATTTAGGTAAGAATATAGTATCTGCGTTGTTAGAAAACAATGGATACCAAATCGTGGACTTAGGAAAAGACGTATCTCCAGAAGAAATTGTATCAGCGGCAAAAGAGCATAATGCTCCGATTATTGGGATTGCCTCTTTGATGACTACAACGATGCCGATGATCAATGAAACCATCGCAGCCATCCGTGAATCAGGTGTGGATGCGAAGGTACTGGTAGGGGGAGCTGTATTGTCACAAGCCTACGCAGATGAAGCCGGGGCTGACTCCTATGCCAAAGATGGTATCTCTGCGGTGAATATAGTGAAAGGCTTATTAGGTGATGAATAGTTAGCATACTATAACACTTAGTAGGCAGAATTCCCAGAAGAGTTACTCCATGAGATGAGGTATCTAGAAGGATTAGATGGCTTAAAATCCTTTATAAAAAAATATATAAAAAGGAACATGGCAAAATCATGCCATGTTCCTTTTTATTTGTATGTAGATATGCGTTGAATACGGACTCCATCACACGTGTATTGTGATTAACCTGTAGGATGTTTCACGTGAAACATTACTGAGAAATACCGCTGAGTATTTTAATTCTTATGATAGAATTTCCATTTGTAATAAACTCGATTCCTTTTCTATAATCGTAAGTTGGCATATATACGCCATAAAAAAGAACGTGAACGCCTTCTTTATTATATACCATACTAGGTTGACCATATTTTGTATAAATGTCTGCTATACTATCTCCGACAGCGATACCTCTGGCAGTGACAGCATCTCGGTTGTCTATAGTTGTCATTGTTGTTTCCGGAAAGTGTTTGTTACTTACATGGAAGGTGATGCCTCCGTAAATTACTCTATTTGGTTTAAGAGCAGTAGGATCCCCCAAACTTTTATAAATAGCATCGGTAGTAGATCCTGCAGGGATACCTGCTACTACTAAGTCTGTTGCTGGTAGTTCATTTCCTTTTACATGCATCGCTTGCAATTGTGAAGTGGAAAGGAGAGAGAATAAAAAGGCGATAACAAGTATCCAAGGACGTAGTTGTTTCATCATGAGCCTATCCTTTCATAGTTACTATAAATCATATGAAAATCGTACTGTATATAAAACTATTTGTCAATGATTAAAAGTGTCTATATAGTGAGTCCATAGAGGGATTGTTTCACGTGAAACAATTAATTAGATAGAGGTTATAATGTTTCACGTGAAACATAAAAATATATAAAAAGATGAAGAAATACCCATAGCTTTCATATAAAATACGAAAATATATGTTATAATGTGATAAGACTATAAGAAAGAGGTGAAATAATGGCTAGAATTATTGCCGTAGCTAACCAAAAAGGTGGCGTTGGTAAAACGACAACTGCTGTAAATTTAAGCGCATCTTTAGCCGTAGAGGGAAAACGAGTACTCTTATTAGATTTAGATCCTCAAGGAAATGCTACAAGTGGATTAGGAATAGATAAAGAAAACATTGAACAAGGCGTATATGAAATGCTTGTAGATGATGTATCTATCACAGATATCATAGAATCTACAGTAATAGATACCTTGCAAATTGCGCCAACAACGATAGATCTAGCTGGGGCTGAGGTGGATTTGGTAGCTATGGAAGATAAAGGCTATACTTTGAAACAGTGCATAGCACCTATCGTAGAGGACTATGATTATATCCTTATAGACTGCCCACCATCTTTAGGTATGCTAACCATTAATGCCTTAACCGCTTCTAATAGCGTGTTAATTCCTATACAAACAGAGTTTTATGCTCTAGAAGGTGTTAGCCAATTAATCAAAACAATCGAACTTGTACAAGAAGAATTAAATGAAGATTTAGAACTAGAAGGTGTGGTTCTTACTATGTACAATGGACGTACCAAACTAGCTGTACAAGTGGCAGAAGAAGTAACAAATTACTTTGGAGAGTCTGTATACACAACAACAATACCACGAAATGTGAAATTAGGAGAGGCTCCTAGCCATGGTTTACCAGTTGTTATCTATGATAAACGATCCAAAGGAGCTGAAGTATATTGTGCTTTAGCGCGGGAGGTAATAGAACGTGGTGCTTAAAAAAACAAAAGGTGGACTTGGTAAAGGCCTAGGGTCTTTTGGATTGTCTGGTTCTTTTAAAGATGGACATAAAAGTGGCTATGAAATTGATATTACTAAAATAAAACCTAATCCCAATCAGCCTCGTAAACGCTTTTCAGAAGAAGATATGGAGACTTTAGTAGCTTCTATTCAGGCTCATGGATTGATTGCGCCTATTGCGGTTCGCAAGGTAGATGATTATTATGAAATTGTAGCTGGTGAAAGACGGTGGCGTGCCTGCCAGCAGGTGGGACTTACTAAAATTCCTGTGGTGGTGCGAGACTATACCACAGAAGAAGTGAGTGAAATTGCTTTAGTAGAAAATTTACAGAGACAGAACCTAAACCCTATCGAGGAAGCTTTTGGGTATCAATATTTAATGGATACTTTCAAAAAAACACAAGAAGAAATTGCTACTATTGTAGGTCGCAGTCGTTCCTATGTAGCCAATATTGTGCGACTATTACAATTACCGGAGTTTTTACAAGAAGAATTGGAAATAGGGACGCTAACAGTGGGGCAGGCTAGACCTTTATTGGCATTAGCTGAAGAACATTTGCAACTACAAGCGCTGGAACGCATTAAGGAAAAAGGCTTAAATGCTCGTCAAATAGAACAACTTGTGAAAGAACTACAATCTGGGAAGAAACGTTTAACATCTACACAACCAAAAGCAACGGCGGAGTTACGAAAGTTAATGCAGAGGCTCAAACATAGTTTAGGTGCTCCTGTAGATATTCGCTTAAAGAACACTAAAAAAGTGCAAGGTACTATTGAAGTTTCTTTTAAAAGTGAAGAAGAACTAATGCGTTTAATTAGCTATATTGAAGGTGAATAGAAAGGAAGTCTATGGTATTAGAAACAACTAAAGGGAATCGCTTGCACATAGGCTTTTTTGGGCGTTGCAATGCAGGTAAATCTACTCTGATTAACACGCTGACAGAGCAACAGATTTCCTTGGTATCTCCCATTGCGGGGACTACGACAGATCCAGTGTCTAAAGGGATGGAATTGTTGCCCTTGGGCCCAGTGATGATTGTAGATACAGCGGGTATTGATGATACATCGGAACTAGGTTTGTTACGGGTAGACAAAACGAAACAAGTATTATCAACGATGGATCTGGCAGTGTATATGATGCGTACTGATGTTGAACCGATTCCGGAAGATATAGAGTGGTTACAACAATTAGAAAGTAGACATATTCCTACCTTAGTAGTGATTAACGAAGTAAAAGGATGCAAGGGATCTGATTTTATTAAATCCCATGGGGAATTACAACCTTATACATCACAGGTCATAGTAGCAGACGTGAGTGATAGTACAAGTCGAATGGTGTTATTAGAGGCATTAAGTAAATTAAAACCAGTTGATGAAGAGGTACAATCTTTGTTAGGTGGTTACATTGAAGAAAAAGATGTATTTGTTTTAGTATGCCCTATTGATGAATCAGCTCCTAAAGGTCGTATTATTTTGCCACAAGTGCAAATGATTCGTGAAATTTTGGATCATCATGGTATGGCTATGGTGTGCCAAGTAGAGGAGCTGGCCACTACATTGCAGCAATTGCAGAAATCACCTAAATTGGTTATTACTGATTCCCAAGCCTTTGAGGCGGTGAGTCAAATTGTGCCAAAGGATATAGCTTTAACAAGCTTTTCTATTTTGATGGCACGATTTAAAGGAAAATTAAAAGATTTAGTGGCAGGTGTACATGCTATAGAGCAATTGCGAGCGGGTTCACATGTATTAATCAGTGAAGGCTGTACACACCGCCAACAATGTGAAGATATTGGAACAGTAAAAATTCCAAGATGGCTAACAGCAAAAGGCTACACAGACTTACAGTTAGAGTGGACCAGTGGTGGACATTTTCCTCATGATGTATCTAAGTATGATGTTATCATTCATTGTGGGGGTTGTATGTTGACACGTCGAGAGGTGTTACGACGTATTGATGTAGCCACTGTTCAAGGGGTGCCAATTGTTAATTATGGGGTTTTGATAGCCTCCTTACATGGCATCTTACAACGTGCTATACAGCCATTTGAACATGAATTAGAATAGAAAGGATTATTGTGTTAGAACAACTATTACCTTGGTTACCATGGATACTAGGAAGTATTGTTTTACTGTTAGTATTACATGCGTTCAGTTTACATATACGAGTAAGTCGCCTTACCAAACGGTATCGATATTTTATGGATGGAGAAAATGGACAAAGTATTGAGCGACGTCTTGCTATTGAAGTGAAAGAATTACGAGATATGGCAAGTACTTGGGAAACCATTTTATCAGAACAAAAAGTGATTCAATCTACACAAGCACAAACATTTCAGCATATTGGATTTGTGAAATATAATGCTTTTGAAAATATTGGCAATGAATTGTCCTTTTCCCTAACGTTATTAGATGGAAATTTCAATGGTATTGTCATCTCTAGTGTATATGGACGAAATGAATCACGTATTTTTACAAAACCAATTGTAAATGGTAAAAGTTTAGCCAGTCTTTCACAAGAAGAGTTAGCTAGCTTGCAATCTGCTATGGGACAACGAAGCAATGGAGATGTGTTAGCAAGTTCTTCTGTGTCAGCATAGAAAGGATGTTATATGCAAATACCTAAGTGGTTGCAGTCACATCTGAAACAAGATGGTAATGACTGGAATTTGCAGTTTACAAAACAACAAATAAAGACGATAGCCATTATATTAATTGCTATTTTAGTTATCTTTTTGGGGTTTGGTATCTGGGGGATAGCGCGACAAGTAGAAGTGTTGCAATTGCGCCAAGAAAATCAATTACAAAAAGAGCAATTACGATTATTAGACCAAAAAGTAGAAGTCTTGGATAAAAAAATGAAAACTCTTGATGAGCTAGATCAAAATATTAGAAATATGATCAAAGGCACAGAGTCTGGTACACTGCAGAAAGCAGATGGAAACACCCAAAATAAAGAAGAGAAAGAGGACCCTTCTCCCAAAAGCTCAAATAAGACTTTCACAACAACTCAACTATCTGCACGTATATCTAGCTTAGATCGTCAAGCACAACGTCGTATGGTATCTATGTATACCTTATATAATGTGCTAAGAGAAGGTGTAGGCAAAGATATTAGAGAATTACAATCTTTGCTAGCCATGGAAGGAGATGCTAGTGATGCTAATAGCCACATGCCATCAATCTGGCCGGCTAAAGGCGTCATCAGTTCTACCTTTGGGGCGCGACAAGATCCTGTTTATGGTGGTGGTGCCTTCCACGAGGGGTTAGATATTGCTAATGATACAGGAACAACAATAGTAGCTACGGCGGCAGGTACTGTAACTTATGCAGCCTATGCTGGAGGGTATGGCAATTTAATAGAAATTGATCATGGTAATGGATTTATTACAAAATATGGGCATAACTCAGCACTCTTAGTACAAGCGGGAATGACTGTGAAAAAAGGACAATCCATTGCACTTATGGGTAGCACTGGTAAAAGTACGGGTAGTCATGTTCACTACGAAGTGAGGGTGAATGGTGTGGCTACGGATCCATTATTATTTTTGCCCATTCAATAGGAGGCAATTATGAAATCCTATGTACAAGTTTATACAGGTGATGGCAAAGGGAAAACAACAGCAGCCATCGGTCTAGCAGTGCGTGCTGCAGGAGTAGGAAAGAAAGTGCTACTACTTCAATTTATGAAATCTAAGGTGTACTCAGAACATGCTGTATTAGATCAATTAGACCCTATCACAGTAGAAACAGTAGGAAAACCTTTTTTTATTATTCCTGAAGGCATGAAAAGCGATGAAGAGTTGCGTCGATGGGGAGATGATGTAGTCGTGTTTCCTAAGGGGCAGCCGCCACAAGAATATAAGGATTTGATTCACATAGGTCAAGAAAGAGCTCTACAGGCTGTGGCAACAGGCGATTTCGATATTGTTATCTTAGATGAATACAATATGGCTTTGTTTTTTGGATTAATTGAAGAAGAAGAGGGGCGTGAGCTCCTAGCAGCTCGAAATCCAAATGTAGAAGTGGTATTTACAGGCCGTGGTGCCCCACAATGGCTTCTTGACGAAGCGGATTTAGTCACTGTCATGGAGTCATATCGTCATTATTATGATCAAGGCGTAGAAGCACGTCTTGGTATTGAGCATTAAGGGTAAAGAATGTTATATTCTTAGAAATATGTATCATAAATGGCTTAAAAACAATGTTTTATGATATTTTCTATATTAGATTTGACCGATATTTGACCATTCCAGGAAAATAAAGTATCTATAAGTCATTAAGAAATATAAAAGCCTACGAGGGGTATCGTAGGCTTTTATGGTATCTAATTTAAAAGTTTCACAATAAGAAATATAGCTAGTATCGAATTGATTACTGAAGAGATTATGTAGAACCAGAAGAAAAGACGAACTGTTTTAAATGGATGTTTATATTGATTAAACAATGTTTTATAATTTTGATCCATTAATTTAATTAGCAACTGGTAGTTCTTATGGCCAACTTCCATAGTTTCTTTCATAGATTGATGGGCGGCTTTGATGGATGATTCAAGTTCAGATTGTAAGAATGAATTTAGTTCTTCAACAATATCTTGACGTAGTTTTTTTATAAAAGATTCTTTGAATGTCTTTGATAGTCCACTACTATGCTTATTTAAGTTATCAATTGCTTCTTGTAGTTCATTATCTTGTTTTTGTAAAAATGCATTATGCCTATCGAAACAAGTATTGATAGATTCATTTAGTTCTTTTAGTTGGTTTCCTTGTTCATCAAAGATATGTTTAACATAGTTCATCATACCAATGTTAAGTTCTTCATTCATTGGCTGTGGTGATGAAGTTTCTGGAGGTGTTGGTTTAGAAGGGCGAAGGGTCATATCACCGCTAGATTCATCATCAGTGGTTCCAGGTGTTTCATCATCTTTTGGTTGTGTACCTTGATCTAAATCAGTATCAGGTAAGGGTTCTTCTACAACTAATGTCATATATCCTCCTTTTATTTATTAGTCGATTTCTTTTTCTTGCCTTCTGCACTATAGTTAGTATGACATGAAGGGCAGTGGTAATAGTCACCATAAGGACCTTTACAAGCGGTTGTTACCACCTGGCAAGTATCACACAGGTGGATAACTGGACCTTTTGGCGAATCCTTATAGAATACTTTTTTTAAGGTAACTGGATGATGACAGTTTGGATTTGAGCAAATATAGAAAAATCTATTTTCATTTTTAGCTTTTTTCTTTAACAGTTGACCCTCTTTGCAAATAGGACAAGGGGTTAGTTTACCCTCCACATAATCTGTTGGAAATGGAAATGTTTGAGACTCTACCTTTTTAATTATAGAACTAATCATTTCTTTTAAAATATTGATGTATTCATTTAAAGAGTATTCACCAGACTCTACCTTAGCTAAGTACGATTCCATGATAGCAGTTGATAATGGAGTGGTTAGATCTGCATGCATAATCTTAATGTATTGCTCCCCCCAAGCGGTTGGTAATAATTCTTTTCCTTTTTTAGAAACTAAAGGAAGGCAAGGATTGCCATTACTATTAGTGGAAAGTAATTCAGCAATAATTGTATCTCTGGTAGCAGGTGTACCAATACCTTTTAATTCTTTTAATTTTTCACGCAAAGGTTCATCATTAGGGATGAATTGATAGATATTAGCCATGGCTTTGATTAAAGTACCTTCTGTAAACCGTTTAGGCGGTTTAGTTTTGGCTTCATTAACGCTAATTTTAGATACCTTAGGGGTATCACCTTCTTTGAGTGAAGGTAAAATGGAATTAGTTGAATCGGAATCTGTTTCATCTTCGTCTTGCTTTTTAGTTTTGGCCAAAACAACTTTAAACCCAGGAGATACGATTTCTTTACCAGATCCTTTAAATTCCTCATCAGCAATTCCAATAGTATATTCTACTTTATTCCACTTTTCTGGAGGCATAAACTGAATTAAGTATCTCAGAGCAATTAATTCATAGATATTTTTCTCTTCTGTAGATAAGGAATTAGGCAGAACAGATGTAGGAATAATGGCATGATGGGCTGTTACTTTTTTGTCATTAAATGCTTTGGATTGTTGACTACTATCTAATAAGGAATCAATAGAAGGTAATTCTATACTGTTTCTAATTGTACCTAAAATTTTACTAGCATCATCGTGCTGTGATGTAGGGATGTAGTTGCAATCTGAACGAGGATACGATACATAGGCTTTTTCATACAATGACTGTGTTAATTCTAACACTTGTTTTGGGCTATATCCGTATACGCTATTAGCTTCTACTTGCAATGTATCTAAGGAGTGGGGTAATGGTGGTTCAGTAACACCTTCAGAATAATTAACACTTTTTACAATGGCAGGTTGATCTTGTAATTTAAGAAGTAAACCGTCTAATAAAGCTCTATCAGTCAAATAGCCATTAGCATCATAAGATTGTTTTAAAGTTTCAGATAAGACATGTTTGGCATTAAATGATAGATGATTTTGCTCAAATGTTCCTTGTAAGGAGTAGTGTTTAATAGATGTAAAGTTTTTAATTTCATGTTCTCGTTGCACAATAAGTGCTAATGTAGGTGTTTTAACACGACCAACACGAAATGATTCTCGATGGCCAAACGATTTGCTTCGATGCGTATATAACCGAGTTAAGTTCATTCCGATCAACCAGTCGGCTTGAGAACGGCATAACCCAGATTGATATAAATTGTAGTATTTTTTATTGTCTTCCAAGTTATCAAAAGCACGTGCTAGACTATCATTATCTTTGGCGTTAGCAAGCACTCTTTTAATAGGGCCTTTATAATCACAGTAGGTTAGGATTTCATCAATTAGCAATTGTCCTTCACGATCAGGGTCGCCTCCGTGAATAACTTCATCTGCTGATTGTAGTAGCTCCTGGATGACTTTAAATTGTTTAACACAGTTGGCATCTACTTTCATTAGCCATTCACTAGGAAAGATGGGGTAGGCACTCCAGGATTTAAAGGCATCACCATAATCTCCAGGCATTGCATTTTTTAACATGTGGCCAAAGGCCCAGGTAATCGTTGTATCCCCTGAGATTAGGCAACCATTTCCTTTGGTGTAGTTATCTGAAAATAGATAGGATGCAAATGCTCGGGCCATATCAGGTTTTTCCGCAATAATAAGGCGCTTCATTTTAGAGTCTCCTTTTTAATTAATATATCAATAATGATATAAAATAATTGACAAATTTTTATATTTTTAATAAAATTTCAATATAAATAGCTTAGTTATTGGATTTTAAAATATATTATATTGTTATATGGTGAGGGTTAGATAATGGACGTAAAAGATACAATTGGTACACGTATTCGGCAAGTTCGGATTGCATTTAATATGAAGCAAAAAGACTTTGCGAAAGAATTTAATATGTTTCAACCAAATTTATCAGATGTAGAAGGAGGGCGCAGACCTCCTTCACTGGAACTGCTTGTTTCACTAGCTAAACTTGGCGTAGATATGAAGTGGTTATTGCTTGGTAATGCTGATACTTCCAGTATGATGGTGGATCAACGACCTATAAACACAATGTCACTACTAGAATTAAAACGTGTTCAAATTCAACAAATGTTAACAGAGTTTGAAATGGACGAATTGTTAGTATTAGAAAATTTACTCTCTTTAATCAATAAGAAAAAAGAGAGTAAGTAATTCTATAAATCTGGCATCCCAATTGCTTTAGTTTGAACGGGTAAATCTTTCTTGTGCATTTCTGTAAATTCATTAGGATGATATGGATCAGTAGTAATAGTTTGCATATGAACACTAGCTTTTTCATGCTCAAAACGTTCTGTTTGTCGTTCTAACTGATCTTTTTCTAGCTTTTGGATTAATTGAGCGGCTTTATACTGAATATATTCTCCTTTTTGAAAGCCTTGCAAGGCTTCTAATACATGTGCTTTTTGCCCCTCTCCTCGAATCCCAGGTGTATCGTTGGAGAGGGTTTTTGTCATTGCATCCTGTGAATAGGTAATGGATGAGTTAAGTCTTGTGGATAGATTAAATAGATTATTGTTATTTGTTTCTCTTTCACCAATAACAAGCCTTGGAAACATATTGTCATTCAGTACATCTGCACCATATGTATTATTAGCGCCGTATGATGTATATGTACCTGCTTTATCAGGGTTCCCCATGATTCCATCAAGATTAGGTAATTTAAACGTAGATAAAGAGGCAGTAAGATAACTAAGTTTTGCCCCCATATTTTTTAAATTAAGATTTTTGAGCTGTTCAACCATGTTTTTAAAGACTAATCCCTGTTGGATTGTTTCACGAATACTATCAGCGAAACGTTTGGCGTCGAAAACATGATCTCCAGGATGGATAGGCATATAATGACGATGCCATCTGGCATCAATGTTAGTAGGAAAGACGGTTAAGCCTAGTAGAGTAGTAATCATGAAAGCAGATAGATATTTCCTTCCTTTCATAATCAATCCCTCCTTTTATTTCGTATTGCGATTAAATGTGATTAATTCACGAGATACTGTATTCAAATCTTTTTTAAACGTATTTAATTGAGATACTACTTTAAAACAAAATACAGAACATGTGATAGTGCTTAACAATAGAACAATTAAAAAGATTAGGAATAATAAATCAAATAACATTTCAAATTCTCCTTTCATAAAGATATTTCATTTAATTCAAATAAACTCAAAAACCTATTAATATACTTAAAGTCTAAGAGTAAAACAATTTTACCAATTTCATAGTGATTATCAATGGGTCCTAAATAACGGCTATCAAATGAGCCAACAGGTGGATTGATATATAGTTTTGAACCTTCTGGTACAGTATAGGTTCCATTAGGAATATGAGGTAATGTAGGATTAGGGTTAATCACGTAAGAAATATACATCTTATAACTAGAATCCTTTTCTGAATCAAAAGGATGTAGTGAATATTTTTCAAACTGGACTGGATCCTTTTCGTGAATTTTAATTTCTGTAGGCTCAATTGTAAAAGTGTCACCTGGTAAAGCCCGAACCATCTTAATAAGTTGTTTTCCTTCTGGCTCGATACGTCCATTATCTAAATAAATGGAATGTGGTAATCGTACTACAGTATAATCTCCATACATTGCTTGACCAGGAACACGTATATAAACTCCATGAGGTGCGCTATCTGATACGTTAAAAAATAAGACTGGAAAGAAGCTAATCATAATAGCTATGACTAAAATACTTATTAGACCCAAAAAACCACCCATAATAGCCTTTTGATGCTCGTTTTGAGGTCTAGGTATCATAATATACTTAGGTCTAACTAAACGCTCCCAAAAGGTCCTTTTTTTTGATTTTTTGAAGGGTTTTAAAGTGGGGATAGTTTTATTTTTAAAATCAGGAAACTTACGGTAGTTCAATTTGACCTCCTAAGTGTTTCATTAGTTTTTCTGGAATTTTTAAAATCAATAATGCTAATGCAATTAAAATCGTACAGAAGGTTAAGAAGGTAACTAGCTGTTCTGTAGTAATTTTGTGAGGATTTTTATGGCCAGTACTACTGTATAATTTAGAGAAGTCACGTCCAGTGATTGCTGCATAGTTAGCAAGGACTTCAGAAGTATAAGATTCTGTTAAACTGCCATAATAATAGCCAATAGCTTTTATAGTATCTCCATCCGCAAAGTCTAGTTTTGATTTAAAAATAGCAATACCTGCCCGTATATTTTGGCGTGGATCTGATTGATAGCCAGGATAGGCTTCATCAATGTGAACTTGGTTGCCATTTTCATCAATTCCATCTTGTCCAGGCATTGTTTGCATAATACCTTGTGCACCAGATCCTTGCCAATTGGGAGTCATGTGGATACCATCAATGGTATCACCGCCAGACTCATGCATGGCAATGGCTAAAATAACCGCTGGATCTACACCAAATCTTGCAGCTTCTTCATAAATCATTCCCACATAACCACCACTTGACGTGTCTGTAGGAACCCCAGTAGTTGTTTCTGTAGCGCTAACTGTAGCGGAAAACATTTCAGTTACCGTTACATCTTTTACCGCAATAGTAGTTAAACCTACTAGTACTGAAATTAGCATCAGTTTGATAGTGCTAGAAGTTAAATGGCCAACGAATCCTTCTGGAATAAATTTAGACCAGTGTAGTATTCCAAATGGAACGGTAATGATACTAAGGGCACCACTAATATAGAACTCTAAGTAACAAATCATAATATATAATGCTACCAGGATGAATATCCCTATAACTAAGAAGGTTAGGATATAAATGGGTAAAATCGTACCGATATTACTAATAAAATCTCTAGCTCCAAAGGAGGCAATCTTATTGAGTGCGGGATTAAGTAGATTTACTGCTTTTTGTAATAACAATTGTGGTTGACTGACATCGTTTAAAAAGTTAGCATTAGTACCTGCATAAGATGTACCAACTAAGGTGATAAACCCTTTAAATATAGTGTTGACTATATCTTTCCAGTGATTAACTAAGAATATAAATATTCCTAGTTTGACTAATTTAGAAAGCATCGTCATCAGATCTAGCTCAAATCCAGATAAGATGATTAGAAATACTATATCTGTTGCGAATAGAATGATTAAAAGTGCAAGAGCATAGGTGTGGATATTATCATAGGCTTTAGAGGCAAAGCCCTGGAATTTTACCATAGTATCATTGATCGAATTGCCAATACCCATTAGGGCTTGCACGTTCCAAGGTATTCCTGTGTCATGTTCGCCTGAACCGTTGTAGTCCTTAGAATATACATTCCCAGAAAGATCCATTCCTAATGATTTTAAAAATTCACCAACGTACTCAGAACCGCCACCATATGTTTCACCATTAGGATGGTATTCAATATGAGCATGTGGGCCATCAGCAACTTTAGGATCAAATCCATGAACGACCCCAATAATATCGCCTTCTTTTACAGGGACCCGTTCACCAGTAAGACCACCATTCATATAGTTGGAATCATCGCCTAAATCACCGAATAGTAAGGATTGATTTTTGTAAGGTGTATTTTCACCAAACCAGAATATGATGTGGGCTTCACCAAATCCACCCCCTACGTCATGAAGGACATATCCATCAGCAGGTGCATGAATATATGTATCATCAATGCCAATATCTAAGCCATAGTGAAAATCACTTGCACCAACATCAATACTTCTGGGACCATATCCAGATGTGATTGGACCACCTTTAAAAGGAGGTGTGATAGCAAAAACAGATATGGACGAACATAAGAGAAGTAGACTTATGCACAACAATTTTAATAATTGTTTCATGCTAAGCACCCCCTTTCATAATTAATTAGATTTTGGCTTATCTGTTTCATTTGTTGTAGGTTTAGGCGGATTAGTTGGTGTAGATGAATATGTGCTAGTAGAAGAACTATACGGAGTAGAGGTTGGCATTTCATACTGTTTATCTTTTAAATTATCAAGTCTGGTGTTAACAGAAGTTTCTACATCATTGTATCGTTCCTGTGCTTTTTGTGATAACGGAACGTTTTGCGTATTAGTCATACCCATACCCATACCAGTGTTACGTTGTTCATCAGTTTGTCGTTTCCAAGTACCATTTTCGATGGCATTTCCAGCTCGTAATAACTCATTTGTTTTATCGGCTCCTCGTAGTACAGAGGCGCCAGCTTTTGCTTTGGCCATACCAAGCATATTCTTTCCAAACTGAGCTGAAGAAGACCTAAAGGTATCCCATTTATTAACGCCTTGTACTCGTGAAGCAGCAGCTATAGCAGCTACGCCACCAATTGCTGCACCAGTACTAGAAAGTGCTTTTCCTGGTGCTGATGCTACGGAACTAGCAACACCATTGCCACTCATAGAAGGTTGGCCATTTAGCATGCCAGAGATAATGGTAGGAACTTTATATACGATATATCCAAGTGCCAAATATACCATTGATTGAACTAACATGCCCGATAAATTAGCAGTAGATATTTTTGAATAGGTGACACTAGTAGTTGTTATTAAGCCAATTAAGAAATAGATAATCATCATTTTTACACCATAATTGATTACCGTAGATACACAACGTTGAAACAAAAATGATGTTTGCTTCATTGCTGCAAATGGAATGAGTATCACTAATAATGAAGCGAAGATGTTAAACTCAATAATGACCATCATAACTTCCATAGCCATTAAAAAGAAAGAGAATAGAACTGCAATAGTAGCCATTATACATCCAAATAAGGTTGATAAACCTCCAGCTGTGAATATAGATATTTTTTCCATTGCTGTCCAAACATCAGTGAGAACTGTTAGAGAATATCCCATTATATTTGCTGGTGTTGTGATTTTATCAATCTCAATAGCAGTACCAGCAGCTATAAATCCCCATTGCTGAAATGAACGTATAATGATGCTATTGATTTCAGGCATATGCTGTATAATAAATAAAAGAATACCTACTTTAATAAGCTTAGAAATTAACTCCTGCATTCTCATAGAACCATTATAGATAGACCAAGAGAATACAATATCTAAGCCTACGAAAACAAGTAAAAGTGTGATAGAATAAGGGAGAAGATTAAGATAACCGATGACTGAGCTTTCTCGAAAAAAATCTATCATTTGATCGAGAGCTTTAAAGGCGGTTAAATCTGTTAAAAAATTTGGACTTGGAGCAGGGGTCATATATACCTCCAGAAAGGATTAACTATGAAACGGATGAAAATTTTACTGTTATTAGTTACTGCAATGTGTATTATGTTGTTAGCTGGTTGTGGAGAACAAGAGAAATATAATACGACTAAAAATGAAGTTCTTACACTTATGCAACAAGCTGAATCTATTGAGGTTCCTGATTTACAACCGTTAACAATGGAGCAAGCAAATCAAGCCTACGAAGATACAGTAAAAAAACATGAATCTGTGGATAAGCAAATCCAAGATAAATTAAAATTAATGGAAGAGTATGCTGTAAAAGAAACCACACTAAATAACGATTTAATAGCATTAAAACGCAATATACAAGAGAAAAATGATACGTGGAATAGAATAACTAAACAACAAATATATATAAAGAAAATGGCGGATGAAAGTGCTAAATCAACATTAGCGCCAGATCCATGGCAAACACTAGTTAAGAAACGAGCAGAACAACAAAAATAAATAATTACTATTAGAGGTCTAACCATAAGGTTGGACCTCTTTTATGTTTAATAAATACTGGTAAAATAAATGAATAATTATAGTCCAATCCAAGAAGAATGGCCTCTTTGTTTAATCAGTTTTACCCAAGGGTCTTCCCCTAAAGTGCTACTTGCAGCACTCTTAGATTCAGAATTTATTGCATTAATGTTAGCTTCAATTCTAGACTTTGTAGCAATCTCCTCGTTTTTCTTTTCTTGCAACTCTTGTGCCTCTTTCAATGCAGCTTGTTGACCAGTTAATGCAGATAGAATACTGTTGATGCCGTCAATTCTACCTTTTACGGCGCTAATTCTATTGCCAATTTGAGCAGATTGTTTGGCGCCAATGGCTTTGTCAGACATCTTAACTAGGTCGCCTAACTCTTTCGTTGCATCGGCCACCATTTGTGTATATTGATGATATTTTTGTAGGGTATCTATATTACTTTTAGAAAGTATGCTCCAGCCATTACGCTTGGATGCCTGGAGGGCATCTTGGTTGGCAGCAAGGTTTGTGGTGGTGCCAATTTCTGGGAAAGACTTGGAAAGAAGGTCTTTGATTTCATTAGTACTAAGACCGCCTTTTTCAGACCATCCTTCTTTACCAATTCCTTTATTTAAATCACCCAGGATACTTGTTTTACTATTAATCGTATCTGTAATTTTTTGTATACCACCATCAAATTTAGCAGTTAATTTATTCAATTGTTCTTCAGGCCAGGATTTTAATTCCTGTAATTGTAATTGAATTTGTTGTGCAGTATTCGTTACCACTTTCACAGTTTCAGCCAAAGTTTTTGCTTGTTGCATAATGTTAGATGTATCTATTACAGGGATTTGTGCATGACTAGGAAGTGTAGACATACCTAACATAATGGATGTAGTGATGATTGATAATTTTATACTTTTAGGGATATACATACATTCTCCTTTCTGGCTCCTACACGGTAGATAGTGTAAGAGCCATTTTATGTTAAGGTTGTATTTCTGTAAGTTAAGATAGAGTGCTGTATTGATGGTAAACGATTCTACCTTATTGAAAGACAAACGATTATCTGGATATACTCCGTTCACGACCTTTATTTTTAGTAATATCTTTAGGTGTGGACTTAGCATATACGATTGGTTTCATAGGAATAGTTTGTCTTGTGGATAACTGTTCCTTTGCTTTAGGAGAGAGACCTCCTTGAATAGTTTTATCTGTAGTCTTTTTAGGTTCAAATGGAGAGTTTTCTTCATTATATAAAGCATTTGGTGACCGTTTTTTGATGACCACAGGGGGATTATAGTGTGGTATAGTTGTTCCTTTAGGTAAGGTTTGTTCAGTGGTTGCATGGTCCTTAGTTTCTGGTACTATACTTTGATCCTTAGTGTTAGAAGTAGATTTATCAGGTAATGAGTCTAATACATCTTTACTTTCTGAGTATGCCATATAAGAGCCATAGGGGTGGGCCTCATTAGTCGTATGACGTTGGTAGGCTAACCACTTTTTGTGATAGGTTTCCGCCATTTTATCTGCTTGTTCTAAGTTTGCCTGCATATCTTCAGATAACATATTTTTGTCTAGGTATTCTTTATCTGCTAATCCTTTTACAACACTTAGTCGAATAGAAGTCTCTAGGCTATCCATAAGGTTACTTTCAGAATAGCCCATAGTTTTGACAGATGTTTTTAATAACTCTTTATCCAGGTAAGGTTCTTTGTCCACGATGCTGGAGATGTTATATTCTTTTAAAACTTCTAATGGTGTTTTATCGGATTGCAAAGATTCTAAGAAGTTATGTCCAGGTAAATCGAAGGAAGACACCATAGCTTTAATGGAGTTATCATAGTCTGGGTCAGACTGTAACATAGCCGTAGTTAATGCTTTATGAAATATCTCTGGTTGATGTTCAAAAGTTGGCTTTGTAAGTTCACCTTCTTTTTCTAAGCTATTAGCAATGGCCAAGTAAATTTCAGCAGATGTATTACCTTGCTCTGCCAGGTTTTTGAGGTATTCTTTTATGTGATTTTTGACTAATTCACCATCACCAATATCATAGCGACCTTCATCAATTTTATATTCACTAAGATTTTTTTCATCAAGCGCAGCGGAAATTGGTTTCATGTAGTAGGTTAAGTGTGTTTTATAATAACCACGTTTATCAATGGCCCCTAATACATCATCTTTACTAAGGTCATTGGCCAATTCATTAAGCTGTTTACCAGTATATATTTTTCCTTTTTTACCTGATCCATAAGTATACTCATTAGCATTAGATAATTCAGCAATAGTCGTACCAAAGACATTAGCAGCGCCGCCTAAGTAGATAGTTCCAGGTTTATCATAATGGGCATCAGGATACTCTGTATCTTCGATGGCAATACCAAATCCATTTTCTAAGATTTTTTTACGATCTTCTAAGGATAAGGAGAGAACATCTTTAGGAGATTTAGGTAGTTCAATTTCGTCTTTAGAAGGAGCATGTTCTGCTTGATATTGTTGATAGAGTTCTTCTTTTAGTTGCTTATCTAACATGTTTTCTTCGATGTATTGCACTGCTTTTTCAGCATCTCGAATTGCGTAGACAAATGCATTAGGATCACTAAGTAGTTGTTGTGACCAACCCTTTATGTAGGCTGCATTGTTCTCTTGTTCAGCTCGTTCCAGGTTATAGGTTCCATGGAGTAAAGCGCTAGTAAATTCTGCCACTAATTCTTCACGAGCATAGTCATCACTACCTTTTCCACCTTTTAGATTTCGGTGCAATCGGGAAGGATGTCCAGTACTATGGCCAATCTCATGTAGGGCGGTGGAGTATAGGAGTTCTGGTGCCTTCCAATTCTCTCTAGCCACAAGATGAATTTCATCCTTACTAGGGATGTAATAGTTTCGATCTACTTGGTCAAAGTGAATAGGAGCTTGGGAGTTTTCCATGATATTTTCGATGAACTTATTACGTTGTTCTACTCGAACAATATCTTCTATCTCTCGCTCTAGTGGTGGAAACTTTTCAAATTGTTCTGCATTAAATACTTTATAGTATTGATGCACCCAAAATGTGTTCCTGGATTCTTCTGAAAGGTCATTGGAATTAGTATTATCTGAAGAACGATTAGTAGGTATGGTTTTACCAGTTTCAGGATCTTTATAACATTCCTGGTGGAACTCAATGAGAGACCCTTTGGAGCCTTTTTTAAGTACATAAATTGGAGCTAAGCCTGCATCAATATATTTCTGGTTTTCTGCCTTCATTTGTGGAAATGTAACCCATCTAGGATCTGTCCAACCGTTTTCTAGTGATGCTGCCATCAAATGAATCATATTGGCTTTTGAGTATCTCGTTTCAGAAATAGGATTATATTGTTTGCGAAACACATATCCTCTTTGCCATTCTGGTAAATTGGTGTTTTGAATTGCATTAACAAGGATTTCTGCTGTTCGTTTACGTTGTTCCAGGATAATGTCTTCTGCTGTCTTTTTTTCAGCTGGAGCTTCTGAAGTTTGACTTGTCTTGCTATAGGTTCTAGTAATAGCCATGATAGACCTCCTAATTATTCAGAATCAGGTTGGTAATCTTCATTTAATAACTCAGGCATGTAATCTAAAATTGCATTGTCTGCTTCTTCAATGGTGAATGGAAAATCCTGGTCATGGAGCAATTCGCTGTTGCTATAGTTATTACTCACATCTTTTTTTTCTTTCATAGAAACCTCCTTATATTATTTAAAAATTAATTGGTTAGATTTACCCTTATCCTTATCTTCAGAAATGGATTTTTGGTCTTTCATTTCTTTTGGAGCGCTGTTTTTATGGTGATTATCTCTTAAATTTGACATTAATATATCTTTAAAAGTTTGATACTCTTGTTTACTTAAAAGTTGTTGAGCAAGGTAAAGATTATCTGTGTAGTTTGATAGATAGTAGGGTTTCAGTTCCTTGTAAGTATCTTGCGATGCAGGATACTCCAAGTCCTGATAATTAGCTACGCTAGTTAAATTTACTCTATCGTTTAATTGGTTAGTTTTTAAATTAATATAAATATCTTCTTCGCCATACTCCATATCTTTAAAGATAGCTTTAATATGTGGATAACATTTATCTTGTTTTTCATCAGGTATAGACAGTGAGAAGTTATAAGTATCTGCTATATCTTCAATATCTCCATACGTCATTACACCAATAGGTGCCTTTTCTGGATTAAAGTTAGTAGGTAGGTGAGATGTGTTGACATCTTCGCCAAATTCTTGAAGATAATATTTCTGATACTGAATTAATGGATCAATATCCATATTATTAGAAGCTGCTAACTTTTTTAGCTCATCATAATGATCTAGGTAATCATAGACACCTTGTTCTACATTGGCATTGAATGGAAGATATACATCGGTTTCATCGCTGAGTACTTTAAAATCAGAAATAGAAGGTTCAAATGACATCTTTTCATCTATATGGTCCATTGTGGCAGTTTCAATACTTTCTTGTGAAACGCCAGTATTTTGGAGTGTAGCAATAGCATCAATTAAATCATAGGTAAATGCTTGGTCCTCGATTGTAATCTGCTTTTTGTTTTCAATATTTTCAATGAAATATTCTGCCATACTATAAGTAGATTCATGTTTAATGCCATTACCATTGATTTCACCCCAAAACTCCTGGTTAATAGAATGCGTTGTTTTAGCATTTACATCAAGTTCATTATCATAGGTGCCACTTGCCAGTTTTTGATTGGTGGTAATATACTTTCCATCATCATCCTCAAAGGCCAATAGCTTAACATCTTTTAGTGTTTTATCACTAGAAGCCTGTTCTATTGAGCCTTTAGTGGCTTCTATAACTGATGAAACATCATAATCATATTTATAAATTAGCTTATGTACATCTTCATATAAATCTTTGGTTAATTCAGTATTCTTCCCAAGGCCAATCTGTTTCTTGTCTTCCAGGGCGGATAGAATAGAGAGCGTAGCCAGGTAACTAGTTTCGTTAGTAAAAGATTGGTTATTTATAGTTCCTACAAAGGATTGATGGATGTTTTTTTCCATAGTCAACCTCCAATGTGAGAGAGTGTAATATTCAAGTGCTGTAGAAATAGAATATGACTATTTAAGGCCTTTAAAAAGCATCTGAGCGTACTCATATCGAGTAAGCTGCTTGTCGCCTTTAAATTCGCCATCTGGGTATCCATCTAATACATCGTTGCCATGTAGTGTTTCTACTGCTTCTTTAGCCCAATGGTCATTAGGTACGTCAGGGAAGGAAGCTCGTTTAGGTGAAAGTCTAGTCGATAACTTAGACAATTGTTCTTTTAATTGGTTCAACTCATTTTCTAGTTTGTCATTTTTTTTGCGAAGTGTTTCAAAGTCATTTTGACTAATTTTTTTATGACTAGATCCAGAACCAATTTTAAAAGATAAACCAGCGTTCCAAGCACGATCATTAGAGCTGATAGTGCTAGCTAAGGAAAGCATAATATTTTCATTAGGTCTAATAAACCCACCGAATGCGGTAGCCTTTGAACCATTATATTGGCCATGAGATACAGCAAAAGATACTTTATTGGCTTCATCATAGTCTAATGGATGTAACGCAGCTAATGCGGATGCAGTAGCTGTCCCCACATTAACAGCTTTGGTCAATTTTTGATTCAATCCTTGAGTCTGTGATTGTAGGGTATCCATATTCACAACCGAATTAGGATCATTAGGATTTGTAATAACGCCAGTGATTTCTCGTAGAATGCTATTTCCATTCTTATCTGTACCGCTGAAATCAATCTGATTAGCAGTACCAGATTTATCCACGGTAACTACTTTTCCATCTGTTTGTACTAACCCTTTTGGTGTGTATTTATGAATAGCTTCATATACGGACTTACCAGTGACTAATCCATTTGAGGATTCACTTTGGCCAACAGTACCAATGCCTAATTTAGCTGTCCATTCTTTAACGTTTTCATCTGTTAAGTTAGATGCATTAGTATTAGCCTTAGTTGTTAATGTATTAGGATCAATTTTAACGGTGGAAAGAGCTGTATGTAAGGTATCACCTGTAATTAATCCTTTATCACCAGCTTTTGCAGTGCCAGTGCCTAACTTTTCACTCCATTTAGAAGCATCCTCGGAAGTGATGTTGGAAGCATCTTTATTGGCTTTAGTAGCTAACTTGGTATCTACAGAATTAGATAATTCCGTTAATTTAGGGGCAATAGCACCAGTGATGGCATCGTTAGATACATTTACCTTATACACAGTGGAATTGCCGTCTACACGACTTTCTACGGAAGTATTAGAGCCGTTTTCTAGCTTAACAGCTTCTTTAGATAAGTTACGGATAACAGTTTTACCGTCATCTGTAATGTTATCTAAAGTGGTATTAGCTTTAGAATTGAATTTAGCATCTAACCCATTATTGATGCTAGAAGTAGCATTATCTACTGCATTTTTAATAGCAGTATTGACAGTGCCACCAGTAACAAGACCAGTGTTACCAACTGTAACAGTACCAGTACCTAATTTTTCACTCCATTTAGAAGCATCTTCGGAAGTGATGTTGGAAGCATCTTTATTGGCTTTAGTAGCTAACTTGGTATCTACAGAATTAGATAATTCCGTTAATTTAGGGGCAATAGCACCAGTGATGGCATCGTTAGATACATTTACCTTATACACAGCGGAATTGCCGTCTACACGACTTTCTACGGAAGTATTAGAGCCATTTTCTAGCTTAACAGCTTCTTTAGATAAGTTACGGATAACAGTTTTACCGTCATCTGTAATGTTATCTAAAGTGGTATTGGCTTTAGCATTTAATGTATTAGGATCAATTTTAACGATGGAAAGAGCTGCATGTAAGGTATCTCCAGTAATAAGTCCAGTGTTACCAGCTGCATTCGTGCCAGTACCTAACGCAGCTTGCCAAGCTGTTTTATTAATTGCTTTTGCTTCAGATACTTTCCACAATTGATTACCGTTAATGGCTTCTTTAGAATTTTCAGTGATAGTTCCATCCGCTACATTAATTAGTTTTCTAGTAGCAGTAGCAGAGCCAATAGATACTACATTATCTTCTGTAGCCGTACTATCTTTGCCAAGAATAACAGAGTTATTAGCTTTAGTAGTTACGCTAGACCCCAATACAAAGGTATTTGTTCCAATTGTATGTGTGGTATTGGCATCACCAATGGTATTGTTATTACCGAATGCGTAGGAGTTATCTCCATAAATCGTATTCGGGTCGCCAAAAGTCCCAGAATTATTACCGATTACAATATGGCCAACACCAATAGCAATAGATTTAGTGCCAGTTACGGCAGAACCTTTACCAATAGAAATAGAATTTTCACCAGTTACAATAGTACCTGTGCCAATGGCAATGGAATTAGACCCTGTTGATAAAGCATTTGTACCAATAGCCATAGCATTTTCACCTACATTACTTAGATTATGTAGGGTTAATGCATTTTTAAGAGCGGTCAAACGTTCTTGATTCTGTTGCAACTCTTGAGATTTAGCCGTCAATTGTTTCATTAATGTTTCATATTGCTCCATATACAACAAATCTGAAGCGTTGGGATTGATAGATTCCCAATTTGTTTTGGCTTGATCAGCAGAGGATTTTAAAGCTACAATTTGTTTTTCTTTTTCAGCAACCGCATTTTTATTAATTTGAAGAGCAGTTTCAAGGTCTGAGGTTAGTTTATTTGTAGTGACTTTATTTTTTTCTGCAATATCTGTGATATTTTCTTTTTCCCAATTTTTATATAGTTTATTCATCTCATTAAGAGCTGTCCATGATTGATCTGAATCTTCTATATTTTTAAATTCTTTTATTGCTGTATTTTTTTTATCTAACCAGACTGTATTATGGGTAATCTCATACTGTTTTTGATAATATGTAATTTCTACTGATTTGACATAATAGTCAACTTTTTTATTAAATTCAATAGATAGTTTTTCTTTTATATCAGAAGTTAAAAATGGGTAGTTATTTTCTGAAATATATTCTTTAAAAGATTGTTTAAATTTAGGGGCTTGTTCTTTCGCCTCATTCCATTCTTGCTCTGTACTTACATCAGTATTATAGTTTTTTAAACGGATACTTTTTGTAGGTCTATTTGTTATTTCATTTGATGCATCAAAGGAATCTTTATTTAAGATATCCCTATCGGTTGCGTTCATATAAAAACGGCTATAGTCATAAGAATAAGCTTTTTCGAGTCCTTTTTTAATACTAAAATAATAGAGATTTACAGGGTTCTTAGCCATAGACCATCCATTTGGTTCTGCATAATCTGACCTTACTGCATCATAATATCTACTATAAGTACCATTCTTTATGGTATTCAACCGTAAATCCCCCATAGCTTTATAATGTGCTTTGATATATTCTTTATAAAAACTATCTAATGGCAAATTTAATGTTGTATTATTTTCAACTAACTGTTTTAATTTAGTAGCAGCTCCTGTTAATCCATCTTCGGAGTTAATATCTACACTTCCTAGATTATTAATAGCACCTAATCGGCTATTAAAGTCATCTATTTTTGCTTGAGCGTTTCTAAAAAATTCAGCAGAATTAGCTACTTCGGTATCGTAAGCGTTTTTCTTTTCCAAATAGCTTTGATGAGCTTTTTCTTTAGCAAGTCTAACTTGCTTAACACGTTCACCAGCTTCAATTGTTTTAGCTTGTTCAGCCCTAATTTTTTGGATTTCCTTGGCCAAATTAGTCACGTTATTTTGGGCTACATCAATTTCATGTAATTTCTGTTTATTTTCATTCAATTTGCTTGTGATAGTATCTTTGGTTTCATTATCACCAGTAGCCACTGCATTATTACCTACAGCCAATGATCCAGTACCAGTCGCAATAGAACCATTACCTCTAGCTCTTGCATTAGTACCTAACTCAAGTCCAGAATCTTCTTTAATGTTGTTAATTGTAATATCATAGAAGTTATTAGTTACACCATTTTCTGTAGTAGTTGTAGTAGCAGGATCTGCGGCATAACCAATATGACCTGCACAAGCAAGTGCTACCAATGTGGAAAGTGCTAATTGTTTTTTCATATAGTACCTTTCAAAAATTAGTAAAAGTTATCTTTTAAAAACTAAGATGTTATCGCCAATTTCAATATATTCTATATTAGGGTCATCCTTTAAGAGTAGAATTAATTCCCTTAATCCTTCAGAAGGTTCATACATATTTTCAATTTCTTGAAGGGTAACCCCATTTTCTTCAGTCAAGATTTCAAAGATGTTTTTCTTTTCATTCCATACTAAACAACAGTTCATAGGCCCTCCTTTTATAGGTAGTGAGCCTTGATAAACTCGGCTTCCTTGTATAGCCCTTTATAAATCAACCATTCTAAGGTGAAGTTATCCATTTTCTTTTCTTCAATCAGTTTGTTGAGGTAAATTTGGTCGCTTTTATCTGTGGATAAAACAAAGGCAGCTTCTATAGGCTGTAAAGCAAGGTCGAACACACGATTTCCTTTTTCAAAAGAGCTATAGTAGTATTCATGACGTTCCTGGTTATCTAGCTTTGAAATGATGTCAATTTGACGTTCATTACAACCGAATTGGTGGTAATAATTACGTATTTGTTCATTGACAGCATTTTGGTTACGTAAATAAATTCTATTAGGGCAGTTTTCCAGGATTGTAGATAGTAAATCTGGCTTAGAAATAATATCTGCTAAGTTCTGAGTGGCCACAATAATAGAGGCATTCTTTTTACGTAAGTCTTTGAAGTATTCTCGGATTTTATCTCTGAACACAGGGTTATCAAAGAATAGCCAACATTCATCCAGGATAATCATAGTAGGGGAGTGGCTATCTTCTTTTAAAGCGTTGTCAATCTGATGGAATAGATAGTCAATGGTTGAAGGAACGATCGCTGGAGTACGCATTACTTCTTCCATTTCATACACCTGCCAACGTCCTGAACCTTTAATACTGGAGTGGTTATCAAAGAGGGGTCCATAAGGACCTTCCATTGTTAATGCACGAAGACCGATACGAATGTCGCTATCTTGCACCAAATCACAGAAGTTAGAGATGGTACGTTTATCTTTTGGAAACTCTGCAAGAGATAATAGGGCTTTTTTAATCGTATCTTTGGTAGATTCAGTAACTTCAAACTTACCTCTATCTAAGAAGCCTGCTAGCCAATCAATGGCCCACACACGTTCTGTAGGAATGTCTATATTTTCTAGCGGTTGAAAAGATAAATCAGATTTGCCGCTTGCTGAAATATTGTAGAAGTTGCCACCAGCTGCATAGGTGGTAACACGGCTCGATGCCGCCTTATCAAAGACGAAAATACGGCTATTTGGATACTTCATAAAGTGAACTTCTAATGTATTCAGTAATACAGATTTACCAGAACCAGAAGGACCACATACAAGGGTATGAGCTAAGGCTCCGTTATGTAGTGAAAGTCTAAACTGGCTATTATAGGAATCTGTATATAAAAGAACTGGCCCCTTTAAATGATCATTCCATTTGTCACCTGACCACTGTGCTGTGGTCGGGGCTAAATGACAAAAATTTAGGGAATTGACCATATTTCTACGAATGTTGCATCTTGGACATCCTGGTAAGGAACCACGCCATGCTTCCATAGAATTATCTGTTTCAATATATCCAGTAAATTCTAGCTGGTTAACGATAGATAAGACATGACTAGCTATTTTTTCTACGCTAGAAACATCGTTAGCGAATACACAAAGGGTCATTGTGTAATAGCCTTGCGCAATCATACCTGTGCCTAACTCTTCGATGGCAGCAGTCACATCATTGGCTTTTGAAAGCTCTGTATCGTCAATCTCTGCATCGTTGACTTGTCGTTTAGTAGCAATGGCCCCTAACCGAGAACCAACGCCAATAGCCTGGAATTTTAAGTCTTTTCTTCGTTGAATTAAAAACTTTTTGGCATCATCAGTGCCAATGCAATGCCAACGACTTGTCCAACGATATTGAATGTTTAAAGCATTTAAAGTGTCTAATAATCCAGGAATCGTACTAATAGGGAAACCTAATAATGTGATTACCCGCATAGGTTTAGTACCTAATTGAGGCTTTAGGCCCCCAGTAATAGAGGCGTCACTTAGGTATTCGTTTAGGTATTGTAATGGATTATATTTGACCTTGTGCATCCGATCGGAGATTAGACTGTGTAGGAATGTAGCAATTTCATCAGGGTCAAGCAAAGCAGAAAGCTCTTTGAAGATACTTTTAAGCATTAAGGCAAACTGATTTACTCTGTGGATAAACTCATCAGTTACTTCTTTGTAAATAGCTAAATCATCTTCGATGGATTCCCCTTTATTTTTACCGTTTGTAACAAAAGCAGAGGTTAATCTATGCTTTGTTTTGCTTGGGGGTTCCATATAAATAGTGAAGTAGTAATCACTTTCGTAAAAGTGACCACTTTCAAAGTAAGTTGCTTTAGCATCTTCAATGGCTTGAAGTGTGGGGTTAGGCATAGTAGAGCGTTCATAGTTATGGCTCGGATGCCGTTGGGCTTCTATGTATAAAATGTATCCTGAAGGAAGCCTGCGCATCGCATTGTTAATGGCTGCGTTATAGGCAATCAGTTCTTCTGGTGTAGCAGAAGCTGTATCTAAACCACGAAACTTGAAGATGGCCATCATAGAATGGTCATGGTTATGCACGATACCATTTGTTTCATCAATGTAAGCCCAGGGAATCATATAGGATAGACGAGGTTGTTCTTGCCAAATCCCATTCTTTTGGGAATAAATTCTTGGGTCTACCTCTTTTTTCTTATGTTTAGAATTGAATAAAGAGAACAAGGGAAACCTCCTTTGTTTAATAGTAGTGTTTTTTGTAAACACTATTTTTTAGAATGACTTTGT
Organism: Veillonella sp. VA141; assembly: GCF_003992175.1. Taxonomy (NCBI): domain Bacteria; kingdom Bacillati; phylum Bacillota; class Negativicutes; order Veillonellales; family Veillonellaceae; genus Veillonella; species Veillonella sp. VA141. Next base: position 111,752 of record NZ_RQVM01000006.1, read on the forward strand.
AAAATTCAGGATCCCGATTGGTAAGCTGTAAGCAGGCAATATAGGCACAAATACCAAGAATGATGGCAATTAGTGACATGTAAGAGATCTGAAAGATAACTACTAGCATGATGGTCGTTAAGCTAATAGCGAATAAGATTGGTCGAGGCAAGCCCATCCATAAGACAGGCTCAGCTACAGATTTATGAAGGGGCACTTCAAATCCTTCTGGAATCGTATCTTTCATAGGTTTTACCTATAGACCAATCATCATGCCAGAGCTTTTACCAGCAGTCCATAAATAGCCAAGAATAGGACCTAAGAACATAATGATGCCTACACCAAAACAAGCATATAGAATTTTTTCTAACGAACCGCCAGCATTACCTTTCATCATGAGAAATGCTGCGGCACCAATGAATAAACCACCCACTACTAAAGCAAACGGGCCAGTCATGAAATCAATAATACTAAGGAAAAAGCCGATAATAGGAATATCAAACTTCAAATTAGTACCAGTTGTTACATTCCCTCCTGCATTTGCGATAGCACCATTAACAGTCGTTGCGAAGCTTTGGATATATGTGTTAGTAAGAAAGAAAGTAGTGAGTCCAGCTACTTTCATTAAATAAGCATTTTGCATTTTTTCTTTCACAAGTTGTAATTTATCTTTCATTACTATGTTCCTTTCGTGGAATAATATTTGTAATATACGTGTTTTTTTCTTCAGAGAAAGATTCGACTTCTATAATTTCATTGACGATACGACCACGTTTACCATTACCTAAATCGGTATGTACGATGGAAATAATCACATCAATGGCATCACCAATCAGGCCTTTAATATCACCAGAAGATTCTGAATCTTCTTGGGCAAGGGATTTAATGCGGCTAAGACCACTCATGGCGCTATTTGCATGGACGGTGCATGCACCGCCAGGATGACCTGTATTCCAGGCTTTAAGCATAGTATAGGCGCATCCATCTCGAACCTCACCAATCACGATGCGATCAGGAGAACGGCGCATGCACTCAGCCAATAAGCGGGTCATATTGTATTTAACAGATTTATCAGAGTTTGTTTCTTGTTTTGTGAACATAGGGGAGTAGTCACTTGCAGGGCATTGTAACTCTGGTAAGTCTTCTAACGATATGATTCTGTGAAATGGACTTAGTCTTGCCATAGCCTCTAGGATGGCATTTAAGAAGGTAGTTTTACCAGTTGCAGTACCACCAACAACTAAGATATTTTTACGAAGGCTAACAGCATTTTCAATGTAATCTTTGTAATTTTCGGTGATCGTTCCATTTGCTACATAATCGTCTAATGTAAACACAATAGTGGCTCGTTTACGTATATTAAATTCAGGAGTTTTAACAATAGGTGGCAATTCACCTTGGAAACGGTAGCCGTAGCCTCGTATTTCAGTGGAGATAGAGGGAATATCTTCATTGACGATTTTATTAGCTTGCCCTGCGATTAATTCGATAATGGCAGCTCGTTGTTTATCCGTAAGATAAATATCAGTAATAACTTTACCTTCAGTACCAGATAGATAGCGAATATACCCATCTGAATTAACATAAATCTCCGTGATGTCACCACGTTTAAATAAGTTAACGAGTTCAGTACCTAGAACAACATCTAAGACTTCATTCCTAGATGTTGCTTGTGTCGCCATCATCTACCTCCTCATCATCGTCTATATCTTCAACATCTGTATTTAATGCATACATGAAGTCTTCTCGAAGTGTTTCAGAAATTGTATTGTCTTCTAAAAAATTTTGGTATCTTTGTAAATAATCATCAACCGTCTGAGATCTATTGGTTTCTAACTGTTCTTTAGCAGATAAAATAGCACCCACTAAAATTGACAGGTTGTTAATAGGGAAACCTAATTGTTGAATGATGTATCCAATGTGGCTTAACTCCTGGTTATGTTTTCGTTTAGATTCCTGACGTTTTTCTTTACGTAAGATTTCTAACTTTCTTAATAAAGCAGCCTCATCTTCCATCAACTTAGATAGTTTTTTAGAACTTTTTTGGATACTTTTCTGTGAACGTTGAATAGATTGCATCGGTAGGATAGTAATCACCTCACTTTTTTATATTGTTGTCATAAATAAATGTAGTGGAAGATGTCTGAGTAGTTTGTTTGCTCAATAATTCTTCTCGTTTTGCATTTGCATTTCGTACAGGATCTGTACGGATCACATCACTAACTATAGGGGCGTTGATGAGTTTTTCCAGGTAATAATTGTTTTCGTAGTATTTAATCTTATCTGTCAGAACTGGAGGAGAGCCAGAAGCTATAATTACTTCCTGGTCTTCCATTCGTTTTAACTCATCACCAGTCATTAACGATCTAGCCATTTGACTGGTAGAAGCGCTAGTATAACCGATTAAGCGACCTGCATTCCTGGATTTTGATTTAGTTTCGATCGTTGTTTTACCTAGTTCTGTTTCAGCATATTGAGCCGTATCATTATCATTTGGTGCGTAAAATATCTTTAAATGACAGTTCATTAGAATTTGATTGTCTTTGCCATAAATACCATTAATTTGTGGTAAACCCTGGTTGATTAAAAATACTTTCATCCCATAACCTGCAATATATGATAGTGTAGCTGCAAACGATTGTAGGTTGCCTAGAGAAGAGAACTCATCCATCAAAAATAGGCATTTATGTTTATAATTGGATTTTGCTTGGCCATTTACATAGGTACCAATTGATCTAGCGTGATGCTTTACCATCATTTCAAAAAATAGCCTAAAAATAGGGGCTAGACGTAATAAGTCAGATGGTGGAGTGACTAGATAAAGTGATACAGGCTTTTTGTAATTCATTAAATCATCAATACAAAAATCAGATACTGATGTGTTAGAAGCAAGCAATGGATCTAGATATTCCTTCAAAGCAGTATTGGCTGTCGATACAATCGAACCCAGCTCATTATCTGGCTTAGATGTGATTTCTACGAAAGCTTGATAAATAATGGGATGTGTGCCAGGCATCGAGTTAAGAGAAGTGGAATTAGGGTAGATAGCCCTTAAATCCTCTTGGGTAAAATGCCTTTTTTCATAAGCACAAGTTTTTGTATTCCATTCCACGATATCAATACCTTCTTGAGGCACATGTTCATACATTACTAAATTTTTAGCTGCTTCTACGAATCCTTTAGCGGATTGTCTATACACGCCATCCTTATCTTGTTCTATGACAATACTAGATTTTAGAAAGGCCGCAACGCTGTATAGAGTAGGTGGAGTAGGGTAGTTCTCTGGATCTGTATAATGTGCGTATTTTAAATGCAATAAAACAGTCATAATGACGTTCGTTGCATTTGCTGTCCAGTGATCTGGTTTCCCTTTTCCTTCATAATCCGCAATGATAGAGGCTAAGTTTTGGGCCATTGAAACTTCCATTGGTGTACCAATAGGAATTTCATCAAGTGGGTTCCATCGAGCCGATGAACCATCATCACTAGTGGGTTCAAACTTAATGGTTACATGCCCCATTTTCTTACGATACCCAGCGGTTACACCCCAGTTTTCTGATTTTATATCGTTGACGATAACGCTACTTTTCCAACTACCTAGTAGTGTTGGAATAATAAGGCCAACGCCTTTACCAGAACGTGTAGGCGCAACAACAGCTAAGTGCTTATTGGAGTTATCTCGTAAATAGAAATGAGGCAATTTTTTATAAAGTTTAACTGCCAATTTGTAGAAATAATCATAGAAATATGTTGGTGTCCAACGATATTTTTTGATGTCAAACTTAGGCGGATTTTTAAGATAAGATTGGGCTTGTTTGATTTTTATCTCTAGCTCTTTTCTTCGTTTTGGATCAGTATTGGCATTATATTCTTCAAGCCAAATAGTGATTTTTTCAGGAATCCGATCTAATACTTTATCTTGTTTTTCGTCAAATTCCATTTCTGCATAGGCTACTTTTTCGTTTTTCTTTACCTCTAAACGTCTTAATTGTTTGGTTAAACTTCTTTTAAAGGGAGAATCATATAATCCAATGGTTACGCCAGAACTAGAAATAAGGTTCATCTTCAATAGATCCTTATACTCAGCCCAACGTGCCGAACCATGTGAAGTTAGCAATGCTTTAGGTTTTAGGAGTAACGCAATGATAAAAATTAAAAACAAGCCAAATCCAACCCACATAATGGCATTGGTAAATAAATAGTTTGCTTCGTGGTAATAGAGAAACCATGTGATACATTTGAATGGGTGATACCATTGCATATATTCATTAGAGATAGTAGGAGCACCTAAATAATAAATATTGTAATTAAGTGCTTCTACTATAGAATTTGTTGCTTTTTGCATAGCCCAAAGCATAATAGATGAATAGACTATGTACCGCATAGTTATCTATACTCCGAGGTATATTCAGGAATTGAAATATCTTGAGTAACAAATAAGCTAAATTCTTTACCAGGTCGAATCTCAATTGTAATTTGATTTTGTGCCGATCGTTTGACTAAATCAGAGATAACATCTTGAATTTCTTTTACACCGCCTGAAACAGCTTCTTGACCAGGGCTACGATTATCTGAACCACCTGTATTGCCTGTAGCAGATTGTGCAATAGCACTTACCATAGTTCCAAATACAGCGGTTCGTAATAAGTTACCAGTATGAGAATCATAAATGTCTTTTAAACCAGGCATTCCTGTTCCATCAATCGCTGGTAAATTAGGTAATGTGATGCTATTACCATTAGGTAAAATAATTCGATTGAACGTAACACCGATTCGTTTAACACCTTTTCCGCCAGCACTACCTGCTTGGCCAATAATTTTTGAACCTTGAGGAATTAATAGATGTGATCCTGTTAGACTATCATAGATGTCTTGACGAACCACAGCGACAATTTCATTGTTAGGGATATCTGTTGAAATTCCTGTTAATAACGTTGCCTGAATAACACTACCCGCATGTAACATATGAGATCCTAATGCATCTGCTGTAGCATAGGATTCATTTGTGTTTGTGTAAATCGGTGTTGTGCCATTGTTTGTTGTTGTGCCATTGTTTGTTATGTTTGTTGTATGTGTAGGTGTAGTAGTAAGGTTTGTAATTGATTGACCTTGTGCTACAGCAGATGCGATTTTAAAAGCAATAGGAGCCATGTCGATAGCTTCTTTTTCTTTTTGAATTTTTTCTAAATCTTCATGATCATGATTATGTGAAGTAGAAGTACTCATTGGTGCAGGTGTATATTCTACATTTCGTACGGATGCAACAGGAGCATGCGTATGACCATGGCCATGAGATTCAGGGGTAGCACCCTCTAAGTGATTGTGACCATCAGCATGACTATGGTTATTTTTGGCATTTTCGCCCACTTCACGATAGGAAGATGATAGATTAGCAGCAGGGTTATTAGTAGAATTAGCAGTAGTAATAGGTGGATCTGGAGGCTTAGATTCTGGAGCTTGTGATAGTTGTTTAAAGCCAAAAACTCCGCCGCCAATAGCGGCTACAAAAACAACTGTAAATAAGCCAATTTTTTTAAAGTTAAAGCTACTACCTCTATCTCGATCTAACACTTCATCCTCATCGAAATAAAAATCTTCTTCTGTATACACTTTGGATTCATTTTCAAGAGTACTCAATGCTTCCGTAGTAGTATCAACAGTAGTATCTGGATTAGATAATCCTTCAGAAATATTTTCTGGAGAGCTATTATCTGTTACAGTTGAATCGGTAGAAGGTTGAATAATCGTAGGAATAACCGTTGTTTTGTTATTATCGTCCATTCACTACCTCCTTATTGGGTGTAATATCAATATATTTATTTTTTCCATACATTAGGCGAGCTTTAGTAAATACTCTATCAGCCACTAAGTAGGAACCAATCACACGATAGTTGACGAGCGTTAGTGAGTTATCATCTTCTAAAATATACAAAGTTGGATAATTGTACTTAGTTTGAGATGAAACTTGGATATAGGTTCTAACAGCATCATCATAAATTTCTGTAGGAATTAAATCCTTTGGAACGTTACGATTTTTTAGTTGATACCGATAATTTAGGTTCTTTAATTCGGTACCTCCTTTGCTAGATGTTTTTGTATGAGTGTCTAAAAACTCTTTTTCTTTTTTGTCCTTATAGACTGGCCGTAATAGTTCAGCTTGTCGTTGTCTTTCAATATCCTGTGGATAAGTAAAAGATACTAAACTATAGTGATCTGTACTTCGTAACGCTAAGTGATAGGTATGGTTGTTAGTATTTACAATAATATTAGTGCGAATGCCATCTTTTAATGGTTTGATGTACAGATGAGGAGTACCAGATACTGTAGAGGTATCAATTAACCATTGGAGTGTATCACCACCTCCGATATACTGAATAGTTTCACCTGGATGTAATGCTACATCGGCAATATAATTCTTACTAGTATCAATGGTGTAGACACTTGTTGGATGATATTCATAAATTGATGAGGCACCAAGTTCTTGGGAATCATGCATATGATACAGTGCTTTAGGTGCCTCAGCAGCATGAGAAGTGAGACTAAATGAAGTACAAAGCGTTACACAAAAAAGGGGGATGTATTTCTTCATATTCATTATTTTTCTCCTCCAGATTCCTTAGTTACACCTAAATCGATGATATAGATGCCAAGTGGATTTACAAGAATTTGTTCTTCCTTAGTAGGAGGAACTACTTGAATGGAGAATAACCCTACATAGTTAGTTGGTTTTGGAGATTTTGTACCATTTAAGTTGTAAGAATCTTCGCTCCAACGAACTTGATATGTTGAGTTTGTACCAGGTTGTTTTTGAATGGAAGTAATAGCAGTTTGTACTGTCATTTTTCCAAGTTTGTTAGTTGGATTATCTTTGTTGATAAAATCGGCGTACTTGTTCATAGCCTCTGGAGTAATAAAGGCTTGCGCATCGTCCCAATTTTTCTTGAATTGAATAGGATCAAGTGGTACGGTTCTTGAATGTTCAATAAATTTAGATAATGCATACTTGATTTCTACCTCTTGTGGTGTGTAGTTTGTTACCTTGATTTCTCCGCTAGTATCAATAGCGCCTGATGTTTGGTTGACACGTACTACATAGGTCTTTGAAGTGTAACTTGTTACAAATACTACGGTTGAAATGACACAAATAGCCACAAGTACTAAGTAGAGAATGTTCCTTTTATGGGCTATATCTTTTTGATATGCCAGGTTGTATAAATCGGAACTAAATTTTGATCCACCGCCTTTTACGATGGATTTTAGTGGATCCCCTTTGGGAAAGTTGCTGTGAACTGGATCCATTTAATCACCTCCTTGCGTAGAGTATACCACGGTTATATCTTGTTTGTATATATGAATTTATATCGTAAATGATATTTAAAATATATTTAGGGTATATAAAAGTGTACCTTGAAGGAAGTTATATCTCTGTGATATGCTAGGGGTATAAAAAATAATCTGAGTGCGCAATTACACATTTCTCTCTTGACTAGGTCAAAACGAGAAATGATTGCGGTCTGTGACACGAAATAAGGGGTCACTTGCCAGTGACAAAGAAAATTTATAAACGGTAAATTTTACAAGAAACGAAAGGAGGTGCGATAATGAGTAGCTGCCATCTTGAAAATACACCACATGCAAAATCACGTACTGGTGATAAAATCAACACATTGACACATATGGAGTACATTACTCGTGAAGGCAAATATGCTACTATGTCGCACCGAGAAGAGGATCTTGTGTATACATCATCTGGTAATCTACCTAAATGGGCTGAATCTGCCCGTGAATTTTGGAATCAAGCTGAAATTAATCGCAGAAAAAATGGCAGAGCGTACAGAGAAATTCGTATTGGCTTGCAAGAAGAATTATCCTTAGCTGAAAATATTGCTTGCATCGAAGAGTTTATGGATAAGATGGGAATTAAGGACCATCATGTATATACCTATGCTATCCACGATAAGACCGCAATGTTTGATGAAGACCATCGAAATATTCATGCTCATCTTATGTTTAATGAAAAACAAGCCGATTATGCAATAACAGACAGTCCTGAACAATTCTTTAAACGATTTACTGTTAATGCTGATGGACATAGTGTACAAGGACTACCTGTAGATAGATATTGGAGTACAGAAGAATCTACTAGAGATATGCGTGCTACCTGGGAAGATATTGTGAATCGTGCTTTTGAACGAAATGGGTTAGAAGAACGTATTAGTATGAAGACCTTAAAAGCACAAAGAGAAGCACTTTTAGAAGAGGGGAAATATGAGGAAGCTGAACTATTAAACCGTATACCAGCGGAACACTTAGGCAATGCAGCAAAGAATCCTAAGACAAGAGAGCGCATCAGAGAAATGATGAATGAATTAGAGTATGATCAGGGTGAAGCTCCAGGTGAGTTAGTAGGGGATACTACTAGTGGAGATAATCCTTCTAATGAACATACAATTCATGATAATATTCAAGATGTTGTAGAAACTGAATTTGAATTAAAACTACAAATTTTTGCGCATGATGCAGTCATTCGTAAGTTGGCCAAGGAAATCCAAAAAGAACGTAAAGCATTATTACAAGCGAAAGAAACAAATGTAGAAAAAGTTGAAGATAGAGCAGTGGATTCTTCTGTGAAAGCAGAAGAAAAAACAGCTAATATCGTAACTGTAGATGATATATTAGTTGGCCTAGAAGAACGTATGATGAGTTCTTTGGAAAAACAATCTGCGTTAGCTAAACAATATGCTAGCGAAGAAGCTAAGTTGTTAACGCCACGAGAAACATATATTGCTACGGTTGATGCAGTGACAAATGGAGAATATACCAAGCATAAGCAAGCTATGCATGATTCTAAAATGGTATTAAAAGCAGCTGAAAGAGATTTAAAATCAGGCTTAAAACGAGTATGCTCATACCAGGAATTTATGGCGCTTACGGCTACAAAAGAAAAAGCACGGGAAGAACGATTACGTTCCGTCCGTGCTGCGTTAGCATGCCGTCATGAAATTAGAATGTCGAAGGAATTACCTAAACAAGCTGCGATTGTGTATGAACAAGAAAATGCAATACGAGATACAATGAAAGATTTGCAAAAACAAATTGAAAAAGAAAATAGAACTTACATGTTGTATAGTAAAAAAGCAGATGAGCTTTTACCTATACCAGGCGATACCGTATTATTTACAGAGGCGATTCCTAGAGAGGTTAGGAAATTTGATAAACTATATGGCGTGATTCCATTGAAGGATTTACCTTCTATATCTCAAAATAGAGAAACGGAGCATGGAAAATATAGGGATGAATATATTGTTATAGATGGTCAAATTCCTGATAGAAACAAACCAACACAAGTAGTACGTGCTATTAAAGTTCGTGATGCAGTAGTTGATGGAAAAGCTCCTGAATATGAACTTACAATCACACCAGAAACTTCAAAAGAAGGGCGTGAATACTTTAAAATTACATCAGTCAAAGAAACACATGCACAAGTTGCCTTGCATCAGTATAGATCTTACAAGAAAAAAGATATTGGCGATGTTTTACATAAACTAAAAAAACGTACGTCTATGAAGGCATCTGAGTTGCCTCAACCAAGTACTCGTAGAGGCTATAGAATACATGCAGTAAATAACAGTACGAAGAGTTTTATTAATAAAAGCGTTAACTCTATTGTATCTGATGGTACTGGAGGGCAAAGACAAGGCTTGTGGCGTGAAGAAGAGGAATATAAAGGCCATGTATCTGAGATGCAGCAGGTTGAAGAAAAAATGAAACAAGGGTGGAGTTTGTAATTTATTTATGATATAATAGTTTTATGCTAAACACCAAAGATGTATTTTATACACACCCAAAAAAGCACAGGATCTTCATCTTGTGCTTTTTTAATTCTAAGAGTATTATTTTTTCCGTTTGAGATTTGAGGTTTGAGAGTAGTGTGATTCTGTAAATATCTAAAACTCATGCAACGGAGATACCAAACTCGGAATGGTTTGAGAGTAGTGTGATTCTGTAAATATCTAAAACTCAATACTTGATTGCTATTATTGGCAACACGTTTGAGAGTAGTGTGATTCTGTAAATATCTAAAACCCAAAACTATGATATAATGAATACTAGCTAAATTTAACAAGGTTGTAATCTAACATGGATTGCACACAAAAAGCACAGGAAGGCGATCCTGTGCTTTTTGTGATGTAACGATATCTTGTTGAAGTACAATTGTTGTATTAAGGAGGATTTTTTATCTGCTAAAGTCTTTAAATTTACCTTTTTTGTTGTCCTGGATGTTGCCTTTTTTATAAATGTTTTCTCGCTCTATCCAGCGATCGTGATATTTAATTGCTTGCTGTAAATTTACACGATAAAAAATCTTTTTATTTTTGACAGGTTTATTAATAGATTCCTCATAAAAAGCTTGAGCAGTTTGTTCTATTTTATCTTCAATTTTATTAATGGCTAAGTATTCTTTATTTAAAAGTCTGCCATATTTAGATTCAGTAGGATTTGATGAAGCCATAAGCTCTTCAATAGATATTTTTTTAATTTGTGACTCAGGGACAGGTATCATTTTACCGACTATGACATTACATAAATGGCGATTATTTTCAGCTTCAGATAAAACTCTTACAGTTAAGCGATTCTTTTCAATTCTTTTGACTTCTTTTATTTTTTTCTTTAAGAGTTCAGGCGGTAAATTAGTAGGTATTTTTGGAGGAGAAGATAATGGTACAAAAAACAATCTATTTTCTACATTTAATACAACTCCGAGAAATGGGCGATTATTTTTATCGTCAGTTGATGTACGAACTTCGGAATCCATTTTTTGAAGAGGTCTCATATAGTCTTCATTTACTGTAAAGAAGTTAAATTTGGGCTTTTTATCCATATAGTATTCCTCGTGATAAAAAGAAAAGCCGAGATAATTCTCGGCTAGAATAGTAAAAAGTAAGTATATTCATGGTGGGGCGCACCATCCTTATAGGGCCTCTCTTTTAGATTGAAAAATCAATCCATGGTGGGGCGCACCATCCTTATGGGGCCTCTCTTTTAGACTGAAAAATCAGTCCATGGTGGGGCGCACCATCCTTATGGGGCCTCTCTTTTAAATATACTTCTATACAAGCATACTACCATATTAAAAATAACATGTCAAATATAATTTGCAATGATTTTTTGTTTTTTAGATATTAGGTAATTTTTAATACTGTATCACTTAGATTAAAAAAATAAATGCCCTGGTAAGAGCAATCTATTGGGAGTTGCTTAACTTCTTGTTTTTTCGGATTAATACTCTCATTTCAGCGAGTACAATAGCTTGGGCTTCTGGATCTAATCGTTCAAATAATTGTGTAGCATATGCTTCATCTATTCGTCCTGCTTTTAATATTGCAGTTTGTAATATGGAATTAGAACCATTTATGAGTGATGTCGGTGTTGTATTAAGTATAGCAGCTATTTTATGTAATAACTCAGATGTATCTTGATGATGCAAGTAACTTTGTATTGGGATATTCTTTCGGATAGATAGCTGAGCTAGCTCTAAACTAAGGTTAGCGACTATATTTTGTTGCTTTGCCAGGGCAGATAGAATATGAGTTGTTAAGAGATCAGGGCTAATTTCTGAAGGAGCGCTAGTTACATCTGGTTCATCTCCAGTAATTAAGTATTGTACAGATACGCTTAAAAAGTTAGCAATATCTGATAAGTATTTGGTAGGAGGATCCGTTTGGCGGGATTTCCATGAAGATACCGTTCCTTGAGTGACATTCAGATGCGCTGCTAAATCAATGATTTTTAAACCTCGTTGATCTAGTAAATACTGAATGCGGTCAATGATAGTCATATATTTATCCTTGTTTAAAATTCAAAATAATAAAAATTGCAAATAAATAGTGTTTAAATATTAAAAAATGTTATATGTTTGTTAAATCCTCCATTAATGAAACTACATGATGCGTTTGTTCTGCATCCAATTTCTGATAGTATTCGTTAAATATATCGTTGTTAGGTTCCTCGCTTGAGGTATGAGCTAATAATTCTTCTATAGACATATCTAAAAATAATGCAATTTGAGATATATATTTTGTTGGGGGATCTGTATTCCGTTGTTTCCAAGAAGATACACTACCATGCGGTAAATTTAGTAGCTTGGCTAGGTCAGCTATTTTTAAATTTTTGGAATCCATTGTAGAAAAAATAAATGTAGATAAATTCATAATTAGGTCACCTATTAAAACAAATTCTTTAAATTATTTGACAAATTAAAGAATTTGCTTTATATTTTAAGTAAGAAATATAACAGTATTTAATTTTTGAAGGAGATTATATATGCAAACTACAATTCCTACACCATTAACCATCAGAAAACTTCTAAGGTTAAAAGGGTATACCATTCGTAAACTAGCCATGGAATTAGAACGAAGTACAACAAGCGTTCATCGAGTTATTTATGGTGTTTCCCGATCTCGCTATATTGAAGGTAGAATTTCTGAGATTCTTGAAACAACACCTAATTTATTATGGGGTTACAAATAGCTGTATAGCATGATTATAGCACAAAAAAGATAGTCAGAATAAACTTTAAAATGTGGAGAATATTGTGTATGGATTCAATTAAAATAGATAATTCAAGTTGTATATTTGTAAAAATCAGTATAACGGGACTTACTAAAACAGAAGAAATCTGGGATGGTATAGGTCTTGTCATTGATGGGCGGCTAATTTGTGTTGCTGAAAGTCCAGATAAACAAATTACAATTCGTGTGGAATTATAGGTGAAATATGGCTAGATACTATTGGATTAAACTGAAAGATACATTCTTTCAAGATAAGCATATAAAAAAATTACGCAAACTACCTGGAGGCTCGGATTGCGTAATTGCTTATATGAAAATGATGCTTACCAGTACGAAAACAAATGGAATCATAACACTTGATGGCATCGAGGAAACACCAGCTGAAGAAATCGCTCTAATGATTGATGAATCCAAAGAAGTGTGTCAAATGACCATGGCATATGGGTTAAAGGTTGGATTTATTCAGCAGATGGATGATCTGAGTGCGTGTAAACTTTTGCAAGTTGAACAGTTACTTGATTCAGAAACCGATGATGCAAGTAGAAAACGAGAAAATCGTTTTATTAAAAATAATCTTTTATTGCCAGAACCTCAAGAAGCATCATTTAGGATGAAAAAACTTAGGGCTAAAAACTGGTGTAAGAAAAATATGGAGAATATATCTGCTATTGAAATATCAGATAATGAAAATAATACAGTGTATGGAGGATATTATTATTTAACTCTTCGTAAAAATAATGGATATTGTATGGACTGTAATGAAAGACTAGCAGAATGTGTAGTTTCAGATATTGGAAATTTACACGATACATCTTCATTAATTGCAATATGCTCTATATGTCGAGAAAAGATAGATATGAATTCGTTACGAGATGTTACGAACCCGTTACGAGATGTTACGGAACCGTTACGAGATGTTACGGAACCGTTACGAGGTGTTACGGAACCGTTACGAGACAGTTACGAATTAATACCTTTGAAAAATCAAGTGGAAAGTCTGGGAAGTGCTGATATAAGCGGGTTTATTGAACCCGTTACGAAAACGGAAAATGTCCGGACAAATTCCCTAGATATAGATATAGAAATAGATACTTATAATTCTAATTATAATTCTATTTCTACAGCACTTGAATATTACACATCTAAAATTGGAGTTCCTTCTTCTGAAACACGCAGCAAATTACATAATTTGGAACAACAATATTCTTTTGAAGAAATAAAAGTAGCTGTAGATGTTGCTTGGAAACAAAAAAAGGGATCTATTGGATATATTACAAAAGTGTTAGAAAATGAGCGAGCACGGCAGGAGGCAAAAGAGGCGAATGGATACAGTCAAACAAAAGCAGGACAAAAAACAACTGATGCCACAACAAAAAAGCCACTTGATGGACCAGATTGGGAAAATATCAAGCCAGGAGAGCTGTAATAACTTTACCGTTCCAATATATGAAGAACCGTATGTTGTTAGCAACGATGTAAATGGAATTAATCTAAATCGGTCTAGCGAAAAAAAGAAGATTAAAACAGGTATTCCTAAACGATACCAGGATATGACGTTACAAAATGTTGTAAAAAGAGGAATACCTGACCAGACTAAAAGTCCATTTTATGTTATTTCACAATACATTGACAATTTACCTAAGATGTTAAATTGTGGACAAGGCTTGCTGCTACGAGGAGATGTTGGCACCATGAAAACAACATTGGCTGTAGCAATTATGTATGAGGTTCTTGAATTAGGGGGAACAGCATACTTTATATCTATGGCCAACTTGATGGATTCATTATATTCGGTTAGCCAGGAGGATCGTCAAAATTTGGAAAACAAACTCAAGAATGTTGATTTGTTAGTCCTCGATGATTTAGGGCTCGAATATGATAAAGGCTGGGTTTCAGTTAAAATACGAGCTTTAATTAATTATAGGTTTGATAATCAAAAGTCTGTGATTATTACAACTAACTTGGGGTCAGACATTAAAAATTTATATCTGAAGGGAATGTTGGATCGCATCGAAGCAAGTTCTATGATTGTAGATTTTAGGGGTGATTCGTTGCGGGAACGATTCCGATCGTTTGATTCGTTGTGAGAGGGGGATATGAATGAACAAGAACTTGATACCATCATATTTGGCAGCTGAAGATGTTATGGAACTTTTAGATATTAGAAGGTCAAAAGCCTATTCGATCATAAGAAAATTAAACTATGAGTTAGAAACAAAGGGTTTTATGACAATTCCAGGAAGAGTACCAAAGAAATACTTGTTAGAACGATTTAAATTGTTGGAATTATAATTCAATTAAAAGCCCTATAAGGCAGGTCTAATAATAATTTAATATAAATACTCATAAGAACCCTCTAAGGGCCCTTATAGCGAGAATAAATAAGGTTAATTTAGATGTTATAGGAGTACAATATATGAAAAATGAAAAAATTAAAAATGAAAAAAGAGAAATGCAGATGAGCATTAGAAATAATTTAGGGTATATTCGATCGTCATTAGGGTTTACGAAAACTCAATTTCGTGATGAGATGGTAGAAAATTATTTTAATGTAGAATATTCAGGAGCATTTCCATCTATTCGCAGTCTTTGGAAGTTAGCGGATTTACTAAATGTTAGTATTGATGAAATTATTGGCAGGGAAAAATTTAAGGAGACTTCTTTAAAGAAAATTAAGAAATTAGGCTTAAAACGCTGCTATGAGTATGAAAAGGAAGTAAGATGATGGATAAGAGAGCAATAGAATTGATTCAAGAAAGTAATGATCGTAAATTAAGATTTGCAGAAACGCTATATATAGTCAAACAACCAAGGGTAATAGGTGTTGTAGTTGGGTTTATGATTACTCTTATGGTATCATGGATGTATCTTGGATGGTTAAATATCGTCACAGCATGTATGATACTTGCAATGCCATTTTTATTAATTAGTATGCTTATGTATCGTGGAGTAATTAGTAAATCTGACGGATTTAAAAAGTTAGGCACTATTGCACAAGATATGGAGAAATATGGTCTTTTAAAATTCCAGTGGATTATGCTAAAAAGACTTGGTCAAAAAATAAAAGAAGCAACTGTTAAATGGATTATGAAGTATTGGAGGAAATAGTAATGGCGGTATCCAAAGATAGTAAAACAGGTGTGTGGAGAGCCACTTTTTATTACACGGATTGGAAGGGGGAAAGGGTCCGCAAACGTAAAAGTGGTTTTAAAACACAAAAAGAAGCAAAAGTATGGGAGCATCAACAAATTACAATAATGGAGCATTCTTGTGAAGGTTTCATTAAAGATTTAGCTCCAGTATATTTAGAAGCAAAGCAAAAATCATTGAAACCATCTACATGTATGGCTTATGCGTATACATTTAATCGTTATATTATCCCTTATTTTGGCAATAAAAAAGCAAATGAGATTAAGCCTGTAGATATTCATGAATGGCATCTCTATGAAACTAATAGAGGGGTGACCGCTAATAATTTAAGAGAGAGGCACGTAGTTTTGTCTAGTTTTCTGAATTACTTGGTTCGTTTCTATGGATTAAAATCAAATCCGTGTAACTTATGTGGGCCACCGCCAGCGGGTACAAAACGAAAAAATAATTTTTGGACCTATGATCAATATACTAAAGCAATGGAATGGGCAATACCATATGTAAGTGAGGTGAAAAACAATAGGCTTACTAGGTCTTGCTTATTGATTGTTAATATATTGTATTGGACAGGCATGAGGGTTGGCGAGGTAATTGCATTACGATCTAAAGATATAGATGGTAGCATAATTCATGTAACTAGAAATATGATGATGTTTAATAAGAAAATAACTACGCCTAAAACTAAAAGTAGTATACGTGATGTTTTTATATCGCCAATTTTAGAAAGCGAGATTAAAGAATTTATAGAACAAATTCCTTATCATGATGAAAATGAATTGTTATTTGGTGTAAGTTGGAAAAGCGTATCTAATTTCCTATCAAAAATTTGTAAGAATGCAGATGTACCCAAAATTCGTGTTCATGATCTGAGACATTCACATGCATCATTTTTGATTGAAAAGAATTATCCAATCATAGCAATTAAGGAACGATTAGGACATAAAAATATACAAACAACACTAAATATATACGGGCATTTATATCCTAATAAAGACAAAGAAATTGCTGATGCACTAAATCAATACATAATAAAAAAATGACCATTTTTTGACCTAAATTTTTGGGTTAAAATTTTTTTTAGCAAATAACGTGGATTATATGGACGAAATAAGCTAATTTTAAATAATATAAACTTATAAAAACTAGCTGATAGATAAATAATAGTATGTTATAATTTAAGTATTAACATCGTATAACATACTGAAAGGTAGGTGGTATCGTGTCACTATGGATGATTCTATTGCTATTGGTAATAGCTGTCATCATAGCCATTCTATGTATTCCTATCACATATAGTCTGAAAGTAAGTTCACGCAAGCCCTATGAATTTGACTTCCGATTAGAATGGATGTACCGAGTGTTAAAGGTGCATTTCGTCTATAAGCAAGGCCATTCCTTGTTTAAGGAAGTTTATGTATTAGGGTCTATGAAAGTCGGCTCTGCCCGTGATTACGAGGATTGGTTAAATCGTAGGGTAAAAGAAGAGCTAGATCCCTTAGCGACGGACGATGAGCAAGATGATGTAGACACAAAACACGTGGAAGAAGAAAGAGATCCGTATCCATTATCTGGATATACGGGCCCAGAGCCAGTAACATCTGTACGATTTGATGCGAATGGACATGTCTTGGATCCAGTAGATTCTACATCACCACAAGAAGAAACGACGGAAGAGAAAGAAGATACAAAAGATTTACCAACATTTTGGTGGTGGAAACATGTATCAAACCCTAAACTCTATGAAGCACTGTTTATAGTTAGTAAGCAATGTGCTAGTCATGCCAGTCCTAGAGTATTCCGATTAGAAGGGGATTTTGGAATTCCTAAACCCTATGAAATGGGTCTCATTACTGCAACAGCCTATACAGTGTGTCCCAAACAAGTGGAACAGGTTAATTTCACTTATACGGAATTTGCCTATACAGGTAGTTTAGAAGTAAAAGGACATATGCAGCTAGGTGTATTTGCTTTCTATGGAACTCTATTTATAGTAAAAAAAGCAGTTAGAGAGTGTCTACTGGACAGCGTAAAAGCATTTGTACAGTATCGACGTCGTAAGTAAAGTGCAAAATAAAAACTTTCAGAAGTTGAAGAATAGTAGGAGGTCATGATGGATACTAAACTTACAAACTTAAAAGACAATTTAGAGCCTTTATTTGAGCAATTTAAAGAAATGATTCGTGTAGAAACAGTAGTGGGTGAACCTGTGCAGTTAGGGGATACTACGATTGTACCATTTGTGGATGTATCCCTTGGTTTAGGGGGATGCCAAAAAGCTGGCGGTGGCGGAGCGAAAGTTGAGCCAACAGCTGTACTTGTAATCAAAGGGGAACGCATTGAATTATTCAATATCAAAGGATCTGCTAAATATACTGGCTTTGATCGTTTAATCGGCATGGTTCCAGAAATTATCAGTAAATTGAAAAAAGAAGAATATGTCTATGTAAGTGAGGATAAATAATAATTAACTTATCATATGGATGTGTAGAATATATTTCATTTAGATTTCATATATATAAAGTATAGTAAGGGGGCAAGGTGATTTGCTAATTGGAAATAACTTTGCTATACTAGATAAATAGATGAAAATATTTCTCACAGGGAGGCTTATACATGAACTTAACTAAAAAGATTGCAACTTTAGGTGCACTAGCTGTAGTTGGTGCTTTCACAGTATCTAACGCTGCTAATGTAGGCGTAATTAACGAAGAAGCTATCTACACGGGCTATAATGGCTTTGGTGCTATCCAAATGCAAATTGATAAATTACGTGCTGAATACGGTCCTAAATTAGAAGGTGAATTCAAGAAACTAAATAACTTTAAAACAGATGCAGAAAAACAAGCATATTTTGATAAAAGTGTTCGTGGCATCCAAGAAAAATATAATCAAGAAGAAGCAAGTGTATTAGCTCCATTGGATAAAAAAGTAGCAGAAGCAATTCAAGCTATTGCAAAAGAAAAAAATATCGATGTATTAGTGGCTAATCCAACATCTGCTGGCGCTGTTAAAGAAGGTAACCAAGTTATCGACTTAACGCCAGATGTAGTAGCACGTATCAACAAATAAGATATAAAGAAAACCCTCAGATCGAAAGGTCTGAGGGTTATTTTTATATTGGCTTATTTATGAATTAAGTTTACAATGAACTCGCTATCTTCCACCAATGTAGCTTGGATGTAGTTGTTGCCATCGAAGTGCAATACTTCTCCTGGTGTTAAGATATGGGATTCTGTTTCGTTAAGGAATACATTCACTTTACCTTTTACCACAGTGAAGATAACGTTAGCCTCTGGGTGATTGTGTTTTTCCACTTGATCACCAGCGACGCCGCCTTTTTTCACGATTTTGTAGTTTGGGCCATCAAAAATTAAACCTAGTTCTTGTTTTACAGTTCCTGCCATAGTAGAACCTCCTATTCTGGGGACTTTCACAGTGGTGAAAGTCAATCACTGCAGCGAATGTGCTGCCATATATAATATAAAAAGGATAAGCTACTTAGCTTTTAGCAATTGTATATACAGGAATATCACCATCAAGGTTCACGCTGAACGCAAAGTCCGGTGCTACGTGACTGACGAAGGCACTGAACCATGCTTGGAAGGCAGCGGCCATAATAATTGGATTCACGCCCGCTGTTTTCCAATAAGAAATTTGATTTTGGTGATTTCCGTACCAACTAAAGGTAGTATCGGTTTGCTCGATCACAGTATCACTTGGGTCACAAGGCATACCGTTCACATAGTAGTCTTGCATCACAGTGTAGATCGCTGGTGCTGTTTGAGCTGTCAGTTTTTCTTTCGCTTCTGTACCGCACATTGCACCTTGTTTGATAAAAGCTTCTAATACAGCGTCAATGCCATCATCGCCACCACAATCAGTTAAATCTTTGATAAAAGTAGCTTCACGAACAGAAGATGTTTGTAATTGGTTGTGTAACCAACCATGAATATTATTATGGTCGATGATACGATCCAACTGGCGATCTGGAGGAATTGGTTTTCCATACAAATCGATAGCGGTTGCATATAACTCATCTGCTAAATCGTCGAGGCGAGTGTGTGCCTCTTTTTTAATCAATTGTTCGCGTTCAGCGATAAGCTGAATTTTTTTGTATAACCAGAAATGAATGTGTCCCAGTACTGCTGACATGTTAAGCTCCTTTTCGTGCGACTTCTAATTTGGAAACAAGTTCATCCACATCCATGCCGTGAATGCTAGCGGCTTGCCATAATGGTTCTCCTGTCGAGGAAGGACAGCCTAGACAACCCATACCGATGGATTGCAACACAGGCACCGTTTGTGGATACATATCTATAATATCACGAATGATGGAATCTTTTGTAATAGCAATTTCAGATACATTGCGACCTGCATTGAGTTTTGCTACTAATTCATCGATGTCCATGCCGTGGATATTTGCCGCTTGCCATAGAGGTTCCCCTGTGGAAGAAGGACAGCCTAGGCAGCCCATTCCCATGGATTGTAAAATAGGAATCAATTCTGGATATACGTCGACGATATGACGAACGATAGTATCTTTTGTAATGAGTTGTCCCGGTGAAAGTGGAGTAGCTCCTTTGTCGTTAGCAGGTGCAGCAGCTTCTGCTAGTCCTGCATTACCTTGACCTGGTAATTTGACCACTGGTTCAGCCGATACTTTAGTAGCAGATGTTGGGGAATCCACTGTATCTAACACAGCAGCTCGGAATGCGTCGAGACCGATGCGGTCAATGAATTGGCCGATACGCTCGATTTGGGCATTTTCTTTGTAGTAGGCAATCATGCGATCGATGATAGTGAGTACTTCTTCTTCAGTAGCTACTTCTGTG
The DNA here is from genome assembly GCF_003992175.1 of Veillonella sp. VA141. Taxonomy (NCBI): domain Bacteria; kingdom Bacillati; phylum Bacillota; class Negativicutes; order Veillonellales; family Veillonellaceae; genus Veillonella; species Veillonella sp. VA141. The sequence continues at coordinate 132,285 of NZ_RQVM01000006.1, forward strand.
ATTAAGTCGCCTAAGCGTGGATGAGCGCCAGCACTACCACCTGCATAGATCTGCCAACCCTGATCGTTGCCGATAACGCCGATATCTTTGGTAATCGCTTCGGAGCAAGAGTTAGGACAGCCAGATACGCCAATTTTCATTTTGGACGGCATTTCTTTAGAAATGTATTTTCGTTCTAATTGCATGCCCAAGTGAACACTGTCTTGTTTTGCCCGTTTACAGAATGTTGTACCAGGGCAAATTTTTACAGAACGCACACGATTGGATACAGTGTGTGCTGGTTCCATACCTAGCATTGCCCATGCTTTGTCCACATCTTCTGCATTTAGGTTGGTAATCATGATGCGTTGTGCACCTGTAATCTTTAAAGTTGCGTGGAATGTGTTTGCCACATCGATAAATTTTTGTAACATTTGTGGTTGTACGAAACCACCAGGTATGCGAGGGGTAATCGCATAGGTGCGTTTTCCATTACGGATACGCTGTAAATTGCCTGCCACTTGTGCCATGTGTATCTCCTTAGTATCGAGTAAATGTTGATAATTTTTATGTATGTCAAAGTTATGAAATATTATATATGACTAGGCGAAAGCCTATGCTCTTAGTATACTATAAGAAGTGAATCTTGTATGTAGCCGAGGCAACTGTTTTTATTCACAAATAATACACGGCTTATACACTGAAAATTTAAAGTTACACACAGAATTATCCACAAAAAGTGATTAAGTTAAGAGAAAAATAAATGTAAAATATAGTTAGTTACGTATTACACACAGAATATACACAAGATAATCACATAGTTATCCACAGCTCGGTATAATAGTTGCAATACTTAGAAGTTGCACACAGAGTATACACAAGATACCCACAGAATTATCCACAAATAGTGTATATATGGTTGGTAAAAAATATTTATAGAGTATTTTATTCAAGTTAGTTATAGCATCTTAGTATGTGGTTTAATTTATATATAACTAGTTGAAAATACATTAGCTAAATACCTTATGAAGCCCATAAGTGTTATAAGGAATTCACTATTGTATATGAAGTGATAGAAAAGAAAGATAAGGATATATATGAAAGTATTATATGAAACTGTACAGACTGCTACCTTTGTAGAGAGACCTAATCGATTTGTGGTCCATTTAGAATTACAGGGACAAATCATAGCTGCTCACTTACCGAATCCAGGTCGTATGTGGGAACTTCTTTTTGTAGGGGTGAAGATGTATGTGGTGCATCATCCAAAAGAAGGTGCGAAAACACAATATCGTGTCATCGGTATTGAACGAGAGGGTGTGCCCATTATGTTGGACACTAATTATTGTAATGACATGGCAGAGTACATGATCGAGGAACAACTGATTCCTGGATGGGAAGAATGGCGAGTGGTACGACGAGAGTACACAGTCGGTCATAGCCGCTTTGATTTATTGCTCACTAATGATAAGGGCGAACATTTTTTACTGGAAGTAAAATCTTGTACACTATTTGGTGATCAAGGGGCGATGTTTCCTGATGCGGTGACAGAACGAGGTCGAAAGCACTTACTACATTTGCAAGAATTACAGCAAGAGGGATATCGTACAGGTATTTTATTCTTAGTGCAATGGGGACGAGCTCTGTGGTTTTCCCCAGACTTTCACACGGATTTGGAATTTACTAAGACATTTATTGAGGTGGCACCACAATTAGATTGGAAGGCCATGGCATTACAGTGGACTTCAGAGTTTCACAGGCCTACGGTGGTACGAGAGTGCCTGTACAATGATGTGGCTGTGCGCATAGAAGCAGAGGACCGAGGCGATTACCTCATGGTGTTGCAGGTGGAAGAGCCAGTGACCTTAACTATTGGAAGTAAAGGAGATATGTACTTTGAACCTGGTTATTATGTGTATGTAGGGTCAGCGAAAGCCAATTTAGAAAAACGTATTGAACGTCACAAACGGAAGCGGAAAAAGAAACATTGGCACTTAGATTATTTGCGAAGTGTTAGTACTGTTGTAGCAGCTTTACCGATTCGCAGTTCTAGTGATTTAGAATGCGAATTGGCGAAGGCGATGAAGGCTATTAGCGTAGACGAGGTGAAAGGCTTTGGCTGTAGCGATTGTCATTGTGATTCACATTTATTCAAAATGGATGTGAATCCTATCCATGATGAACGATTTATGATTGAGGTGGTAGAGCAATTTCGTATGAATCGATTGAATACAATGATGTTGGACAGGTAGCTACAAATCTGTGAGAATATTTATTCAATATATACGTTCACAAGTGTTTATATTTGAGCATATTGAAATTTTTGTGTAAAAAGATAGAAAAAAAGTGCATAAAATGGTATAATAATTTAGTTAATAGATTCGTTTTTAAAAATGAGGTGATACAATGGAGGAAAAGGCTTGGAGTCATGGCAAGATTGTGCCAGTCCAAATCGATAAAGAAATGCGTAGCTCCTACATCGATTACGCCATGAGCGTTATCGTTATGCGCGCCCTTCCAGATGTACGTGATGGGTTGAAACCTGTACACCGTCGTATTCTATATGCGATGCATGAAACAGGCATGACACCGTCAAAACCGTACAAAAAATCGGCTCGTATCGTCGGCGACGTACTTGGTAAATACCACCCACATGGTGATAGTTCTGTGTACGATGCAACGGTGCGTTTGGCCCAAGATTTTAATACAAGATATCCACTGGTAGATGGTCATGGTAACTTTGGTTCTATTGACGGCGACTCCGCAGCGGCTATGCGGTATACAGAAGTTCGTATGTCTCGTATTGCTACAGAAATGCTAGCAGATATAGAGAAGAAAACAGTGGACTTCATGCCGAACTATGATGAATCTTTGGAAGAACCAACCGTGCTTCCTGCAAAGATTCCGAACTTGTTAATCAATGGTTCCGCCGGCATTGCCGTTGGGATGGCAACGAACATTCCGCCCCACAACTTAGGGGAAGTGGTAGATGGTCTAGTGATGCTTATCGACGATCCAGAGGTAGATGTGAACCAATTGATGACAGCTATCAAAGGTCCAGATTTTCCAACAGGGGCGTCTATCCTTGGCCGTGAGGGCATAAAAAAAGCCTATGCCACAGGTCGTGGTAGCATCAAAATGCGTGCGAAAGCTCATATTGAGGCTATGACGAAAGGTAAACACCGTATCGTGGTCACAGAAATTCCGTACCAAGTGAACAAAGCGCGCTTAATTGCAACCATTGCAGATTTAAGCCGTGATAAAATGGTGGACGGCATTACGGCCCTTCGTGATGAAAGTGACCGTCGTGGTCTTCGCATCGTCATCGAATTGCGTGCAGACGTACAACCAGATATTGTGTTGAATAAATTATATAAACATACACAATTACAAGATACATTTGGCGTAATTATGCTAGCATTGGTGAAAGGCCATCCAAAAGTATTGACTTTGAAAGAAGTACTAGGTCATTACTTAACGCACCGTCAAGAAGTGATCGTACGCCGTACAGAATTCGACTTGGCGAAAGCAGAAGCTCGTGCCCATGTATTGGAAGGTTTGTTGATTGCTTTAGATCACATTGATGAAGTGATTCATACTATCCGTAGTTCTCAAACTACAGATATTGCTCGTGCCGCTTTGATTGAAAAGTTCAGCCTTACAGAAATTCAAGCGAATGCTATCTTAGATATGCGTTTAGCTCGTTTAACAGGTTTGGAACGCGAAAAAATCGAAGAAGAACATGCAGCATTGTTAGTGTTGATTGCAGATTTAAAAGCAATCTTAGCCTCCGACGAACGTCAACGTGAAATTATCAAAGAAGAATTGATTGCCATGAAAGAAAAATATGGCGACAAACGCCGTAGTGAAATTACGATTGATACGTCTGACTTCGATGTAGAAGATCTAATTGCTGATGAAGAAATGGTTATCACATTAACTCGTCAAGGTTATATTAAACGCATGAATGCTAATGTGTATCGCAACCAACATAAAGGTGGCGTAGGTGTTGTGGGAATGAAAACAAAAGATGATGATTATGTAGCACAAATTATGCATGTACGTACACATAATACATTGTTATTCTTCACATCTACAGGTCGTGCGTACCGTTTAAAAGCCTACGAAGTGCCAGAAGCATCTAGTCGTAATTCACGGGGTACAGCCATCATTAACGTATTACCTCTTAATGTAGGGGAAACAGTGACGAACATGATCGACTTAGAACGCATCTCTAGCGATGTGAACCTGTTTATGGTTACAAAACAGGGCGTTGTAAAACGTACGGCTATTGATGAGTATCGCAATATTCGTCGCGGTGGTTTGAATGCAGTGGCATTGGATGAAGGAGATCAGTTAATCTCCGTAGGATTAACCTATGGTAACCAAGATGTATTGCTAGGTACGAAAAAAGGTATGGCTATTCGCTTCCATGAATCTGATGTACGTTTAATGAAACGAGCAGCTCGTGGTGTGAAAGGTATTAATCTCAATACTGGTGACGAAGTTGTAGGCGCTAGCATCATCCACGGCACTGGCGAAGAATGCCAAGTCTTTACTATCAGTGAAGAAGGATATGGCAAACGCAATGTGGAAAGCTCCTATACAGTACAAAAACGTGGTGGTAAAGGGACGAAAAACTTTAAAATCACAGAAAAAACTGGTGAAGTAGTGGCCGTAGAAATCGTGAATGACAACGATGAAATGATGCTTATTTCCGAACAAGGTAAAATCATTCGCTTTGATGTAAATGATATTGCGGTGAAGAAAAGTAAAGCTATTTCTGGCGTGAAAACACAGAACTTAGACGAAGGAGATAAAATTGCCTCTGTAGCGGTTATCTCTGGAGAAGAGTTAAAAGAAGACGAAAGCTTGTTTTAATATCGGCTTTCTTGCCATTCTTAATTGAGTAGAAGGGAAGAGTACGACACATTCCTCCGCAAACTGATACAGTGGTTAGGTTTGCTCCGGAACATGTCGTGCTCTTCTTGCGTTTGTGGAATTTTGTCAGATAAGGGGGCAAGAAAGGCCGCTCCTACAATGGTGCTTTTTTTGCATTGAATTTTATCGATGAATAGCATATAATAGTAATGTTATATCATAAAATCAGAGTATTAGGAGGCGAGTCCTATTTTAGACTTTAAGCGTTTTACCTTAGAAGATAAGCCCCGTATTGATGCGTACTTTGGAGAGCATCATTATGAAGCGTCAGATAATAGTTTTACTACATTGTTTATGTGGCAAGATATTTATGGCATTACTTGGGCAGAAGAAGAAGGTGTGTTATTTATTAAAGGTGGTGGAGTGACAGAATCTCCATTTATGTTACCACCATTTGCTGGAAAAGATGCCAAGTTTGTAGATGGATTACAAATGGCGAAAGAATGGTTCAAAGAGAACCAAATTCCATTTTTATTAAAAGGTGTTAATCCAATCATGATGGAACGGATGCAAAAGTTGTGTCCAGATTGTTATGAATTTACACCTGATCGTGATAACTTTGAATATATCTATCGTACAGAAGATATGATTACCTTAGCAGGTAAAAAGTTACGTCAAAAGAAAAACCATTTAAATCAATTCCGTATGCAATATTCTAATTATGAATATATGCCAATTGATGAGAATACAATTCCTTTATGTCGTGAAGCGGCAGAGCAATGGGTGGAAACACATCATGAAGAAGGCATTGAAGATGAATTAACAGCTATTAATTTACTCTTTGACCATTGGGATGCATTGGGTCTTGTAGGTGGTTGTATTAAATTGTTCGGACGAGTAGAGGCTTTCACCATTGGAGAAATGTTGAATGAACATATGGCGCTGATTCATATTGAGAAAGCAAATCCAACCATCCGTGGTTTATATCAAGCCATCAATAATGAATTTATTCGTCATGAGTTCGTAGATACACAGTTTATCAACCGTGAAGAAGATATGGGGTTACCAGGGCTTCGCATGGCGAAAGAATCTTACAACCCAGATCATTTTGCTGAAAAATATGATGCTCGTTGTATCAAACAAGGTGCCTGTGAGGATAACGTGTAGCGAATAGTATATAATTCCTAGGGACATATAATACGTTCCTAGGAGTTTTATTTTCTTTCTGACCAAGGAATCGTTTGTTCTTGCGATGTGGCCTTACGTTCGCTTGCTGATACTGTGCAAGAACCACGTCAAGGTATATAACGACTAGATAGTAACGGGATTGATATAGAGAATGAAAGGAGCCAATATGACCTATTTTTGGGAAGGCTTACTGATTGGGTTTGCTGTGTTGGCGCCCATAGGGATGCAGAATCTATTTATCATTAATACAGCACTGGTACAAAAGGCATCACGTATTATTACTACCATTCTAATCGTGGCATTTTTCGATCTTACCTTAAGTGTATCGGCGTTTTATGGCATTGGTGCTATCTTTGATATATGGCCTTTTTTGAAAGGCATCGTACTTCTTTTGGGAGGAGCGGTTATCTTTTACATGGGCTATACCGTGTTTAATTCAGAGCCGAATGTATCTCATGTGGATACGAATGTGACAATTTGGAATATTGTGACTACTGCCTTTGCGGTAGCATGGCTGAACCCTCAGGCACTTATTGATGTGACGATGATGTTCGGTGCTGTGAAAGCCAGCATTCCTGAGGAGTCATCCATCTATTTCCTACTGGGATACATCGTGTCTGCTTTTGCTTGGTTTGGAGCATTATCGACTATTATTCACAAATTAGCAAAGCGTATCAAAATTTCGCAACTCGTATGGATCAACCGTATCTGTGGATTGATTTTATTCGGATATGGAGCGAAATTGTTTATAGATGGAGTATTGCTGTATATATAGTAAACTTTCAGAAAAGAAGTGCATAAAGGGTCTAGCAGTAGACCCTTATTTTTTTATATAATACTAATATAAAGTATTCGAACTATTTTCAATGTACCATAACGATGGAAGAGGGATTATTTTGAAATTTAGAATAGCAAAAGATACGGACACAAAAGATGTAAAGCGTTTGTGGGCCTATTGTTTTGAGCCAGAAGGTCATCCATTTTTTAACTATTATTTTGATACTGCTTATGAACCAGAAAATACGATGGTTGGTATCGATCGTAGTTATTTGGTGAGTACCGTCCATTTACGACAAAATATTATACGTGTTCGTGGTGTGGACCTGCCTATGTCTTACATGGTGGGAGTTGCCACAGACCCTATTGTACGTCGTAGTGGGGTAGGCAAAAAATTACTGAAATCAGCATTAGGCGAATTAAAACAACGTGGACAAGGAGTCACTATTTTAATGCCATCCTATGCTGGGTTTTACCAAAAATATGGATGGGATTTATATGCCCATCAATGGGTACAAACTATGAAGCTAGATGATTTGGCCCCACTAGTAGAAACTACAGATAAAATGGTGTCCTTTGGTATGTTACGGTCTCCACGGGAGTGGAAACGTTTAGCAGGGGTATATGAGACATATACTAAACCATTATCTGGCTATGCTGTGCGTAAAGAAAAAGAATGGGTTCGCTTATTAGAGTCTATTTTTGCAGAAGGCGTGCAAGTAGGGTATGTGAAAAATGATTCTGGACAATTAGAGGGTTATTGTTTTTATCGCTTAGGGGAACCTGAGATTGCTGTGACAGAATTTGTGTATACTACGCGTCGTGCGCAAAAAGCATTGTTGAACTTCTTGTACAACCATCGTTCCCAAGGTGACAGTGTACGGTGGAATGAAGGTATGCTGGATCAAGGCTATATCTTTCATCCTAATGGAAAAGTAGGGCACAGTACTATGCCATTTATGATGAGTCGTATTGTAGATGTCAAACTAGCTATGGAAAGTATTCCTGTACCAGTAGCATTGGAAGGGGCTATTCAGTTCGGTGTGAAAGATCCATTATGTGAGTGGAACCATGGTACCTATGTAGTATCTTATAAAGAAGGCAAGGCGCAAGTAGTAAAACATAAAGAGCATGTAGATATTAATGCTAAATTAGTATTCTCTGTAGGTGCATTGAGCTTACTTCTCATGGGTCGTATGAGTGCTACAGAACTTGCTTTTGAAGAAAAATTAGAAGGACCAGATGATATATTAGAAGTATTGAATCGGGCTTACCCAAGACAAAATACATATATAAATGAATGGTGGTAAGATACTTTTTAAAGTTGATACAATCACCATAAAATAAGAAAGAACGCTATGCATTTCTTGACAAGCTATGAGAATATTTTAGTTTGCTATAGGATGTGTAGTGTTCTTTTTATTTTTCTATTGATCTTATGTATAAGAGCTGGTACAGTGATCTTATATACATGTATATAGGAGATAGAGATGAGTGCGATAAATTTTACGAAATCATTACAATATAGTGGACCAGAGTTTGTATCGAATAATGCAGAAGAAGGGCGGAAGGTAATTTCCGCTATAGAGAGCGAATTAAAACGGTGTGAATCCTTTTTTATCAGTGTAGCCTTTATTACAGCAGGTGGATTAAGTCCATTATTAATGACGTTAAAAGAGTTGGAAGGAAAAAATATTCCAGGTCGTATTTTGACAACAAATTTCTTGATGTTTAATGATCCTAAAATACTAGACAAGTTAAGTCAGTTTAGTAATATAGAGCTCCGCATATTTGATGCACAAGGATCTGATGTAGGTTTTCATACAAAAGGATATGGATTCCATTTAGAGGATGAGTTTACTATTATCGTGGGCAGCTCTAATATGACGCTCCACGCATTGACAAGAAATAAGGAGTGGAATGTGCATTATAGTTCTCATAAGCAAGAATCTTTTGTGATGTCTGTCTTAGAAGAGTTTGAAAGCTTGTGGGCAGCAGATGAGACAAAGACTTATGTAGACTATATTGATACGTACAGAATGTTATATGAGCAATATAATGATTCTACTAAAAAACAATTACCAGCGGTGGTAGATACAAATATAAATGAATCTAATCAAGTCCCAAAAGTATTACAGCCGAACAGCATGCAGTCCTATGTGATGGAAAGGTTTACAGAGTTGTATCAATCAGGTGCTAATAAAGGATTGTTGATTTCTGCCACAGGAACAGGTAAAACTTATGCATCAGCCTTTGCTGTCAGTAGTGTAAAACCAAAGCGAGTACTATTTTTAGTGCATCGTGAACAGGTAGCGAGACAGGCGATGGAATCGTATCAACGGGTAATTGGCGACTCTGTGACATATGGTGTGTTATCGGGTGCAGCAAAAGGTTTTTCTGAAACCTATTTATTTGCGACCATGCAGATGATGTCTAAGCCAGATTGTTATGAACGATTTTCCCCTACAGATTTTGATGTGATTGTTATCGATGAGGCACATCGAGCAGGATCTGAAAGTTATCATAGAATTATGGAATATTTCAGGCCTAAGTTTTGGTTTGCTATGACTGCTAGTCCAGAGCGTACAGATGATTTCGATATTTATAAGCTATTTGATTATAATATTATTCATGAAATACGATTACAACATGCATTAGAGGCAGATTTACTATGTCCATTTCACTATTTTGGTATCGGACAATTATCTGATGGCATCACAACCTATGAGGGTGATGAAGCACAGAGCATTTTTGCCAATGAATGGGATTACCAAACAAGAGCTAGATTAATTCTAGAGCAATGTAATTTTTATGGATATTCTGGAGAGCGAGTAAAAGGGTTAGTATTCTGTCATAGTATTGAAGAAGCACAAGAGTTATCCAAGGCTTTTAATCAACTAGGGATGAGAACTATTAGTTTAAGTGGTGCAGATTCGCAAGAAATTCGGGAAGAGGCTATTCAACGATTATCAGGACTGGATGCGAATGATGCGTTAGATTATATTATGACCGTAGATATTTTTAACGAAGGTATCGATATTCCAGAGGTCAATCAAGTTGTTATGGTTCGTGGTACAGAGAGTCCCATTGTGTTTGTGCAACAGTTAGGTCGGGGACTACGTCGTCATAACAGTAAAGATTACGTGGTCGTTCTTGATTTTATTGGAAACTTTAATAATAACTTTATGATTCCTGTAGCTCTGTCCGGAGATGTAAGTCATAACAAGGATAGTTTGCGGTATTATGTGCAAGAAGGGACGCGAGTGATTCCGGGTGCATCTACGATTCATTTTGATGCGATTGCTCAAGAACGTATTTTTAAATCTATTGACACAGCTAAATTCACACAGATTAAACATATTCGGCAAGCCTATAAAAACTTAAAATATAAATTAGGTCGTATTCCTAAATTGATAGATTTTGAAAACTATGGAAGTATCGATATTTCATTAATCTTTAATAGTAATGCAAAAACATATTATAAGTTTTTGGTAGACTATGAAAAAGACTACACGCATAGGTTTTCGTCGGTAGAAGCGAAAATACTAGAGTATATGGGCCAGTATATGGTACTTGGCAAACGAGTACATGAACTCTATGTATTGGAAGGTTTGTTGAAAGGTGAAGTTAATCCACTGACGTATATGAGAACAAAGTTACTAGGATTAGGTATTCCTTGTACAACTCATACGGAAAGAAATATCATCAATTTATTTACAGGTCAGTTTAAGACAGGATCCTCCAAAGCTGGATTTAAGGATGCCCTGTTGTGCGATGAAGTGGTAGATGGATTGCAGATATCAACGGTATTCCGTGAAGCTTTAGAAAATGAAGGGTTCCGTGATATGGTCGAGGACTATGTGAAAGTGGGCTTTCAAAGAAATCAAAAATACTATAGTCAAAGATATGAGGAAGCCTCTTTTACGCTGTATCAAAAATATACCTATGAAGATGTATGCCAGTTAATGGAGTGGGAAACGAGTATCGTACCATTAAATATTGGTGGTTATAAATATGATGAGGCTACCAAAACATATCCGGTATTTATCAATTATGATAAGGGCGAAGATATTGCAGATACTATTAGATATGAAGATAAATTATTATCTCCACAACAATTAATTGCTATTTCTAAAAGTGGTGTGGACCTTAGTAATAATTTGGTACAAAAAGCGTTACATGCAAAAGAAGAAGGCATTACTATGCATTTGTTTATCCGAAAAAATAAGAACGATGAAGATGGGGCAAAAGAGTTTTATTATTTAGGTCATATACATGCAACAGGGGAAACAGAAGTATTTACCATGCCAGGTACAACGAAAAAAGCTGTTCGTATTATGTATGATTTGGAAACTCCGATACGTGAAGATTTGTACGACTATTTTGTGAATCATTAAAGGAGATATGGATGAAAACGATAGAAGTAGTAGCGGCAGTTATTTTAAAAGATAACCAAGTATTAACTACACAAAGAGGTTATGGAGATTTACAAGGACGTTGGGAATTTCCAGGAGGTAAAATTGAGTTTGGAGAAGATCATAAAGCAGCTTTATCTCGTGAGATACAAGAAGAATTAGATGTGCAGATTACAGTAGGGGATTTTTTAACAACCGTAGAGTATGACTATCCTAATTTTCATCTCATTATGCATGCCTATCAATGTGAGTTATTAGGAGAATTTCATTTACAAGAACATAGTGCAGCTCGTTGGTTAAACTTAGAAACTTTATATGATGTAGATTGGTTAGAAGCAGATTTACCTATCGTGGAATATGTGAAAAGTTTAATTGCTTAGGTAGGACGTATAGCGATATAAATGATATACTAATAATTAAATATGACAATGTTAGAATAGTATATGATTCACAATGAAAGAGAGAGACCATGAAAAAATTAACCATATCTTTTTTATTAGCATTATTCAGTGTCACCATCTTCACACCAACCCATGTAGAGGCGAGTTGGTTGTCTAAAACGTGGAAAAAGGTTGAAAAATCATGGAATGAAGCGGGGAAACAAAGCAGCACTACCGGAACAAGTAGTACATCTTCCAGTACGATTCGTTTACCACAACGATCTGAGTATCCGAGTAGATATAATCCAGGTCAAATTGTAGGGCAAAGACCAGATATGCAAGATCTTATTATTGCAGGAGTACCAGTGGGTGCTCAATATAGTGAGATACGAAAGGCATTGGGAGAACCGACAGAAGAAAGAATGTACGATCCTTTTTCATATACTGGTCCAAATACATTTATGAGATATGGGGGAATCAAGTATTCTAGTCTTTTGGGAAACTTAGATAGAGCTGATATGATAACCATAGAGAATAGAGATGCTGTGACTCATCGTGGTATTGCAGTAGGTGATTCGTTAGAAGCAGTGTTTAAGGCATATGGCAGACCTACTCATATCAATAGCAGAAATGATTGGTTCTACGGAGTTTTTATATGGGCATCAGATGCCAAAAGCGGTATTACTTTTGAAAATGATGGAGAAAAGGTAACTAAGATTAGGATTATTAATTCCTAAAAAGATGCTTATCAAGTTTATTTTCGTAATCTACATCTGAAATTAATAAAGTAAATTCTCATTTAATCTATTATGAATTATAACATCTAAATTCATAATATATATTATTCAACCAATACACAAGAGGTCCCAGCATGAACACAACTAAATCATTCCAAACTTCCTCCTCTCTTCGACACGCACCATTTTCTCAGGATAGCTCCACCAGTATTACCTATGAATACAGTCCGCTGTTAGAGGGTTTTCCCCTCGCTCATGGTGTGACCTACCGCTATGGTGGTGTCAGTGAAGGTAACTTTAATAGTTTTAACATGGGTCTGCATGTAGGTGATGATCCGAAAGCGGTGGCAGAGAACCGCAAACGCTTAGCGCAGGTGTTAGGTGTGGATTCAAATCATTTGACTTGTGGTGAGCAAGTGCATGGGGTAGGCGTGACGAGGGTGACGGAAGTGCTGGTCGGTCGAGGTGCTTTCAGTTGGGAAGACAGTATCCCAGATAGTGATGCGATTCATACGAATTTGGTGAATGTGCCACTCTTGTTGCTCGTGGCAGACTGTGTGCCTGTGCTTATCTATGACGGGGTGCATCATGCGGTGGCAGTGGTTCATGCAGGTTGGCGTGGTGCCATCGCTCACATTGTGGAGCGCACGATGGATAGTATGCACGATGCGTACGGAACGTTGCCAAAAGATTGCTACCTCTTCATCGGTCCCTCCATTGGAGAAGACTCCTTTGAGGTGAGTGAAGAGATTGCTGAACAATTTCGACAGGATATGGGTAATTTGGGACTTTCACAGGTAAATGCAGTCGTGCGTTATCTCCAACGGTTAGAACAAGCGACACCTACTCCACATATAGATCTGAAAGGATATATTGCAGCTTGTGTCGTACAAAAAGGTGTGCCTATAGATCAAGTGATTCTGTCTGCTACGGATACGATGATGACAGAAGGATGTTATTCATACCGAGGGAATGCAGGCAAGACGGGACGAATGGCTATGTTTGCAGTATTACGAAATCAAGGTTAATAGATGATGGAGTTTCAATAGTTTTGTATATCTTAAGACCTTGTGTAGAACATGAGTAATACAGAATTTAGAGACACATTCTTAGGTATTGTTTGAGAATAGAATAAAAAATTATGACAAAGAATAAGAAAATCTTAAGAACTAGGCTTGAAATCATGCTTTTTCTATGTACTTTTCTTATTCTTTCGTTTATAATAAAAAAGATAAAGTATTATTTATTTTGTGAAGACCTTTCAGAGTGAAATGTAACGACGAAAAAAGGACTGACATATATGATTGCAACAGCATTACATAACGTGCAAGAACGCATAGAAGCGGCTAAGGCACGAGTGGGGAGAAGGGATTTCGTTACACTTGTAGCAGTAACGAAGAATCATCCTGTAGAGGCTGTACAAGAAGTAGCTCGCCTAGGTGTAAGAACTGTGGGCGAAAATCGTGTACAAGAAGCAAAAGAAAAAATGGAACTCTACCAGGGACCGGAACTCCAATGGCATTTAATTGGACAATTACAAAACAATAAAGTGCGTAATGCAGTGGGTAAATTTTCTTTAATTCATTCAGTTCATAGCGTGAAATTGTTGGATGAAATCCAACGTATTGCTGCTAGAGAAGGACTTATACAAGAAGTATTACTACAAGTGAATGTGGCACGAGAAGAAAGCAAGTCTGGGATGGATGTGGAAGAATTTCCAACCATACGGGAATATGCCAAATCATTACCCAATGTACGGGTAAAAGGGCTTATGTGTATGGCACCATTTTTTGATGATCCGGAAGAGGCTCGCCCTATATTTAGAGTCGCTCACGCTTTATTTGAAGATATGAAACTTCATTTTAATGAAGGTCAGATTGAATATATATCTATGGGGATGACCCATGATTTTGAAGTAGCAATTGAAGAAGGTGCAAATATTGTTCGTGTAGGAACAGCAATATTTGGAGAACGCCACTATAATGAGTAATGGAGGAATTAACGATGGCACTGAAAGATAGCTGGAATTCTGTAAAAAGTTTTTTTGGTAGTAATCAAGATGATCAATATGAATTTGATGAATATGATAATGAGATGTATGAAGAAGAGTCTCAACAACCAGTAGTAACAGCACCAGTAGCAGGTGGCAATGGACCAGTAGCATCTGCAGCACGACCAAAAACAGGAGGATATAATACAGTGGCACAACGTTCTAGCGGTATGAAAGTAGTCATCGTAGAGCCAAAAGCATTCGATGATTCTGAAAATATTACAAATCAATTGCGCGATATGCGTCCAGTAGTGATTAACTTTGAAAATACAGACCCTCATGAAGCAGCACGTATTGTGGACTTTGTAAGTGGTGCTACATTTGCATTAGATGGCAAATTAGAAAAAATTGGCAAAGATATTTTCATCTGTGTACCAGTGAATGTAACAGTAGATTATACAGATAAAGAGTACACAGAAATATCTGACAAATTAGCTTGGAAAGAACCACAAGCCTAAGCATTAGGAGGTAGCCATGCAAAAAATACTACTAATTGGTGTAGGATCGATGGGTGGTGCTATTTTACAGGGGGCTTTGGAACAAGGTGTTTGGGGCCCTGAGGAAGTAGATGTACTAGTGCGTCGCAGTGAGCAAGCAGCAGAATTAGAGCGCACATTAGGTGTCACAGCCTTCACGGACTGTGATGCCATACCTGCTTTTGATGAGTACAGAACTATTGTATTTGGCGTAAAACCTCAAGTCTTACCAGCTCTTATGGAAGAGGTGGGAGCACAAATCGAGGCGAGAACATTATGTATTTCCATTGCGGCAGGCATTACATTGGATACATTACAATCCTTTGCATCCCATGTACATTGGTTACGAGCTATGCCGAATACTCCAATTTTGATAAAAGCTGGCTTTACAGCGATTGCTAGTAGTGAACAAGTGACACCAGGTGAGCGAGAACAAGCTTTGCGCATTTTCGAAGCCTTAGGTGAAGCAGTGGTATGTTCAGAAACTGATTTAGACCGTATTGGCGCTCTAGCAGGGGCAGGTCCAGGCTATATGTATACCATTTTAGATGCTATGGCAAATGCAGGTGTTCGGATTGGTCTCACTAGGCCATTGGCGTTGCAAGCGGCGGTACAGACGATGTATGGCTCTGGCTTGATTGCCTTAGAAACAGGCGCTCATCCAAGTGTGCTTAGGGATCAAGTGACATCTCCCGGAGGTACGACTATAGCAGGTATTGCAGCCATGGAAAAAGAAGGGTTGCGTTCTTCTATTATGGAAGGCATCTTAGCTTGTTATGAACGGTCAAATGAAATAGGAAAACAAGGTGAAAGATAAAGAAAAGTTAATTCGATATTTTGAAGCATCTGGTAATGGCGAAGAGGCTAGACGTATGATTGATCTAGCGGAGCAAGTACAAGCAGGTCGACCTTACCGTGTGACAGATTTTATGTCACCTGCAGGCCTTGTCATTGCAGATGCAGTAAAAGCGAATTTTGGTGGTATTAATATCATTTCTAGTGGTGGTTACGAAGGGGCAGAACGCCTTCGAGTGGCCTTTGTGGACCCTCACTTTCAAGGAACAGTAGACTTACAAATTGCGGTGTTGAAAGTATCTTGGGATCCACGATTCCGATTATTGACACATCGTGATGTGTTGGGTTCCTTAATGGGACTTGGTATTGATCGCACTCATTTTGGAGATATTATCGTCACTAGTGGTGGGGCGCAGGTAATCGTAGATGCAACGATAACAGATTTTGTGATTCAAAACTTTACAAAAATTGCTATGGTCACGGTTACAGTATCACGGATGGAATTGAGTGAATTACAACCGAAAGAAGAAAAAATAAAAGAAGTGCGAACTACTGTTGCGTCTATGCGGTTGGATTCTATAGCTTCTTCAGGTTTTAGTACATCTCGTACAAAAGTTGTGGAGGCCATTAAGGCAGGATTAGTACAAGTGAATTGGCAACCTGCGAAAGGACCAGCGCAAGAAGTAAAAGAAGGAGATATTATTTCTCTTCGTGGCAGAGGTCGTATGCAAATAGAAAGTATTACCGGCACGTCTAAAAAAGGGCGTATTGGAGTACATCTAAAACGATTTATGTAAGGAGGCTGATCCTATGTTAACACCAATGGATATTCATAATAAAGAGTTTGGAAAAAGTATTCGTGGCTTTGACTGCGATGAAGTAAACGAGTTCTTGAATGAAGTGGTACAAGCTTATGAAATCTTGTATCGTGAAAACCGTGAAATGACTGATAAAGTAGAGCAAATGGAAAAACGTTTGAATCAATATGAATCAACGGAAGAAACTATGCGCAATACATTGGTGCTTGCTCAAGAGACTGGTGAAAATGTAAAAGAGGCAGCTCGTAAAGAGGCTGATTTAATTTTACAGAATGCGGAACAACAACGATCTACGATTTTAGAAGATGCCAATCGTGCGTTGCGAGAAGCAGAAGCTAAATATGCTACCATTGCGAATGAAATGGCCGTGTTCCGTGCAAAAGTAGAATCAATTTTAACAGCACAACTACAATTATTAGATGGCATTGCTTTAGAGGAAACAAAACCTGTAGAGACAGAAACAGAAGTATAAGGTGAATTTCGGCTTGAGTATTCAAGCCGTTTTTGCCATTGTAGAGACATATAAGGATAGTAGGATGATAACAGTTGGACTTTCACTTAAAGACAGGCCTTGTCTTGTAGTCGGCGGAGGGCAAGTAGCGCTGCGTAGAATTGAAAAGTTAATAGACGAAGAGGCATCTATTATAGTAGTCAGTCCTGATGTATTGCCTGACATTGTAACATACCATAAAGCAGGTGTATTACAATGGATAGAGAAGCCTTATAGGTCAGAATATATGGTAGGGCAACAGTTTGTCATTATTGCTACGGATATTCCTGCTGTGAATGCGCAAGTCATGGAAGATGCTCAAGAAGTACAAGCTTTCATTAATCGGGCTGATGTGAAAGATGATTCTACTTGGGTATTCGGCAGTGCTACGGAGATTGGTGATTTAGAGATTTCTATATTTACCAATCAAGTGAGCCCACGAGTGAGTCGCTTGCTTAGACAGGATATAGAAACCAGGTACGGCATATTAGCCGAGTGGCTACCTCAGATTCGTCTATGGAGACAAGAATTACAGCATATATTAAATACGCCAAAAGAACGAGAGCAGTTCTGGCGTACAAATTTAGGAGAATCGGAGTTTATACAAATATTAGAGGGTCAAGGAGACTCAGTGAAGGAGAATATTGTACATGCAATTAGTCGTATTAGGTCTGAATCATAGAAGTGCACCTGTAGATGTACGAGAGAAATTTTCTTTTTCCAAAGAAGCTCTCGATCATGCTATGGATCACATCTATGCTCATGAAGAAGTAGAGGAATGCGTCCTTTTATCGACGTGTAACCGCACAGAACTCTATGTCGTCCTAAATGACATGGAGAATGTAAAAGAATATATGATACGTTTACTACTGCATCTGAAAGGTGAAGAAACGGTAGACGTAGATGAGAAATGGTTTTTCCTGTATGAAGGGAAGGCATGTATTTCTCATTTATTTAGAGTGGCATCTAGTTTAGATTCTCTTGTGTTAGGAGAAGGTCAAATTTTGAGCCAATTAAAAATGGCCTATATTTCTTCCTATAGTAAGGGATTAACAGCGTCTGTGTTTAATATTATTTTCCAAAAAGCCATTGCTGTAGGGAAACGTGTGCGTACGATGACGGGGATTGCGAATACGCCAGTATCTGTTAGTTATACAGCAGTCAATTTAGCGGAAGATAGTTTAGATATTCCTATCAGTGAGGCAAAGGTTCTCATTTTGGGAGCTGGTCAAATGAGTGAGCTCACAGCTCGTCATTTACAAGCTAAAGGGGTAAAGAGTATTTTCGTGTCCAATCGGACGTTCAAAACAGCAGAAGAATTGGCAAAGCAATTCAATGGTAAAGCCGTTGATTTTGACAATTTTGTAGAAGAAGCCAAAGTAGCAGATATTATTATTACATCTACTGGTGCACCTCATTATGTGATTGAATGGGAAGAAGCGGAAGAAATCATGGATGGCCGTGGTGGTAAACCAATTGTCATGATCGATATTGCTGTTCCCCGTGATATCAACCCAGATGTAACAGAAATTCCCGGAGTGTATTTGTTTAACATTGATGCCTTGGAAAGTGTAGTAGAAGCGAATAAACACCAACGAGAAGAAGAAGCTCAAAAAGCAGAGCCTATCTTAGAAGAAGCCTTACAAGAAATTGAAGAAAAATTACAATATTTATCGGTTCGTCCTATTATGGTCTTGCTTAGTGAAAAAGCAGAAGCCATTCGTAAACGTGAAGTACATCGCGCGATGGCAAAATTACCTAATGCCACAGAGCTAGAACGTAAGATTATTAGCAATATGTCCCGCATGTTGGTACGTAAATTATTGCGTGATCCAATGATTCATTTTGGTGAAGTAGCGGGTAAAGAAGAAGAGCGAGATTATTGGAAGTTATTCCAAGATATGTTTGCTTTGGAAGTGGAGGACGACACACTATGAGAGACATAATTCGTATAGGCACCCGTAGTAGTGCCCTTGCTTTATGGCAAGCCAACTATGTAGCAGATGCATTGCGCAAACATTACCCAAAGTGCAAGGTGGAGTTAGTCCATCACAGTACGAAAGGTGATCGTATTTTAGAAAAACCATTGGCTGAAATCGGTGGTAAAGGTTTATTTACAGAAGAACTAGAAGCATCTATGCGTGATGGGAGCATCGATTTGGCTGTACACAGCTTGAAAGATATGCCTACAGAATTACCAGAAGATTTGGTACTAGGTGCTATTACAGAGCGTGAAACACCATGTGATGCTTTGGTATCACCAAAATATAAAACGCTAGATCAACTACCACAAGGTGCTAAGGTAGGGACTAGTAGTTTACGCCGTCAAGCACAATTGTTGAATCAACGACCTGATTTGCAGATTTCTGTACTTCGTGGGAATGTGCAAACGCGATTGAACAAATTAGAAACAGAAAACTTTGATGCCATTGTATTAGCAGAAGCAGGGTTAAAACGATTGGGGCTGGAATCTGTTGTTACACAGACTTTCACTAGCGATGAAATGATTCCTGCTGTGGGTCAAGGGGCATTGGGCATTGAATGTCGCAAGGATGATACAGAAATGCTAGATATGTTATCTGTATTGCACGATGAAAATACTATGTGGGCTACTCGTGGAGAACGTAGTTTCCTTCGTCAACTCGAAGGTGGTTGCCAAGTACCGATGGGGGTACATGGGACGATTTATAA
Organism: Veillonella sp. VA141; assembly: GCF_003992175.1. Classification (NCBI taxonomy): domain Bacteria; kingdom Bacillati; phylum Bacillota; class Negativicutes; order Veillonellales; family Veillonellaceae; genus Veillonella; species Veillonella sp. VA141. Next base: position 151,962 of record NZ_RQVM01000006.1, read on the forward strand.
AGGACAATTAACGTTGAAAGCTATCATTGCTTCTTTAGATGGAAAAAATTGTTTTGAAGGTGAATTGTCAGGACCAAAAGAAAAAGCAGATATGTTAGGTCGTAACTTGGCGAAAGCTCTCTATGAAGAAGGGGGTAAAGCCATCATTGACGATTTAGTAGAAAGAGGAGTATTGAAATGACAGGCATTGTATATTTAATTGGTGCCGGACCGGGTGATCATAAATTAATCACTCTAAAAGGTAAGGAATGTATTGAAAAAGCAGACGTTATTGTCTATGACTATTTAGCAGATGCTCATTTCTTGTCCTATGCGAAAGAAGGAGCAGAGATCATTTATGCAGGTAAAAAAAGCAACAATCATACGATGCATCAATGGGAAATCAACGAACTTCTTGTAAAATGTGGCTTAGAAGGTAAAGTAGTGGCTCGTCTTAAAGGGGGCGACCCTCTAGTATTTGGTCGTGGTGGTGAAGAAGCGTTGGCTTTGGTAGAAGCGGGCGTGCCATTTGAATTTGTACCTGGTATTACATCTGGCATTTCTGCACCAGCCTATGCTGGGATTCCTGTCACCCAACGTGCCATGGCGACGTCTTTTGCTATTGTTACAGGTCATGAAGATCCAACAAAACCAGAATCTGGTATGAATTGGGATGGCTTAGCCAAATCTGTGGATACGATCTCCTTTGTGATGGGTATCTCGAATTTGCCGAGCATTGCCACAAACTTAATCAAATATGGTCGTCCTAAGGAAACTCCAGTGGCAGTCATCCGTTGGGGAACAAAACCAATCCAAGAAACGTTGGTCTCTACATTGGAGCATGTCGTAGAAGATGTAGAAAAAGCGCAATTGAAAGCACCAGCTATTGTTATCGTTGGGGAAGTAGTATCTTTGCGGGAGCAATTACGTTGGTTTGATAATAAACCATTATTTGGTAAAACTATCGTGGTCACACGAGCTCGTAGTAAAGCTAGCGCCTTATCTGAACGATTACTAGAATTGGGGGCCCATGTCATCGAAGCATCTGCTATCAAAACACAGGCATTACCTCGTACAGAGGAGATGGACGTGGCTTATGATAGCTTATCTTCCTACGATGGATTAATTTTTACATCTGCCGAAGGGGTGCGGTTCTTCTTTGATGGTTTATTAGACCGTGGCTTAGATAGTCGTGCGTTAGGTTCTATGAAAGTATGTGCTATCGGCAGTGCTACCGCAAAATCTTTATTAGATCGAGGCATTCGTGCGGACATCGTGCCACCGAATTACCAAGCGGAATCTGTGGTGGAAACCATTACAGTAGAACAGAGTCGTGTATGGCCAGAACGAGCGCTAGGCGATTTGCGCTTTGTGCTAGTACAACCAAAAGTGGCACGCGACGTGATTTATAAAGGACTTTCACAGGCAGGATGTGATGTGACGGTATTGCGTTTGTATGAAACGGTACAAGATACGTCCCATAAAGAATATTTAGAAGAAGCCTTGCGAGCAGGTGAAGTAGATTACATTACGTTCACAAGTTCTTCTACGGTGACGAATACAAAAGATATGCTTGGCTCCGATGCAGTGAATTTATTAGGAAACACGAAGGTTGTTTGCATTGGACCGATTACAGGTGCTACCTGTGTAGAAGAAGGGATTCAACCAGATTTAATTGGTGAAACTTTTACAATCCCTGCGATGGTGGATCTAATCTTGAACGATTGCAAATAGAAAGAGGCATAATATGGAATTACGAAATCGACCAAGACGATTGCGCATCAGCCCAGCTATGCGTGCGTTGGTTCGTGAAACAACATTACAAGTAGAAGACTTAATTTATCCTATATTTATTGTTCCGGGAACAGCGGTGAAAGAAGAAATTTCTTCCTTACCAGGACAATATCATGTGTCCGTGGACGAGGCTGTAAAATTGGCGAAAGAAGCCTATGACTTAGGTATTAAGGGAGTCGAAATTTTCGGCATTCCTACTTACAAAGATGAAGATGGTTCTTCTGCGTGGGATATGGAACAACCGGTACAGCAAGCAATTATGGCGATCCGTAAAGAAGTGCCAGAGTTGATCGTGATTTCCGACGTATGCCTTTGCCAATACACATCTACAGGTCATTGCGGTCATGTGGAACATCATGAAGTCATTAATGATGCTACGTTGCCATTATTGTGTAATGTAGCAGTGAGCCATGCGAAAGCGGGTGCTCACATGGTGGCACCATCTGACATGATGGATGGACGTATTGCTGCGATTCGTGAAGCCTTAGATGCAGCGGGATTTAGCCATGTATCCATCATGAGTTATGCGGCGAAATATGCATCCGCCTATTATGGACCATTCCGTGATGCGGTCCATTCTGCACCGGGATTTGGGGACCGTAAAGGATATCAAATGGATGAGGCCAATCGTTTAGAAGCGTTGCGTGAAGTGGAACAAGATATCATCGAAGGGGCGGATATCATTATGATTAAGCCAGCTCTATCCTATTTGGATATTGTACGCGAAGTACGGGATAACTTCGATTGTCCTTTAGCCGTTTACAATGTCAGCGGTGAATATGCCATGATTAAAACAGCAGCGGCAGCGGGGTTGGTAGATGAAAAACGCATTACTTTGGAAACCTTGCTATCCATGAAACGAGCAGGAGCAAAGATGATTATTACCTATCATGCCCTGGATGTGGCACGTTGGCTACAGGAAAAATAGTGTGAAAATATAGGAGCCATTATGTTTAGTTTAGAAAAATCAAAACAAGCCTTCGCAGAGGCTCGTACATATATGCCAGGTGGTGTGAACAGTCCTGTTCGCTCCTACCGCAGTGTAGGGGGCAATCCTCCTTTCATCAGTTCTGCTAGCGGATCTCGCATTTACGATATCGATGGCAATGAGTATATCGATTACGTGTTGTCCTGGGGTCCTATGATTCTAGGTCATGCGAATCCTGAAATCGTGGCGTCTATTTTGGAAGCCATCCCTCGTGGTACTAGTTATGGAGCACCAACACTGCTTGAAACAGAAGTGGCGAAAAAAATTCAAGCTTTCTATCCATCTATGGAAATGGTACGCATGGTGAACTCTGGTACAGAATCTACTATGAGTGCCTTGCGTTTGGCTCGTGGCTATACAGGTCGTGACAAAATTGTGAAATTTATCGGCTGTTACCATGGTCATAGTGATAGCTTGTTAGTGAAAGCTGGTTCTGGCTTAGCTACCTTTGGCGTGCCTGATAGTCCCGGCGTGCCAACTGGTGTGGCAAGGGATACGATTACATTGCCGTACAATGATTCTGATGCAGTTCGCCAATTGTTCGAGGCTCATGGTGAAAGTATTGCAGCCATCATCGTGGAACCAGTAGCAGGTAATATGGGCTGTGTACCTCCTGTGGAAGGATTCTTGGAGACTTTGCGTGAAGTAACGACAGAGCACGGTGCAGTCCTCATCTTTGATGAAGTGATGTGCGGATTCCGCTCCAGTTCTGGAGGGGCACAAAAATATTACAATGTCATTCCAGATTTGACATGCTTAGGTAAAATCGTAGGCGGTGGCTTACCAATGGCGGTATTCGGTGGCAAGAAAGAAATTATGTCTTCCATTGCTCCATCCGGTCCTGTGTACCAAGCAGGCACCTTGAGTGGTAATCCAGTAGCCATGGCGGCAGGTCTTGCTACCTTGTCTATGTTGCAAAAACATCCGAATGCATTCCGTCAAGTAGAGGAATCTACAGAAGCCTTATGCCAAGGATTAGAAGCGGCGGCGAAAGAAGTAGGTGTACCTGTAGTAGTACAACGAGTAGGATCTATGTTTACTCTCTTCTTCACAGATAAAGCAGTGCATAACTTCGATGACGCCAGCGCTTGTGATATGGAAGCGTTTAAAACATTCTTCCATTACAACTTGGAACGTGGCATCTATTATGCAGCCAGCCAATATGAAAGCAACTTCTTATCTACGTGCCATAGCGATCAAGATTTGGCATACACATTACAAATTGCAAAAGAAGCGTTTCAAGCTATTAAAGAGTAATATGAGTATTAACCTTTCTTATGAAGAGTAATGAAAACCGATAAAAATTAATAGTATGTCATATCATACATGTATGAATAGAAATGCCATACACATCGAAGATAATCTATGTTACACTAGATTATATAGAGTGTATGGCATTCTAGTTTATATATAGGAGGTGTAATGATGAGTGTTTTAATCTCTCCGAAAGAATTACAAGAAGAATTAGATAGAGTGGTAGTCCTTGATGCACGTGGCTTTGATGCCTATGCAGCAGCCCACATTCCAGGATCCTTTGCCATCGATATGGATGCACACATGAGTGGTCCTTTAGGCGTACACGGTGGTCGTCATCCCTTGCCAGACATGGCTGTCTTAGCAAATCGTTTGAGTGAATGCGGTGTGACCATGGATTCTCACATAGTGGTGTACGATGCGTGGATTTCCTTTGCCGGTCGGTTGCGGTTCTTGCTACTATACATGGGTTTCACCAATGTGAAAGTCCTAGCCGGTGGTATTGAGCGCTGGCATCGGGAAGGGTATTCGTTGACCCAAGAGGAGACACCAACAGTGGCAGATTCAAAACCGTTGGCCTATACATTACAAGACCATTTAGTGATGAGCCGTGATGAAGTGTTACAAGCTAGCCAAACTGGCAGTCATGTCATCATCGATGCGCGGGCACCACAACGGTATGATGGATCGGTAGTGGATACGATGGATGGCATGACGGGACATGTACCAGGAGCGATTAATCATTTCTATGAATGGGGATTTACAGCTGATGGTGTACGTCCCATTGTAGAATTACAAACAGCTTATGGTGACTTAACTAAGGTGGAGAAACCTATCGTTGCCTATTGTGGCTCTGGAGTGACAGCGGCGAACTTGATGATTGCGTTAGCAGAAGTAGGTGTAGAACCTGCTATGTACGTAGGCAGTTCTAGCGATTGGGTGACTTATGAAGGGTTCCCGTTGGAAACAGGGGTTAATACATTATAGGTTTACACTGTCAGTATAGTAGATAGTGATTCAAAATGTTTTCAATATAACACGATAAAAAACAGAGGCCTTGATGATAGGACCTCTGTTTTTACATTCTATGTATTTTGTCATATGTACATCATCATAAAGCATATGTAATGCACAGTATATAGGATGGGAAATTATCTTGTAATTCATAAGAATGGGCTAATGACTGGCTGTTGAAGTGCGCCCTAATGTTACTTTCAAGAAGACCCCTGTTAATGCAATAATCATACCTGTCACGATAAACATGGTACTAAAGCCCCATTGAGATACGATGGCTGAACCACCTACAGCGCCCATAAAGTAGCCGAAGAATAGAGTGGACTGGTTGTAAGCAAAAATTTGTCCAGCTAAATGTTTTGGTGTAATACTCGCAATATAGGTGTTGATTCCTGGCAATAGTCCGCCTAATCCAAAGCCTAGTAAAAATCGAATGATACATAAGACGATAATAGAATCTGTAAAGGCTTGTGGAATTGTCAGGCATCCTACATAAATAAAACTTGTCCAAAGAATGAATTGAGGGCCTAATTTGTCGATGTAGCGACCGAGTACAGAGCTAGCTAACATTTGAGCAATTCCTGTAGAGGTGAAAGCTAAACCAGCTAGTAATGCGATGTGTTCGTGGCCACGGCCTACAATATGTTGCACGAATACAGAAAGTATAGGGGCTGATGCCATAGTAGTGAAGGCAAAAATGAAAGAAGCGATAGATACGAAGATAAGACCTTTCCAATTGGAGATAGATTGTTGTAAGTCTTTGAAAGAAGGAGCTGGGCCCTTTACTTTAGGAGTAAAGTCTTCTTTTATGAATAATAAGGAAGATAAAAAAGCTATGCCTAGTAAAGCGGATACCACAAAAAAAGCATACCGAATACCAAAGGTACTTCCCATATAACCACCAATCATAGGTCCTAATAAGGAGCCTCCTAAGTTGGCAGCGGATAATAGACCTAAGGCCCAACCAGTTCTGGACTCTGGAGTTTGGGTGGCGACTAACGTAATGGATCCAGAAAAAAATCCAGATACCATACCATTTAGAATGCGGATCATCACAACATGTTCAGGGCTTTGTGCGAATCCAAGAAGTGCATTGGTGACCATCATTCCAAAACTAGCTCGTAGTAAAATTAATTTTCTTCCTTTTCTATCAGCTAGTTTTCCCCAAAAAGGTGAGACGAGGGCCACCATAAGATAGGTGACACCCATGGCGATACCAGACCAATTGGCAAGAGATCCTTGATCGTGGACTCCTAGGTCCTGTAAATATAAGGGAATGAGGGGAGCTGCTTGACTGAGCCCCACCGATGCCATGAAGGCCCCGAATAAACAAACGTATAAGGTGCGTTTCCAAAGTTCCATACTGACTCCTATGTACGTGTAGGTGACCCTACTATAAAATTCCAACTATGTATGTATCTATGGTAGCATATCAGTGAGATTTATTATACCCCCTAATCTAGGTATACCTCTAATAGTTTCTTGTAGGATTCCGAGTAGATTTTTATACATATGGTTCTAGCATTTATGATGTATGAGGAAGTACGATCGTTTGACTATATAATAGCGTCACAGTCAGGGGATATACGTTTCTAACATGGATAGAATGTGATTGGGTCTATTGCAACTACTCTGCAGATAGTATATAATTGTATCTGTATTTGACAACGATATATGTTAATACGTTGATAAAGACGGTCATGCAAGGTAGCTCCGAGCGAGTGAGGGATGGTGAAAGCCTCATGGGTGAATGCATGGCGGATCACTTTTGAGTATATGTTGGGGAGCCCGTACTGGGGGTACTCACATCGGTGGACACCGTTATATGTTTGAGCGATGATTCGTTGGGGGTATCTTTCACAAGAATCATCAGTAGGGTGGTACCACGGATTTGCATTCGTCCCTTCGGGGAGCGGGTGCTTTTTTTATTGAGAGGAGAAATAGAATGTCTAATGAAGTAGATTATGGTAAGACCTTGCACTTGCCTGAAACAGAATTTCCTATGCGCGGTAATTTGCCAAAGCGCGAACCAGAATTTATCAAGTTTTGGGAAGATAATAAAATTTATGAAAAACGCTTAGCGAAAAATAAAGGTAAAAAATCTTTTATTTTGCACGATGGCCCTCCTTATGCGAATGGTAAATTGCACATCGGTCATGCCTTGAACAAAACATTAAAAGACATTGTGATGAAATATAAAACAATGCAAGGCCATTACACACCATACATTCCTGGTTGGGATACACATGGTCTTCCTATCGAGCATGCAGTTATCAAAAACACTGGCTTGAATCGTCATGAAATGAGTCCATTGGATCTTCGCAATCAATGTCGTGAATACGCATTGAATTGTGTAGAAGAACAAAAGAAAGATTTCATCCGTTTCGGTGTGCTTGGTGAATGGGATCGTCCTTATTTAACATTGCGCCCTGAGTTCGAAGTGAAACAAATCGGCGTATTTGGTGAAATGGCGAAACGTGGCTACATCTACAAAGGTTTGAAAACTGTGTACTGGTGTACGCATTGTGAAACTGCTTTGGCGGAAGCGGAAATTGAATATGCTGAGAAAAAATCTTTCTCCATCTATGTTAAATTTGCTTACGTAAACGGTGCTGACAGCACATTGCCAGCAGGTTTTGACACTAGCAAATTGTTTTCCGTCATCTGGACAACAACTCCTTGGACAATGCCTGCCAACCAAGCTATCTCTGTGAACCCAGAATTAGATTACTCTTGGGTGAAAATCGGCGATGAGGCATGGTTATTAGCGAATGGTTTAATCGAAACAGCTACCAAAGAAATGGGCGTAGAATCCTATGAAGTGTTAAACACATTCAAAGGTAGCGCATTAGAATTAGCGAACTTTAAACATCCATTCGCAGATCGTAACGCTCCTATCTTGTTGGGTTCTCACGTCACCTTAGAAGCTGGTACAGGTTGCGTACATACGGCTCCTGCTCATGGTGAAGATGACTTTAATGTAGTAAAAGCATACAAAGATGCAGGTAAAATCGACTTTGAAATTTTATCTTTAGTAGATGCTACTGGTCGTTATATTGCCAAAGTAGATGAACCTCGTTATGGTGATACAGAACAACCACTAGCAGGTGTTGAAATCCATGATGCAGAAGTACCAGTGATCAAAATTTTAGCTCATAATGGTGCATTGGTGCAAAAAGGTAATATCCGTCACCAATATGCTCATTGCTGGCGTTGTAAAAACCCTGTTATCTATCGTGCTACAGAACAATGGTTCTCCTCTGTGGATGGCTACCGTCAAGAAGCTTTGAAAGCCATCGATGAACAAGTACAATGGATTCCTAAATGGGGCCATGACCGTATTTATAATATGATCGCAGACCGTGGGGACTGGGTTATCTCTCGTCAACGTGCGTGGGGTGTGCCAATTCCTATCTACTATTGTGACCATTGTGGAGAGCACATCATCAATGATGATACTATCTCTTCCTTACAAGAATGGTTTGCCAAAGAAGGCTCTAATGCTTGGTGGGCTCATGAAGCGAAAGAATTATTGCCAGCAGGATTCACATGTCCATCTTGTGGACATGATTCTTTCCACAAAGAAACAGATATCATGGACGTATGGTTCGACAGCGGTAGCTCTTGGTCTGGCGTATTGGAACAAAATGAAATGGATGTGCCTTGCGCTATGTACTTAGAAGGTTCTGACCAACATCGCGGTTGGTTTAACTCTTCTTTGTTAACAGGTATCGCTACACGTGGTCATGCACCATACAACGCCGTATTGACTCACGGTTTCGTAGTGGACGGGGAAGGCCGTAAAATGTCTAAATCTGTAGGCAATACAGTGGCTCCTTCTGATATCATCGATGTACACGGCGCTGACGTAATGCGTTTATGGGTATCCTCTGCAGATTACCAAGCAGACGTGCGTTTGTCCAAAGATATCGTAAAACAATTGGCAGAAGTATATCGTAAAATCCGTAACACATTCCGTTTCTTGTTAGGTAACTTAGATAACTTTAACCCTAACACTGATAAAGTAGCTTATGAAGAGTTAACAGAGTTAGATCGTTGGGCATTGCATCGTTTAGAAGAAGTTCGTCAAAAAGTAACGAATGCTTACGAAAATTATGAATTCCACATCTTGTATCACACAATCCATAACTTCTGTACCGTAGATTTATCTTCCTTCTACTTGGACGTATTGAAAGATACGATGTACGCAGAGAAAGAAAACAATGTAGCTCGTCGTAGTGCACAAACTGCGATCTATGAAATTTTGACAACATTGGTTAAAATGGTGTCTCCAGTTCTTTCTTTCACAGCCGAAGAAGTATGGCAATACATGCCAAAAGAAGATGGTATGGAAGAAAGTGTCATGTTAGCAGATTGGCCACAAGGTCATGCAGAGCATGTGGATGCAGAATTGTCCGCTCGTTGGGCGACGATGTTAGACCTTCGTAGTGAAATGACAAGAGCTTTAGAAGGCGCTCGCCGTGATAAAGCCATCGGTCACTCCTTGGATGCATCCATCACTGTCTATGCAGATGGCGATGCGTACCAAGCATTGATTGGATTCGGTGCTTCCTTAGCTAGCTTGTTGATCGTGTCTGAAGCGCATGTAGTGGAAGGCCGTGACAAAGCACCAGACAACGCAGTAACAGTAGAAGACGGAGCATTATCCATCGTGGTAACTCCATCTGAGTTAGAAAAGTGCGAACGTTGCTGGATTCATCGCGACACAGTTGGTCAAGATGGGGATCATCCAACATTATGTGCTCGTTGCGCTGACGTAGTCAAAGGATAATGATAATAGCATAAGTAGTCAAAGGTTTAAGTACTATCAATTAGGTGAGGCAAGGGAGTGTATCATTTCCTTGCCTACTTTCTAACAAAGGAGATGCCCTATGAACGTATTGATTGTGATAGATATGCAACATGATTTTATTGATGGAACATTAGGTTCACCGCAGGCGCAGGCTATTGTACCGGCGGTACGTGAAAAAATCCGCAATTTTACTGGTCCTGTTGTGTTCACTCGTGATACCCACGATGGCGTTTATCTTGAAAGCCAAGAGGGGAAACATTTGCCAGTGGAACATTGTGCCCGTGGCACCAAAGGTTGGGAGATTGCGGATGACCTGTTGGAAGTGGCTCGTGAACGAGGTCAACGGGTGGATGTACTAGATAAACCTAACTTTGGGTCCTTAGATTTGTTGGCCCATCTTAAAGGAATGCATGAAGAGGAACCTATCGAATCTTTAACTTTGATTGGTTTATGTACGGATATTTGCGTGGTTTCTAATGCTTTGATTCTAAAAGCAGGATTGCCAGAAATTCCACTTCATGTGGATCCGGAATGTTGTGCAGGGGTGACACAAGAATCCCATGAAGCGGCACTATTGACTATGAAGATGTGTCAGTGTATTGTGGAAGAGTGACATGTGGGGAGCCTCGTAGTATACTAAGGCTAGGAGGCTTGCTTATGTACTTTTATATTAATGATACCTGCGTTTGTTGTGCAGGGTGTGCTATGGATTGCCCTGCAGAGGCTATTACACGCAAAGGTGATCGCTATGTCATCCATCAGGACATGTGCATTCACTGTGGTGACTGTTATGCTATATGCCCAGTAGGTGCCGTGCAGATGGTAAAGAAAAAGGACTTGGATACGAACGAATAAAATGTTTGTGTACCAAGTCTTTTTTAGTCGTTAATGGTATGGAGTATTACATGGTATTCGTACTATGGAGAACTTTTAGTATAATAGCTATTGACAAATAGATATAAGAAGATTATAATATTTAATTGCAAAAAAGTAACTATAACATTGAATTGATGAAGGAATATATCCAAGGTTGTGCTGAAATGAGGAAAGCAAGGTTCACAAGAAAAAATTACGAGCCTTGCTTATTTTGTCATTGGTCAGCAGGAAAACTGAGACCTGGAATCGTCTGCAGTCATACCGTTATAGAATATGTAAGCCAATTATTATGAGGGGTGAAAAGAACATGTTCAAACCTGAGCAAGTGGGTAAGCGTACTCGATATACCTACGCTAAGATCAACGAAGTTCTCGAAATGCCACATTTGTTAGACGTGCAACGCAAGTCCTATGAGTGGTTTTTAGAGAGCGGTTTACAAGATATTTTTAACGATATTTCTCCGATTAAAGACAATTCAGGAAAGTTAGCTCTTTCCTTTGAAGGTTTCAGCCTTGGAGAACCAAAATATGACATTAACGAATGCAAAAATCGTGATGCTACGTATGCAGCACCATTGCGCGTCAATGTTCGTCTCGTTAACAATGATCCAGAAAATCCAGATATTAAAGAACAAGAAGTATTTATGGGCGACTTCCCATTGATGACAGATACAGGAACTTTCATCATCAATGGTGCGGAACGTGTTATCGTATCCCAATTAGTTCGTTCTCCAGGTGTGTACTACGGTGGCAGTATCGATACCATGGGTAACCGTTTGTATGATTCCACAGTGATTCCGAACCGTGGTGCTTGGATCGAGTTAGAAAAAGATGCGAACGACATTGTGTCCGTACGTATCGACCGTAACCGTAAATTACCAGCTACAGTATTAGTACGTGCATTAGGTTGGGAAACTAACGAATCCATCTTGGAATTATTCTGGAATGGACAAGTGGATGAAAATGGTCATCCTGAATACGATGAACGTTTACTTCGTACATTAGAAAAAGACAGCACACAATCCTCTGATGAAGCATTAGTAGAAATCTACAAAAAACTTCGTCCAGGCGAACCACCAACTGTGGAAAGTGCTCGTAACTTATTCGATAACTTATTCTTTGATCCTCGTCGCTATGATTTAGCTCGTGTAGGTCGTTATAAATTAAATAAAAAATTAGGCTGGCGTCAACGCATGTTCGGTCAAACTTTGGCAGAACCAATCGTAGACGAAAATGGTGAAATCATCGTAGAAGCGAATACTTATGTGAACGAAGAAGTTCTTGACGTAGTGGCTAATAGCGGTGTATATAGCGGTGATGTAGTACCTGAGTTCTTCGTAGTGAATACAGATGGCACTGTAGTAAAAGTGATTTGTAACAATAGCAATTTGCCATTTAGTCATCGTACTGTGACTCGTGAAGATATGATTGCTAACGTAAGTTACATGATGAACTTGATCGAAAACATTGGTCAAACTGATGATATTGACCATTTGGGTAACCGTCGTCTTCGTTGCGTAGGCGAATTGTTGCAAAACCAATTCCGTATCGGTTTAACTCGTATGGAACGTGTGGTAAAAGAACGTATGACAATCCAAGACGTATCTGTTATTACACCACAAGCATTATTGAATATCCGTCCAGTTGTGGCAGCGATCAAAGAATTCTTTGGTTCTTCTCAGTTGTCTCAGTTTATGGACCAAACTAACCCATTGGGTGAATTGACACATAAACGTCGTCTATCCGCGTTAGGACCTGGTGGTTTATCTCGTGAGCGTGCAGGCTTCGAAGTTCGTGACGTGCATCATTCCCATTATGGTCGTATGTGTCCAATCGAAACTCCAGAGGGTCCAAACATCGGTTTGATTAACTCCTTGTCTAACTATGCGAAAGTGAATGAATTTGGTTTCATCGAAGCACCATACCGTAAAATTGAAAAAGTATATGGTACAGGCGAAGATGCTAACAAAGTATTGAAAGTTCGTGTTACAGACCAAGTTGTATATATGACAGCAGATGAAGAAGAAGGCATGACAATTGCCCAAGCGAACTCTCGCATTGATGAAGAAGGTTACTTCGTATCTGAGAACATTGCATGTCGTCGTGGTCATGATGTATTAGAAGTATCTCCAGATAAAGTAGACTACATGGACGTAAGCCCAAAAGAAGTAGTATCTATCGGTACTGCTATGATTCCATTCTTAGAAAATGACGATGCGAACCGTGCCTTGATGGGTGCGAACATGCAGCGTCAAGCGGTGCCTCTACTTCGTGCACAAGCACCTTTAGTTGGTACAGGTATGGAATACAAAGCGGCAACAGACTCTGGCGTTTGTGTATTAGCAAAAGAAGCTGGTATTGTTACACGTTGTTGGGGTAATGAAGTCCATGTACAACGTGATAATGGTCGTGTAGACGTATATAAAATGAACAAATTCATGCGTTCTAACCAATCTACGTGCTTTAACCAAAAACCAATCGTATACCGTGGTCAATCCGTGGTGAAAGGTCAAGTATTGGCAGATGGTCCAGCTACAGATGGGGGCGAATTAGCATTAGGATTCAACGTATTGGTAGCGTTCATGCCTTGGGAAGGTTATAACTACGAGGATGCGATTTTATTAAGTGAAGAACTTTGTAAAGAAGATATCTACACATCCATCCATATCGAAGAGTACGAATGTGATGCTCGTGATACGAAATTAGGTGCCGAAGAAATCACTCGTGAATTGCCAAATACTGGTGATGATAACCTTAAAAACTTGGATGAAAATGGTATTATCTGTATCGGTGCAGAAGTTAAACCTGGTGACATCTTAGTTGGTAAAGTAACTCCTAAAGGGGAAACTGAATTAACTCCAGAAGAACGCTTATTACGCGCTATTTTTGGCGACAAAGAACGTGAAGTTCGCGATACTTCCTTGCGTGTACCACATGGTGAAGCAGGTAAGATTGTGGACGTTAAAATCTTCACGCGTGAAAACGGTGATGAATTACAACCAGGTGTTAATAAAGTAGTTCGTGTATATATTGCGCAAAAACGTAAAATCCACGAAGGCGATAAAATGGCGGGCCGTCATGGTAACAAAGGTGTTGTATCTCGCGTTATGCGTCAAGAAGATATGCCATTCTTACCAGATGGTACACCAGTACAAATCGTATTGAACCCATTAGGCGTACCGTCTCGTATGAACATCGGACAGGTATTGGAAACGCATTTAGGTTGGGCAGTACAAGGATTAGGTATGCAAATTAAGGCAACTGATCTAAAAATCAAAGAAGTACTGAAAGAAGCTAAATTAAACGGTACATATTGGGATGAAATTGATGGCATCAAAGATATCTATGCGGAAATTGAAAGTTTAGAACAAGCCATTGCAGATCCTACGATTGCTAACTACCTTGAAACAGATAAACAAATTGATAGTCAAAAAGTAGTAGCTTTAGATAAAATTTTACATCGAGCTCAAGAAAAATTTGAAGATCTTGGTGGAGAAAAACGCTATAACTTCTTATTGGCTGAAGAAAAACGTATCTATGAATTAGGTATTGAAACATTTGATGATGTAGAAGCTGAACGTCCAGAAATGGAAACAGCCTTAGAAGAGGAATTGCGTGCAATTCGTCGTGTAGTACATGTGATTGAAACGATTCAACAAGTTCGTGAAAAACGTAGTCATTTGCGTACTGAGTTGGAAAAATTTGGTTATGACTATGATATGTATGGTATGCCAAAACCTGACGTGGCTGGTATTCATATTGCGACACCAGTATTTGATGGTGCTCATGAAAGTGACGTGTTCGATACACTTAGCATAGCTGGTCGTGATGATGATGGTAAAACTGTATTATACGATGGCCGTACAGGCGAAAAAATGGATAACAAAGTTACCGTTGGTTACGTATACATGTTAAAACTTCACCATCTAGTAGATGATAAAATCCATGCTCGTTCTACTGGTCCGTACTCTCTTGTTACACAACAACCATTGGGTGGTAAAGCTCAATTCGGTGGACAACGTTTCGGTGAGATGGAAGTGTGGGCTCTTGAAGCGTATGGCGCAGCGTATACACTACAAGAGTTGTTAACTGTGAAATCTGACGATGTTGTGGGCCGTGTAAAAGCTTATGAAAAAATCGTTAAAGGTGAAAACATTCCTGAACCTGGTGTACCTGAATCTTTCAAAGTATTGTTGAAAGAATTGCAAAGTATTGGCCTTGACGTAAAAATCTTGAATGAAGATCAAGAAGAAGTCCTTATCAAAGAATTAGATGATGAGGATGTACCGCGTCATGATGATATTCGTGAAGTGATGGAAGAAGGTACAACTGAAGCTACAGCAGAAGGAGAAGCTTCCACAGTAGAAGGAACACCTGACGGATACATTGTAGAAGAAGAGCCTGTAACAGCAGGTGAAGAAGATGATATTATCAGCCAAATCAGTGGCTATGTAGAATCTTCTGATAATGAGTAAGTACCACTATCTCGTAAAGGAGGGAGCATACAGTGCTAGACGTAAATGAATTTGATTCCATGCGAATCGGTTTAGCTTCACCACAACAAATTTTGGAGTGGTCTCATGGAGAAGTTAAAAAACCTGAAACAATTAACTACCGCACCTTAAAACCAGAGCGAGATGGTTTATTCTGTGAGCGCATTTTCGGACCAACAAAGGACTGGGAATGTCATTGTGGAAAATATAAACGCATCCGTTATAAAGGTGTTGTCTGTGATAAATGTGGTGTAGAAGTTACTCGTGCTAAAGTGCGTCGTGAACGTATGGGCCATATTGAATTGGCTACACCAGTGTCTCATATTTGGTATTTCAAGGGTATCCCATCTCGCATGGGATTGATCCTTGACATATCCCCTCGTTCCTTGGAACGTGTATTATACTTTGCTGCGTATATCGTAGTGGATCCAGGTCAATCTCCATTGTCTAAACAACAATTGTTATTTGAAACTGAATTCCGTGAATACGAAGCCATGTTCAATGATGCTGACTATAAAATCGGTGGTAAAAGTGTCATCATTGAAACCATTGCACAACGTCGTGAACGTTTGCAATTAATCAATTCTGCAAAACACAAAGAAGAAGTGAATGCAGAGCTTGCGGCGAATACAGAAATTCCAGAAGAAGAAAAAGAATACGAAGTATTAACTCGTGAAGAAAAATTAGAGCTTGGTGCCTTAGAAGAGAATACATTCGTGTGTATCGATATGGGTGCAGAAGCGATTAAAGAATTACTTTGCGAATTAGACTTAGAAGCATTGAATGATGAGTTGCGCAGTGAATTAGAAACTGCTACAGGTCAACGTAAAGTTCGTGCCGTTCGCCGTTTGGAAGTAGTAGAAGCATTCCGTCAATCTGGCAATCGCCCAGAATGGATGATTATGGATGTAGTGCCAGTTATCCCACCTGAATTGCGCCCAATGGTGCAATTAGATGGTGGTCGTTTCGCTACCTCTGACTTGAATGATTTGTATCGTCGTGTTATCAATCGTAATAACCGTTTAAAACGTTTACTGGATTTAGGCGCTCCTGATATTATCGTGCGCAACGAAAAACGTATGCTACAAGAAGCTGTGGATGCGTTGATTGACAATGGTCGTCGTGGCCGTCCTGTGACAGGTCCTGGCAACCGTCCATTGAAATCCTTATCCGATATGTTAAAAGGTAAGCAAGGTCGTTTCCGTCAAAACTTGTTGGGTAAACGTGTTGACTATTCCGGCCGTTCCGTTATCGTAGTTGGTCCAGAATTGAAAATGCATCAATGTGGTCTTCCAAAAGAGATGGCATTGGAATTATTCAAGCCATTCGTTATGAAACGTTTGGTAGAACGTGGACAAGCTAGCAATATTAAAGCCGCAAAACGTCAAGTAGAGCGTATTGGTGCTGGTGTTTGGGAAGCTTTAGAAGAAGTTATTAAAGAACATCCAGTATTATTAAACCGTGCCCCTACATTGCATAGATTAGGTATCCAAGCCTTCGAACCAATCCTTTGGGAAGGTCGTGCTATCAAATTGCATCCATTAGTATGTACAGCCTTCAATGCTGACTTTGACGGTGACCAAATGGCGTGTCACTTACCATTGTCCGTAGAAGCGCAATCAGAAGCACGTACCTTGATGCTTTCATCCCATAACATCTTATCTACTAAAGATGGTAAACCAGTAGCAGTTCCATCTCAGGATATGATCTTGGGTACTTACTACCTAACAGTAGTTCGTAAAGGTACAGAAGATAAGGCAAAACGTTTTGCAAATTACGATGAAGTGATGTTGGCATATGACTCTGGTGCCATCGGCTTACAAGACGTTATCTACATTCGTATCGAAGGATATGGTTTAGTTAAAACGACAGCAGGTCGTTTGATATTCAACGAAGCTTTATATCCAGAAATCCGTCAATTTGTGAAAGAAGAAGACGGCACATGGTCCTTGGGTAAAGTCATGGATAAGAAAATGGTTGGTAAATTAGTCGACCAATGTTTCCAAGCGTTCGGCAACGAAAAAACTGCAGAACTATTGGACCGCATTAAATCCTTGGGCTACTCCTTCGCTCGCCGTGCTGGTATGACAATTGCTATTGCGGATATCAAAGTACCAGAAGTAAAAGCTGGTATCGTAGAAGAAGCAGATACAGAAGTTAATAAAGTATCCCGTCTATATCGTCGTGGTTTAATTACAGAAGAAGAACGTTACCGTAAAACGATCGAACTTTGGAATGAAGCTATCGACAATGTAACAGAAGCCATGATGGATAATATGGCGGCTGACCAAGATGGGTTCAACCCAGTATATATGATGGCGATTTCCGGAGCCCGTGGTAACAAACAACAGATCCGTCAGTTGGCGGGTATGCGTGGTTTGATGGCGGACCCATCTGGTCGTATCATCGACTTGCCTATTAAAGCAAACTTTAAAGAAGGTTTGACTGTATTGGATTACTTTACGTCCTCTCACGGTGCTCGTAAAGGTTTGGCCGATACAGCCCTTCGTACAGCTGACTCCGGTTACTTAACACGTCGTCTTGTTGACGTATCTCAAGACGTAATCGTTCGTGAGGAAGATTGCGATGTGGTAGGTATCGACTTAGCTCGTGAAAGAGCTCGCTTAGCGCGTAATACAAAAGATGCATTAACATACTTAAAAGATGATTTAATCGGTCGTGTGTTAGATCGCGATGTAGTAGACCCTATGACTGGGGAAGTGATTGCTGACGCTGAAAGCATCGTAACAGAAGCAACTATTGAAGCATTAGCAGAATCTCAAGTGAAATCTATCGCATTACGTGGCGCACAATTGGGTAGTGATAGCGACATAAACCATACTAACATTGTTCAAACCATTGCGTTAGGTGAAGTGGACGATACCATTCGTACGACATTACGCAATACAATGATTGAAAATATGTTGGGTAAAGATACTGTGTATCCTGTTATTGATAGTGAAGGTGTAGAAATCTTCCCTGCCCATACAGCATTAACAGAAGAAGCTATCGAAGCTATCTTGAACTCTGATGTAAAAGAAGTTCAAGTACGCAACAATGAAATTCATGGCATTGAAGTAGAAGCTATCGTGGAAGGTACTGGCGTTATCGAACCATTGAAAGATCGTATCGTGGGCCGTACAGCAGCAGAAGAATTGATCAATAAAGAAACTGGTGAAGTCATCGTTCCATTGAATGGTGAAATCACTGATGAATTAGCTGATGAAGTAGTAAAACATTACGACACAGTGAAAATTCGTTCTGTATTGACTTGTCGTTCTCCATATGGCGTATGTATGAAATGTTATGGCCGTGACTTAGGTACTGGTGGACAAGTACAAGTTGGTGAAGCAGTAGGTATTATTGCGGCACAATCCATCGGTGAACCAGGTACACAGTTAACAATGCGTACATTCCATACAGGCGGTGTTGCCGGTGATGATATCACACAAGGTTTGCCTCGTGTCGAAGAATTGTTTGAAGCACGTCGTCCAAAACGTAATGCTATCATTGCAGAAGTAGAAGGTACTGTACGTGTCGTTCCTAACGATAATAAAAAAGGTACCAATACCATCTTCATTACTACAGCTGAGGGTGAAGAGTTTGATTACTTAATCCCTTATGGATCTCGCATCATTGTGAAAGATGGTGACGTAGTATCTTTAGGCGCACGTTTAACAGAAGGTTCCATTAATCCTCATGACATTATGCGTGTAATGGGTACAGAAGCAACGCAACGTTACCTAGTATATGAAGTGCAAAAAGTATACAAATCTCAAGGTGTAGAAATTAACGATAAACACATCGAGGTTATCGTTCGTCAAATGTTACATAAAGTGAAAATTGAAGATGCTGGCGATGCAGATGTATTACCAGGAGATTCTATCGATGTAAATACATTTGAAGATGAAAACCGTCGTTTACGCTTAAATGGTAAAAAAGAAGCTACTGGTGTTCGTACACTATTAGGTATTACCAAAGCAGCCTTGGCAACCGACAGCTTCTTGTCAGCAGCTTCCTTCCAAGAAACAACACGTGTTCTTACAGAAGCAGCGATCAAAGGTAAAATTGATCCATTACTTGGCTTAAAAGAAAATGTTATCATTGGTAAATTAATACCAGCTGGTACAGGCATGAGCCGCTATCGTAAAATTAAGGTAGTAAAACATACGCCTGAATTAGAAGATCTAGTGGTGGATACAGAAGTAGTCAGTGCGGATGTAGCAAGTGAAACTACAGATGTAGAGACAGCAGAATAATATAAGACAATCAGACGAGCATAGATAGCTAGTTAACATTGTTGGAAGGAATAGCGGATAACAACCTGCAGGAAGTTATCCGCTTATTTCTTTATGTCATATAAAAATAAATAATTTTGTTATATCAATTTCGCATAGATAAAATACAAAAAAGAAAAGGTGATGCATATACATACAAATAAATCGCTATAATTGCATAAAAACAACTCAA
Organism: Veillonella sp. VA141; assembly: GCF_003992175.1. Lineage (NCBI taxonomy): Bacteria > Bacillati > Bacillota > Negativicutes > Veillonellales > Veillonellaceae > Veillonella > Veillonella sp. VA141. The sequence goes on from NZ_RQVM01000006.1 coordinate 171,642, forward strand.
AATATACAGAAAAATACGTTTTTGAACCGCACGGAAGCATGTACATATAAAATGCTTTATTCTAGCGATTTGTAAGGGATAAAATCGTTTGACAGGGCATATAAACAATGGTAAACTAGTAAAGTGCTTAAGGAGCAGTGCGCCCTAAAGCAAGTAACGAATAAGAAGGAGACGCATATGACAATCGATATGCTTTCAAATGCAAATCTCATAATAGGAGCGAAACAAACCCGCAAAGCCGTGGGACGCGATGAAGTAGAGTGTGTATTTGTAGGTCTTGATAGCGATGACCGAATTATCTTGCCGATTCTGGAAATTTGTTTAGAGCACAATGTGCCTGTAGATCGAAATCATACGATGGAAGAACTTGGGCAAGCTGCTCATATTAAAGTAGGAGCTGCCGCAATCGGCGTGCTTCGTTAGTTTTGGTAATATCCGAACGATATATTATCGAGCGGATCAATTATAAATCTAATTGTTTGGAAAGGAGGTGCCCACATGCCAACTATTAACCAGTTAGTACGTAAAGGCCGTAAAACTTTAGTGCGTAAATCTGACTCTCCAGCTTTGAAAGAGTGTCCACAAAAACGTGGTGTTTGTACTCGTGTATACACAGCTACGCCTAAAAAACCGAACTCCGCGCTTCGTAAAGTTGCCCGTGTTCGTTTGACAAACGGTATTGAAGTAACTGCATACATCCCAGGCATTGGTCACAATTTACAAGAACACAGCGTTGTACTTATCAGAGGCGGTCGTGTTAAGGACCTTCCTGGTGTGCGTTATCACATCGTTCGTGGTGCATTGGATACAGCTGGCGTACAAAATCGTATGCAAAGCCGCTCCAAATATGGCGCGAAACGTGCTAAAAAATAATTTAGCATAAGATTAGAGAACACACATCGTTAAAGGAGGAATTGACATGCCAAGAAAAGGCCCTGTTGTGAAACGCGATGTACTACCAGATCCGGTGTACAATAGCAAATTAGTAACACGTTTCATTAACAAAGTAATGTACGATGGCAAAAAAGGCATTGCTGAATCCATCGTATATGATGCATTTGAAATTATTCGTTCCAAAATGGGTCAAGACCCTATGGAAGTTTTTGATCAGGCTTTAAAAAATGTAATGCCTGTATTAGAAGTACGTGCTCGCCGTATCGGTGGTGCTAACTACCAAGTGCCGGTTGAAGTTCGTGCTGATCGCCGTTTATCTCTAGGTATTCGCTGGATGGTAAACTATGCTCGTCTTCGTGGTGAACGCACTATGAAAGAACGTTTAGCAGGCGAATTAATGGATGCGTTCAATAATACTGGCGCAGCTATTAAGAAAAAAGAAGATACTCATAAAATGGCAGAGGCTAACAAAGCATTTGCTCATTACAAATGGTAATTAGTTAAGGAGAAATATAGTGGCAAGAGAAGTTTCTTTAGAGAAAACTCGTAATATCGGTATCATGGCTCACATCGATGCTGGTAAAACAACCACGACGGAACGTATCCTTTACTATACTGGTCGAGTTCACAAAATCGGTGAAGTACATGAAGGTGCTGCTACGATGGACTGGATGGAGCAGGAGCAAGAACGTGGTATCACTATCACGTCCGCTGCGACTACTACTCAATGGAAAGGTCATCGCATCAACATTATCGATACTCCTGGTCACGTAGACTTTACAGTAGAAGTAGAACGTTCCCTTCGTGTATTAGACGGTTCCGTAGCTGTATTCAGTGCGAAAGGTGGCGTAGAGCCTCAATCTGAAACAGTATGGCGTCAAGCGGATAAATACGGCGTACCTCGTATCGCTTATGTAAATAAAATGGATACAGTAGGTGCTGACTTCTTCCGCGTAGTTGATATGATGAAAGCTCGTTTAGGTGCTAATAGCGTAGCTATCCAAGTGCCTATCGGTGCAGAAGACACTTTCAAAGGTATCATTGACTTGGTAACTATGAAAGCTGAAATCTACATCAGTGATGACGGAAAAGAATACGAAATCACTGAAATTCCAGAAGAATATGCTGATGTTGCAGCAGAGCGTCGTGAAATGTTAGTGGATGCAGTTGCTGAAACTGATGACGAATTGATGGAAAAATATTTGGAAGGTGAAGAAATTTCTGAAGAACAAATTAAAGCAGCTCTTCGTAAAGCTGTGTGTGAAAACACATTGTTCCCAGTTCTTTGCGGTTCTTCCTACAAAAACAAAGGTGTACAAATGTTGTTAGATGCTGTAGTTGACTACATGCCAGCTCCAACAGATGTACCAGCGATTAAAGGTATCGACCCTAACACTGGTGAAGAGACAACTCGTCCTTCCACTGATGACGGTCCTTTCGCTGCGTTAGCTTTCAAAATCATGGCTGACCCTTATGTTGGTAAATTAGCGTTCTTCCGTGTGTACTCCGGTACATTAGAGTCTGGTTCTTATGTATTCAACTCTACAAAAGGTAAAAAAGAACGTATCGGCCGTATCTTGCAAATGCATGCTAACAGCCGTCAAGAAATCGACCGCGTGTACGCTGGTGACATCGCTGCAGCAGTAGGTCTTAAAGATACTACTACTGGCGATACACTTTGCGATGACAAAGCGCAAGTTATTCTTGAATCCATGGAATTCCCAGAACCAGTTATCTCTGTTGCTGTGGAACCAAAAACTAAAGCGGACCAAGAAAAAATGGGTATGGCATTAGCTCGTTTGGCTGAAGAAGATCCAACTTTCAAAGTTCGTACTGATGAAGAAACTGGTCAAACAATCATTTCCGGTATGGGTGAGCTTCACCTTGACATCATCGTTGACCGTATGAACCGTGAGTTCAAAGTTGACTGTAATGTAGGTAAACCTCAAGTAGCATACCGCGAAACAATTCGTAAAGCAGTTAAATCTGAAGGTAAATTCGTTCGCCAATCTGGTGGTAAAGGTCAATACGGCCATTGCTGGTTGGAAATCATTCCTCAAGAGCCAGGTGCTGGTTTCGAATTTGAAAATAAAGTTGTTGGTGGTTCTATTCCTCGTGAATACATTGGACCAGTTGAGAACGGTGTTAAAGAGGCTATGGAATCTGGTGTTATCGCTGGTTATCCAATGGTTGACATCAAAGTTATCGTATTTGACGGTTCTTACCATGATGTTGACTCCTCTGAAATGGCCTTCAAAATTGCAGGTTCTATGGGCTTCAAAGAGGGTGCTCGTAAAGCTGACCCAGCATTACTTGAACCATACATGGCTGTTGAAGTAGAAGTTCCTGAAGAATACATGGGCGACGTAATCGGTGATTTGAACTCCCGTCGTGGCCGTATGGATGGAATGGAAGCTCGCAACGGCTCCCAACATATCAAAGCATATGTTCCATTGAGTGAAATGTTCGGATATGCTACTGACCTTCGTTCCAAAACACAAGGTCGCGGTAACTACTCCATGACATTCGATCATTATGAAGAAGTGCCTAAGAAAATTGCTGAAGAAATTCAAGCTAAGAAAAATGGCTAATCAAAAGTGTATCTAGTGGGGCGTACAGCCCCACAGGATTACTATATATAAAGTTTTAATTATCCGGGAGGACAATTCAAAATGGCAAAAGCAAAATTTGAACGTAATAAGCCACACGTTAACATTGGTACTATCGGTCACGTTGACCATGGTAAAACTACTTTAACAGCAGCAATCACTAAAGTTCT
>NZ_RQVM01000007.1:0-146670 GCF_003992175.1 Veillonella sp. VA141
AGAACTTTAGTGATTGCTGCTGTTAAAGTAGTTTTACCATGGTCAACGTGACCGATAGTACCAATGTTAACGTGTGGTTTATTACGTTCGAACTTTGCTTTTGCCATTGTTAAAATAGCCTCCTTCATTACAAAAAAACTAATTACCTTTATTATATATGATTAAATAGAGAAATACAAATACACTTTACTTATTTTATAGGAATTACAGCTGCTTTCATTCCACTTATCGGATATTTCTATGAAAGTCTAACCTCTGTTCCTCATTACATTTTATATAAGTAATTCAACATATATTCCGAGAACATACTATATAGGCGGCACAATATAGTATTCTAGCGCATAACTTACAAATATCTCAGCATATATTCTAAAATAATTTGCACAATACCAGTACCTAGCAATAATAGAAATACTTTCATTAGGGTACTTTTAATAATACGAGCCATCAGGGATAGATTCATGTAGAAAATCCAGATGGCCACTGCAAAGAAAGCCCCTAAGAAGAGCCAAATAAGTTCCATACCGTAGGATGTTGCTAAGAAAAAACCTGTCCCAAAAAACGGCAACAAGAGCAAGCCTAATACTACGCCATATACATTGGTGATAACCTTGCCGTAGATGAATCCTTTCACCACATCGGTCCAAGTCGCCTCACCTGTTGTCAATTTGTATAAGCCGAAGAAAATCGCACTGTTAAACAAAATGGACACCGCTTGAAATAGGAAAAAGACGATGGCCAAACCTATGATAATGGCCGACCCTAAGGCGTCAATCTCACGATAATAGGCAGGCATGAAAAAGCCTACTAACGGCAGTACTAAAGTAGCCACCAATAAGCAAAATACCACTTCCAGACCAAAATAGGTAAGTAAACCTTTTTTTATCGTTCCATGCTCTGCAATTCGATCGAATCCCCTACTTTTAGGATGCCAAATTAATTCTTTTAAATCATTAAACCATGTTGTCATATGTACCTTCTCTCTTGCTTAGATATATTTCATTTATAATACGCTATCAATTGCTGTATCGCGTAGATATCCACTGCATCTAAATCACCAATTTTGTTTTTGAAGTCCGTTATTATTAACTGCAACGGTTGACTCAACCTAACCGTTGATGGCTTAGTTAGCCCACCATACTTCCCAACTATTCGGCATAGTCATACTCCTGTGGTAACACTAAATGGTTAGATTCATCTCTTGTCCCAACGAAGTCTTTCTCTGTAAACGGCAATGTAAATTTATCAACAGTTTCAATATGTCCATAGTATTCTGTAATTCGATGTTTCGGAATAATTTTATCCTCAGTAGAATAGTACACTTCATACCAAGGGGTCCCTTTTTCGTGAGATTTATTCACCAAAGAAGATGTAGACATTGTGCTATATTTACGTAGAATATCTAACAAGTATAATTGCTCATCTTTAGTCAACGCTTGTCGATCAAATGATTGATTAACAATCCCATTTCTTCCATATTCTTTAAAGGTTTTATAAACAGATTTAACAACCGGGCCTAAATCCCATGCTTCAAAATCTTCTTCAATAAGAGTATAACCTAATGATGAAACGCTCCCAGCTTGAGCAAAGTACAGCAGTTTATTTAACCGTAAATTAGTTATCGCATCTTCATTAGGAGTATTAGCAACTAATTCAATAAAAAATTTTGCCACATCTATCGCTTTAGCCATAGAGCCACCACCTTTCTATACTCTCATTATACAAAGTCAATCTATGAATTTCAATGCTTATCTAACCAAGAGTAAAAATAAAACTTAATACACTAGTTTATCTTTTTGTAATACTCTAATAAAATAAAGATATAATTATGATAATAAGGAGGTGTTTATTATGATTCATATTCGCCCAGTCTCTGACTTACGAAATAAATTTCCTGAAATTGAAGAAACTGTGATCAACTCAAACTCACCTGTATTTCTCACTAAAAATGGATATGGTACCATGGTGCTAATGAGCATCGAGCAATATTCCACACTGACCATGGATGTAGAAGAAAAACTTGATGAAGCAGATACATTAGCTAGAAGTTCAACTACGCGACTTTCTAAAGCTGAAGTATTTAATGTCGCCAGGAGCTATATCGATGAACAATCCAACTTATAAGCTCACTTTCCTCCCTATCTTTAAAAAAGATTTAATAAAATTTCTATAATAAAAGGTGGAGATACTCATATAATGGTATCTCCACCTTTTATTAACTATATTTCGGACATAAAAAAATCCCCACCTAAGTGAGGTTATTGGTGGCGGCACACGGATTTGAACCGCGGACACACCGGGTATGAACCGATTGCTCTAGCCAACTGAGCTATGCCGCCAAGTATATGGAGCTAGTGACCGGGATTGAACCGGTGACCTTATCCTTACCAAGGATACGCTCTGCCGACTGAGCTACACCAGCACTATTCAATCACTAACGAATTAACATGGTTGCGGGGACAGGACTTGAACCTGCGACCTTCGGGTTATGAGCCCGACGAGCTACCAACTGCTCCACCCCGCGATGAAAATGGTGGAGGGAGAAGGATTCGAACCTTCGAAGTCGAAGACGGCAGATTTACAGTCTGCTCCCTTTGGCCGCTCGGGAATCCCTCCAAAAAAATGGAGCTGGCGATAGGAATTGAACCCACAACCTGCTGATTACAAGTCAGCTGCTCTACCGATTGAGCTACGCCAGCACATTTACATACACATTATATATGTCTTTATATAGTTTGTCAAGAACTTTTTTCTACTCCGTAGTCCTGTCCTTGACTACTTTGATATAATACCACATTTATGATTCCTAACGCAAGTGTTTTATAAAAAATTTTTTAACTTTTTTCAGAAAATTTAACAGGCCCTAGGAACGCAGTTTTACGTAGTAGCCTTATGGCGTTGCTATATCAAATTTATACAAACACAAGAAGAGCACGGCCCCCCCAAGCGACGCAATTTTGCGTAGCAGCCTTGTGGCTTTCTCTTACTGACTATATCACACAAATGTAAGAAGACCGTAACATACCCCTGAACAAGCATAACCACTGTATAGCTTGAGAAGGGGTGTGTTACGGTCTTCACTTTATATAATTTAATTAAGAAAGCCACAGGCTACATAGCCGAAACAAGTTCGCTTTTCTTTTGGTTGGACAATAATATTTCTCTAATGAATGTATCATCCAATGTAAACAACAAATAGGTATGTTCTAGTACTGGATGGCGATAGCCATACACTACACCTTTACTACTATCATGATAATTAGCAGGTTCTTCAAAATCTGGCACTCCGTAGAGATAGAGCAGTAAATATTTAGAATCTCCTAATGAAATGCCGCGTTTCGTCGTACCAAGCGATGAGTTGATCATGACACGAGTGATTTCGTGTTCCTTGTTATATGCGATTACTACATCCTTATAGCCTAAAAATTCCTGACCATACACCTTGCCTCTTTCTTCCCAAGATCGATTTGGATCATTGGTAAAGGTATCACCTAATCGGTATCCCATCAAAGAGAAATCTGATTCTGTCATGGTATTAGGCTTAAACGTTTCTAATGTAGTGGCTGGTATAGCAAAACGAGGCCAGTCATGACCCGCAATCATTCCCAAATGCGTGACTTTCCCCTGCTTCAATGAAAGCCATACATAACCCACAGAACTGTTAGAACCTGCTAAAGAGTCACTAGTATAAGTATTCTTCACCAACTGTGAAAACTCCTCTTTTTGAATAGAGATTTTTTTATTTTCTGTTATAGTTTTTTCTTTACCAATTACGCCTTCATATAGCCACAACAAAGAACCATCTGTATTGTCTCGCCACATAGCTCGTGGTGCACCCCAAGCAAAGAGCACTTCACTACGCGTCGCTCCTACATGAACATCTTCATGTAAGAAAATACTAGGCTTATCTGTCCACAATAACTCAATGGGATATTTAGAAGCTTTAGAAACTTTAGACTTTTTTGCATCTTCCGTATCTTCTACCGCCTTGTTAGACTCACTAGATGCCTTCTGTTCCTCTTTACCATTGGTCTTATTATCTTTAGATACTTTAGTTTCCTTAGCTTTCTCAGCGCTACCTGTTTCTAGCGTACTTTCCACAGCGGAATCCACATCCGACATATTATCAGCATGTGTTTCAACAGCTTTTTGTTTACCTATAGCCTCTAGCTTTTCTTTCAGTACATCCACATCTGGAAATACCCACGGTTCATGTTGTTTCCCCTCTACACGAGCTTTTGCTTCCCCTGCAAGGGCTTTCACAAATGTATCTGTAATCACAAGAGGGGGCACTCGTTTAGCTGTAAATGCAGTTCCCACTAGATCAAGTTGTTCTGCTTCACCTTCCTGAAAGGAAGCTTTCTTCTCTTTTATAAATTTTCTAAGAGCCAACTCTTCTGACATCCGTGTAGTGTCAGCACTGGTATTGATAGATACCTCATAACCCAGTACAGCCTGTGGCTGTAACACCACTATTCCTGCTATTACCATTGCCCCTAGGGCAGCTTTCCAATTAGCTTTCATTGTTACGTCGCTCCTCTAATTTTTCTTTCACCCAAGTAATCCAAGGTGAAAGCCCTGCCTCCTGAGTACAACTCACCTGAAAAATAGGCACACCCGGTTGTAAGGAGTTAATATCTCGAATAGCCTCATCCATTTTAAATGGTACATAAGGCAATAAATCAACTTTGTTCAGCAATACTGCTGCTGACTCTTTAAAAATCAATGGATATTTTAATGGCTTATCTTCCCCTTCTGTAATAGAAAGAACAGTCACTTTCATATCTTCACCAATAAAAAATTCTGCTGGGCATACCAAATTACCAACATTTTCAATGATGATTAGGTCCAATGTATCCAAATCCAATTCTCCGATAGCCTCGCGAATCATGTTCGCATCTAAATGGCACCCACCGACTGTATTGATTTGAATCACTGGAACACCAGTGGCATGAATGCGCTCCGCATCTTTATCGGTAAATAAATCACCTTCGATAACCGCAATCCCATACTCCTGGGACAAGGTTTGCAAGGTGGCTTCTAACAAAGATGTTTTACCTGCCCCTGGCGACCCTAATAAGTTCATCACCAAAATGCGTTTATCTTTAAATTGTTTTTGTAGCTCTTCTGCAATGGCATCATTTTTAGCCAATACATTTGTCATTACTTGTACTTCCATGGTACTCCTTTAATCCATATCGATGGATGCCACACGCAATTCACGACCTTGCAATTCTTCTACAGCAAAGCTATGACAATGTGGACATACATGGCGATACCGGTCCATTGAAAACTCTTGATAGCAATCTAAACAACGCCCTTTCATAGGGATCGTTTCTATATCTAGCTTCGCTCCTTGTGCTGCAGTCCCTTGTGTCACTGCATCAAAGCAAAAATGTAACGCTTCCGGTTCTACCCCAGATAAAGCGCCAATCTGCACTTGTATAGCATGAATGATACTGCCTTCGTTAGCTTTCAACGTATCTAATGCTACATCTACAATTCCCTCAGCAATGGCCATTTCGTGCATAATACGCCTCGTATAATCCTTCTAACATCATAGTGGTCGTCACAGAACCAACGCCACCAGGTACAGGTGTAATAGCTGATGCCACCTCACTACCAGAGGCAAAGTCCACATCACCCACGGTTTGTCCATCTAGGTCATTGATTCCCACATCAATCACTACACAACCCTGTTTCAACATGGACCCATGTACCATATGCGCTTTACCCACAGCAGCAATCACCACGTCAGCTTGCAACAATTCAGCTTCTAAATTTTCCGTTTTAGAATGGCAGATTGTCACTGTGGCATTGCGTTCTAGCGCCAATAGTGCTACTGGTTTCCCTACGACTTGGCTACGACCTAGAACAACAACTTTTTTGCCAGATAAGGAGATGCCATAATGATCTACGATTGCCATGCAAGCCTTTGGCGTACATGGTACATAACCACCTTTACCAGAGCTAACTAAACCAATATTATAGGTAGTTAAGCCATCAATATCTTTTCTTGAATCTAAGGCTCCAATCACCGCTTCACTATCGATATGTGCTGGCATTGGCATTAAGGGCAGTACGCCATAGATGCGTTCATCTGCATTAAATCTGTGAATCACCGCTTCCACTTCTGCTTGAGAAGCGGTTTCTGGCAATTCTACTAACTCTGTACTAAAATTAGCACCCTTTGCTACTTTTTCCATAAAGGTAGCATACATCTTGGCAGCACTATCGTCTCCAACTAGCAAAATACCTAGGGTAATCGTTATACCTTGGTCCACCAAAGCTTGCATTTTTTCCTGCAGCACCGCTTTTCGCGCCTGAGCTACAGGCTTACCTAATAATTCTATCATCCTATCCTCTCCTTGAGCGTCTCCTATTACAAATACCCTACTGCAGTATCAATAGGCCTAGGATGTAATATTATTTCACATCCCATAGCCCACGTATCTTACCGCTTGAAATACACTGTAACGGATCCTCCCTGTTCTATAGTACTACCCACTGCTTCCTCTTGAGAAACAGCATAGCCTGTTCCATAAGGTTTAAAGGTTAATCCTGCTTCATGCACCCAATCCCGTACTTCACCATACGCATGACCTACAAAATTTGGTACAATTACAGATCCATCTTGATTACGTTTTACTTCTAATAATTTGTTTACACCTTTGTCTTTATCTTTATCACTATGTTTGCTTCGTGTAGGTGAAATTTTATAATACCGCACCAGTTGCGTCATTACATCTTGGAATACAGGCGCTGCAATTTGGCTACCATAGTAAGTTCCTCCTGGGTCATCAATTACTACAAGCGCCACAAATCTAGCATCTTCTACTGGTCCATAGCCAATGAAAGAAGCAATATAACGGCCATTTAAATAACCGCCATGCTCGGCATCTAATTTTTCTGCTGTCCCTGTTTTACCTGCAAATTGATACCCTTCCACATAGGCTTTATGCCCGCCCCCTTCAGAGACTTCTTTTTCTAAAATATCTGTAATTTGCTTAGCAATACTTTCAGGTACAGGTTGGCCTTGCTCTACATCTTGTGCTTCTTTATAGATAGTTCCATCTGGATTCACAATAGATTTGATAATATGAGGCTTCATCATCTTGCCACCATTTGCCAATGCTCCAAAAGCTTGTACCATTTGTAATGGTGTAACCGCCACCCCTTGCCCAATCGACATAGTAGCTGTATCTAGCTTACTCATGGTCTTAGGATCAAAAAGGATACCATCCCCTTCTGCTGGTAATTCAATACCTGTAGCCTTACCAAAACCAAATCGTTTCACATAATCTGTCAAAATCTCTCCACCTGTGGTGGTACCTATATAGGCCATCCCTGTATTAATGGAATATTTCAAAATGTCCAACAAGCGAACCTTACCACTGCCCTTACCATCCCAGTTTTTCATTGGGTGTCCGTCGATGACAATGGTTCCTACATCATTATAGACTGTATCTAATTGCCATTTTCCTGCAGCCAAGGCAGAAGCTGCAATAATCGGTTTAAATGTAGATCCCGGCTCATAGATACTAACAACAGCATTATTACGATAATCTTCATATTTCAGCTTGTTCACATCCATAGCCATTCCACGATTTCGATTAGCCATAGCAAGGATTTCCCCTGTTTTAGGATCCATAATAATCATCGCTGCACTACGAGCTTTTGTTTCACCCATAGCTTTATCTAAGGCACGTTCAGCAATAAATTGCACTGTCGTATCAATGGTTAAGTTAACAGATTTCTCTTGGTCTGGCAAAAACTGAGATTCTACAGATTCAAAAACAGGTCTTCCTGCTGTATCATTAAAAATGCTTACTTTTACTTCATTACTGCGTATCACATCATCCAAAGTAGCCTCTAAACCAGCTTTACCTTCTGCATCTGCTTTCCCATCTTCATTAAAGCCCACAAATCCAAGGACCTGTGCTAGCAAAGTATCATTTGGATAATAGCGACGGCTTTCTTTATGTAAAGTAATGAAGTTAAACTTTGCTTCTTTTATGGCTGCTTCCACACCATTAGAATTAGGTACATCTAACAGTCGATCAATCCAAACAAAGGCTGTATCTTCATTTAACTTTTTAATAATCTCTTCTCTAGAAATGCGCACATAAGGAGCTAATACATCTGCCACTTCTTCTGGCGTTTTTTTAGCTACCACACGCATCATGGTTGGGTCTGCGCTAACAGAGTTAACTGTTACACTCAATGCCAAGGGATTGCCATTGCGGTCAAAAATAGTTCCCCGTGGAGATTGTAAAACTCTATCCGTTAAAAATTGATTAGAAAATCGTTCAGAATAGGTATCTTTTGCCACAATCTGTACATAGGTATATCGCAATATAATTCCTAATGATATAAAAAATAGAACTAAGAACCACGAACCGGCATTCAAATTTAATCGTTTTCTTGCTGCTTGCACTTTCATGCATGGTACTCCTTTTTCTTTACTCGTTCGTATTTTGCCATTCCCGCCTTATGTAAGGCTTCTGGTGTATTGGGAATATCTCCCGCTTGTACTCTCTGTAAGAGAGTCTGCATTACTTCCTTCGTATAAGGTGCTACTAAATTGGGCAATGTGCGATCATAGCACAAATCCTTCGTATGTACAGGCATCTGTTTTGCCATATCCATCATACGTGTTCCATACTGGACTGTAGGTTCTGCCTCTTTCGTGCCTCCTCCTAATACATCTGCCACACCTAAGGTTTTTAGATAGTCCACAGCCTCCACTAAATCCTTGGTTTCTCTAAATAAATTTTCATGAGATTCCTTCTGCAACCATTTACGTAAATCTGCAGAACCATTGGACACATAAAAGTGAAACCGCATATGTCGCTCCACAAGCCATACCACAAGATTTACAAATTCTTTAGCATAGCCTAAACGGGTCAAGATATTTCGTGCCATAGTGGCACCCACCCTATCATGATTACGATCCGTAATGCGCCCATTGTGAAAGCCGCGGACTCCTTCCATGCCTTTCCCCACATCATGGAGCAAAGCAGCCCACCGCAATACTAGATTCGGCGGCACCCCTTTTACTACTGTTACAGTGTGGCACCATCCATCATGTACGTGGTGCTCTGGTGCTTGCGGTAAATCTACTAGATGAGTTAGCTCTGGCAATATAGGAATCCGTCGAGACTGACCCTCTATCGCTTGTTGGCAACATTGCTCATTTAAATGACTGCGCACCAACGCATCTAAAGAGAGATCTACATACTCACTAAGCAACATTTTTTCGATTTCTATACGCACTCGTTCTAAAGATAATCCTTCCACACGATATAGGTTCGGCTCTATGCCCGCCCAGGTGGCAGGATCAATAGAAAACCCTAATTGCCCAGCAAATCGACATAATCGGAACATGCGCAACGCATCTTCTTGAAATCGCTCTCGGCTAGATCCAATGGTACATAAACGGCGTGCCACAATATCTCGTAAACCGCCTACTTCATCACGGACCTCACCACTTTCAGTAAGAGCAAGACCATTGATCGTAAAGTCTCGCCGCTGTACATCCTCTAAAAACGTAGAAGGAAATTGCACTGCCACCGGTCGATGACTATCTTCACCATATTGTTCACTTCGATAGGTTGCTACTTCATAGGTATCATCACCCACTGTAACCACAACCACCCCAAAGGAGGCGCCTACTACATTCGTCGTAATAAAGCCCTCAGTTCGTAGTACGTCGATGACCACCTCCGGCATAGCGGAAGTGACAATATCATAATCGTGAGGAATCCGTCCCATCTGTATATCTCGCACCGCACCACCCACAATATACGCTTCATAATGCGCTGCTTGTAAGGTCTGCAAAATGCGCAGAGCTCCTTTGTAGATAGAAGTCTCTTTGTATGCTTCTATGCCCATACTTACACCTCTCTATTTCTGATGGGCCAACCGATTTGTGATATCCACACCTGTTTTAGTTTTCGCCAAACCGCCTTCGCTCGTTTCACGAAGCGCTTCTGGTAAAGCCCGTCCAATGGAATCCATCGCTCCAATCACTTCATCTGCAGGAATGCGACTACGCAATCCTGCCATAGCCATTTCTGCGGATGCCAACGCATGCACTGCATAGATTCCATTTCTCTTCACGCAAGGCACTTCCACCAGCCCTGCCACAGGGTCACAAACTAAACCTAAGACATTTTTCATGCAGAGGGTCATAGCCGTTACCACTTCTTCCGTAGTGCCGCCCATCATCGCTACAGCACAGGCAGAAGCCATGGCAGCCGCTGTACCAACTTCGGCTTGGCAACCACCAACAGCCCCCGCTACACAGGCTTGATTTGTCACTACATTACCTACACCAGCTGCCGCTAAAAATCCATTCACATACGCTTCGTCATTGCATTCGTAGACTTCTCCTACTGCTTGCATCACACCTGGTAAAATACCACAGGCTCCTGCTGTGGGACATGCCACAATGCGGAACATCTTTGCATTTGCTTCATTCACAGAAATGGCATAACGTAGCGCCCGATAAGCTAAATCACTTAAAAAAAGAGGTTGTCTTTCATCTAATTGTTTCGCTTGTCCTCCAGACATACCACTCTTACTTTTTCTGGTGTCAGCGATGCCATCACGAACAGATTCCTTAAAAATCTGAATACGACGTCGTATCTCAGCTAGGACTTCCTCTTTCGTAGAGCCCGTACTTTCTATTTCTGAACGCAAGACCACTTCGGAAAAAGAAATACTTTCACGATCAGCCAAGCGAACAATGTCTTCAATTGTATCGTATAAATAACTCATAGTATCCTCTATTCCAATGGTTCAAAATACATAACCGAGGAAATGCCCGGCACTTCTTTAATTTGCTGCAATGCCATTGCATCTACATCAGAGTCCGTAGAAATAAGCATGACTGCCTCTGACCCTTTTCGCTTACGGAATACCCGCATGCTAGAAATATTGATGCCTTCCAAGCCTAAAATGTGCGTAACCCCTGCAATGACACCAGGTTGATCCGTATGGAACACAATAATTTGATGCTCTTCCCCAGTAATATCTACATCGATGCCATCAATATTCGTCACTGCCACACGACCTCCACCGAGGGATGAGCCTGTAACAGACATGTGTTTTCCATCTTTACTGTACATATTGAATCGCACTGTATTAGGATGGCCTGCGTCTATTTCCGATTCAATAAAGGTATACTGAAAGTTCTCACGTTCTGCTATCTCCAAGGACTCACGAATACGTGCATCATCTGCATCCATTCCCAGTAATCCTGCCACCAAAGCACGGTTTGTACCATGTCCACGATAGGTCTTGGCAAAAGAACCATATAAGGTCATAGTCACACTGTCAGGACGCTCACGAAAAATAGACAAAGCCATCTTTCCCAAACGCGCCGCCCCTGCTGTATGTGAACTAGATGGACCTATCATAACGGGTCCAATAATATCAAATATACTACTCAACGTAGGTACCTCCTATTATCTATGTAGGAATATTCTATCGATTATCTGTATCTTATATCATAACATATATTGACCCTTCTCGTAAAAAGATTGCTGCCTAAATCACGCAAATACAAGAAGACCGTAACATCCCCCCCTGAACTAACATAATCACTGTATAGTTTGAGAAGGGGTGTGTTACGGTCTTCCCTATATCCTATTCAATTAGGAACTTCATAAGGTATATAGCAACAAGATGTATAGATACTCTTAGTGTCTAAGATTATCCATTCATGCGTTTGAACAATTCTGCAATTTGCGCTTTCATCAATGCCAATTCTTCACGTTGTGCTTCATTCTCTGCTTTTTGAGCAGCGTTTGTCGCACGCAGTTCATTCAATTGATCTTTTTGAATTTTATTTTGTGCTTCTAAGGCAGATACCTTATCTTGTAATGTGTAAGAGGCACTGATTGGTCCTTGACGGAATGTATCCTTCACTGCGGTTTCATCAGCACGAGCACCAAATTTCCAAGTCACACTTGCATTAGCCATCACTTCACTACCATAACCATTGAAGGATGCCCCTACATGGAACATAGTAGATTCATTTTTGTAATGGTTCACGCCGAGTGCTAAAGCGCTAGCTCCTTGATAGTAACCCAGGCCTGCAGAAATTTGAGTTGGCTCCAATGGATCGTACTGGATGGATTGCAAGCCTGCTAAGGCAGCTGCTTGTGCTCCAGAACGATTGATACGATTATTGATGTTAATCGTTGTACCTCGTAATTGAGACACGTTAACTGCATCTGTATCTTTTGTACCTGGTGCTACATTGTGAATTTGTTGCATACCTGCAGAGATACCTTCTGTCATAACTGGTTTGCCATCTGGACCTTTCACAGGGTTACCATTGCTGTCTAACACTGGTTTATCCATACCGAAAGAGATAACACGAGTATTATCTACTACATTAGGTTTCAACGCTCCTACAGCGCCCGCATATTTCTCGCCTGGTTTAGGTTTTCCATCTTTATCCATGTACACAAAGTTACCGTCTTTGTCTTTCATGACTGGCTCACCCTTTTCATCTTTGAAAGTAAGATTACCATTTACATCACGAGCTACTGTACTATTTGGAATGACTTTCAGTCCTTCGTTCGTATACTCCGTAGAGTTACCAGGAGTTTTAATCTTTTCTTTTTGTTTTCCAGTAGCAGGATCAATCACCGGTTTACCGTCTTTGTCCACTACCTTTTCCATTTCATCCGTAGTTGAGAAAGCTATCTTATCACCAGATACATGCGATGTTTTTTCTACGCCAGTTTTTGGATCCTTCGCATTCAAGAGTAAATCTTTATTCGTTAGGGATGCTGTATTGTTACCCTCTTTATCTCGTAAGGAGATTTCTTTAGGTCCTACTACAGTTTTGTTGTCATCCTTATCTTTATACGTAGTTCCTGCTGCTGTAGATGTATTAGTATTTTTATCCTTATCTGCCAAAATAACAGTAGTCGATGTGCTTGTGTTGGTATTACCCTCTTTATCTTTGATAGTAATGGTATCACCTTTTATGGTTGTAGTAGCACCATCTTTACCATTGACACCGATAGCACCTTCTCCATCTTTGGCTGTAATAGATACACCATCTTTGCCATCTTTGCCATTCACACCGAAGACACCGCTGCCGTCTTTGCCAACTGTAGCAGATACCACATCTTTACCGTCAGCATTTTTCACGATCATAGCGCCATCTTTAGCTGGAATAACATCTGCTGGAGGAACTGGTTTGGTATCCTTCTTAGGTGTTACTGTCGTACTTCCATCTGGATTTGTAACCACTGTTACATCGCCTTCTTTGTAGTACTTGTCGCCCACTTTCACAAGGTTATTACCATTTTTATCAGTCGCTGTGCCACCAGTTGTGACAGAATCAATTTTAAGATCTCTATTCACATCTACTTTCACATACGTCGTTGCTTTCTTAGTACCATCCTCGTTAATAGCATCCACAGTTACCATAGATACATTGGTGTTGGCTCCATTTGCGAATTTCACATCGTCATTCGGATTTACCTTGTCATACACTTTTGTATCTTTACTGAAATCTTTATCAGTAGAACCAATGCCTACATTCCAACCAGAATCTTGGATTGCATTCGCCACTGCATTGCCTGTTACAACTCCTGCACCTGCATTCGTTACTTTGTCAGTCTTAGGATCAACCTTCAATGGAGTTCCTGCTGGTTTACCATCTGGACCTTTTTCGAATCCTACTGGTTTACCATCTTTATCTACCTTGTAGTAATTATCTCCGATTTTAACGGCATCTGTTTTTGTACCATTGCCATGGGTGATGTTTACTTTATTCGTAACCTCTCCCTCTTTGATTCCTACTGTAATTTCACGAGTACCATCTGCCAATGTTTTACCAGTAACGGTCACACCTTGATCACCTTTGAAATCAACTACATTTGCGTTTTTCACCACATCTTTGTAGCCATTGCCATCTTTGGCAGATACAACCCAGCCCATATTTTGTAGGTCACCTACCGTAGCTGCTGCGTTTTTATTCACAGGTGCATCGGCTGTACCTTCCAAATCAACTAAGTTTGCTGGTGTTGTGTTAGGTGTAGTTCCTGGTATAGTTTCTGGTGCTGTACCTTGTGGTGTAGTATCTACAGATTTAGTATTCAACGTGGAACCTACACCTGTAATTTGTGTTGGTTTGCCATCCTTAGATGTGACATTTAATGCAGAAGATGGTTGTGCATCTGATGCATTATTCGTAGCTGGTTTCGCCGCTTCTGCTTTCATTGTCACAGGGTTCACTGGTGTAACAGGGGTTGTTACATCCACCGGTGTTGCATCTGGTTTTGGAGCGCCATTCACTACATCAGTTGGTTTGTAATAGTTAGCGCCCACTTTCGTGTACGTATTACCTTTGCCATCTGTATAGGTATTTGGACTGCCTACGTTCAACGTGCCTGTATCCACATTGGTGAAAGTCACATTATCTTTCGTAGCGTATGTAATTTTACCATTTGCATCCTGCTTCACAGTCAAGTTATTGCCTGCTACCATTTCCACAGTATTACTTGGTTTAATTAACTCCCCATCATCCTTAGTTCCAGTAAGTTTTTCTCCCCCGCCAGCAGATGTTTTCAAGTTGAAGCCTGCATTGTTGATTGCTTCTGCTACATTTTGTACGGTAGCAACTTTGTTCAATCCTGCCTCATCATGCGCTTTCTGTGCTGCATCTACTGGTGTTTGTTTAGCAGCTACATCAGCTTTCTTATCTGCCACCGCTTGTTGTAATGCTGAATTTTTCGGATCTGCCGCTAATGCTTTTTCTGCTTCTTTTAAAGCTTCTCTTGCTGCAGACAAGTCTTTTTCAGCAGCTGCTAAGGTGTCTTTTAATTGCTTAGCTGTAGCTGGATCTGCAGGTGTAGCAATAGCTCCTGTTTCCTTATTATCAGTACCTACTGCTGGCTTCATTTCACCTATAGTTACTTTTACGCCATTTTCGTCAACTGTTACAGAACCATTAGCCGCTTTTACATTAAATGTAACATCACTTGCCGTGTTACCCTCACGAGTTGTTACCACCGCGGTAGTACCAAGACCATTTACAAAGTTCACTGTATCATATGGTTTTACAAAATCACGAGATTCTCCATTGTTTTGTAAGTTCCAACCTGCGTTTAATACGTCAGATACTGTGGCTGCATTGTTACCAATGTACTTAGGATTTGTTTGTCCATCTTTTGTTTTTGGATTTGCTAATGCTGCAGCTTCTTCTGCTGTTAATGGCGCTTTGTTGATATTTTCTACATCGCCTGTTTTTTCTGTACCATCAGGATTTGTAATTGTTTTGGATCCATCATTTACATTTGGAATGTTGCTTTTCACATTGCTCAAAGATGTTGGACTTGTGGTTCCTTTTGGTCCATTAATTGTTGTTTTAACAGGACCTGTTACATCCGCTCCTTTTCCATCTGGTTTAGTATTGAAGATTTGGTTACCATCTTTATCTGTTTTACCAGTTGGATACACTTGCTTACCATCTTTATCTGTGTACACCACAGGTGTTACTGCATTATTTGTAGACGTTTGGTCATCTACTTTTACAGTGATTGTACGTACACCTTTGTCATCTGTTTTACCAGATACGGTAGCTGTACCTTCGCCTACAAATTTCACTTCATTTGCATTTTTCACTGTATCTGTATAGGCCTTGTCTGTTTCACCTGTTGTTTTGTCAGAAGATACAATCCAACCCATGTTACGTAAATCACCTACTGTAGCAGCTGTGTTATCGCTTACTTTAGGTTTTGACCCATCTGTTGGTGTGGATAAATCAACTAAACCATTGTTAGCTTTTGTGGAACCTGGAACTTCTTTTCCATCTACTGTATCACCATATTTTTGTAAGCCAGATGTTACATTTCCTAATTGTGTAGGATCTGTAGTTTTCTTATTTGGTTTAGCATCTGTATTTTTAACATTTGGATTCACCAAAGAAGAGGTTAATGGGTTTGCATTTGTATCAATTGGTTTGATAACAATTCCATTTTCATCCACAGGTTTACCATCTTTATTCACCTTCGTACTTGGCTTACCATTTGCATCAATTGGTTGACCTTTATCATTCACTGTATAATAATCGTCTCCAATTTTGGATACTGGTGTACCATCTGCTGTAGTGTATGTTACAGGTAATCCTGTTACATTGTATGTCACATTGCTTGTGGTTCCATCTTCAGATGTAGTCACCACGGCTGTCGTGTTCACACCGTTTACAAAGTTCACAGTATCGAATGGTTTTACGAAGTCTTTTGCAGTGCCATTGTTTTGTAAATTCCAACCTGCGTTTAATACGTCAGATATTGTGGCTGCATTGTTGCCAATATACTTAGGATTTGGTTTGCCATCTTTTGTTGTTGGTTTCAACAAGTCCGCTGCTTCTTCTGCTGTCAATGGAGCTTTGTTAATGTTTGCTACATTACCTGCATCGGGTTTATCTGTTCCATCAGGATTTGTTACTTTTTTATCAGCATCATTCACTGCTGGAATGTTATTTTTCACATTGCTCAAAGATGTTGGACTTGTAGTTCCTTTTGATCCATTAATTGTTGTTTTAACAGGACCAGTTACATCCTCGCCTTTTCCATCTGGTTTGGTATTGAAGATTTGGTTACCATCGTTATCTGTTTTACCAGTTGGATACACTTGCTTACCATCTTTATCTGTGTACACCACAGGTGTTACTGCATTGTTTGTAGACGTTTGGTCATCTACTTTTACAGTGATTGTACGTACATTG
This sequence comes from Veillonella sp. VA141, assembly GCF_003992175.1. Classification (NCBI taxonomy): domain Bacteria; kingdom Bacillati; phylum Bacillota; class Negativicutes; order Veillonellales; family Veillonellaceae; genus Veillonella; species Veillonella sp. VA141. Next base: position 16,760 of record NZ_RQVM01000007.1, read on the forward strand.
CCATCTGTTTTACCAGATACGATAGCTGTACCTTCGCCAACGAATTTCACTTCGTTTGCATTTTTCACTGTATCGGAGTACGCCTTAGTCAAATCATCTGTCTTTTTATCTGCAGATACAATCCAACCCATGTTACGCAAATCACCTACAGTAGCGGCTGTATTATCGCTTACTTTTGGATCTCCATTTGCTGGTTTGGATAAATCAACTAAGCCACGGTTTTTATCCGTTGTTCCTGGTACATCAGCATTATTTACTTGATCACCATATTTGTCCAAGCCAGATGTTACATTGCCTAATTGTGTAGCTGTTGTTGTATTAGGTTTATCTCCTGCTGGTGTTGGATTAACTAACGCAGTTTTTAATGGTTTTGTTGTATCAATTGGTTCAATTACATTGTTATTTTCATCAACTAATTTACCATCATTATTTTTGCCTACTGCTGGTTTACCTGCATCACTGATAGGTTGACCTTTATCGTTAACTTTGTAGTATTTATCTCCTACTTTAGATACTGGTGCACCATCTTCTGTTGTATATGTCACAGGCAATCCTGTTACGTTGAAAGTCACATCGCTTGCAGTACCTGCAGCATTCGTTGTCACTACTGCTGTCGTATTTGCACCGTTCACGAAGTTTACAGTGTCATATGGTTTCACGAAGTCTTTCGCTGTGCCATTGTTTTGTAAGTTCCAACCAGCGTTCAATACATCAGATACAGTAGCGGCATTATTTGGATTGATATATTTGTCACCAGCTTTATTTGTTGTATTTGGTGCTGCTTGAGCTGTGGTAGCATTGCTTGGACCTGTTGTAGCATCGTTATTCTTCGTATCAGGAAGGTTAGATTTTACGTTAGACAATGTTGCTGGAGTGGTTGTTCCTTTTGGTCCGTTCACAGAGGTAATGACTTCTGTGCTTAGAATTTCTTTACCTGTACCATCTGGATTTTCAAAGAATTTAACTGTCTTAGTTCCATCTCCATTGTCTACTTCTCGAGGATATACTTTAGTACCATCTGCTTTCGTGTAATTCACAGGAGTTACAGTTTTATTAATACCTGTTTGATTATCTACTTTCACAGTGATGGTACGCACATTACCCTCTGTTTTACCAGATACAATAGCACTGCCTTCGCCGATGAAACGCACTTCGTTCGCATTTTTTACAGCCTCTGAATACTCATCAGTAGTCACTGCTCCATTTGCTCCTGTAGTTTTATTGGAAGATACAATCCAACCCATGTTACGGATATCTCCTACAGTAGCCGCTGTGTTATCCGTTACATTTGTATTCGTCAAATCTCGCAAACTATTTTTAGCTGGTTCTTTACCATTCACTGGAGCCGCTTTGTAATTCTCCAACTTGCTTGTCACATTATCCAATGTAGTAGGACTTGTTGTGCCAGTTTTATTAGCTCCCGGTGCTGGGTTTACCAAGGATGTTTTTAATGGTTTATCTGTAATGTTCACATCAGGAACTTCATGTCCATCTTTATCAACTGGTTTACCATCTTTGTTGAACTTCGTAACTGGCGCACCTGTACCATCTACTGGTTGACCTTGATCGTTAACTTTATAGTATTTATCGCCAATTTTAGTCACTGGTGTACCATCTGCTGTTGTATAAGTTACAGGCAATCCTGTTACGTTGTACGTTACATTGCTTGTTGTACCATCATCAGATGTTGTTACCACCGCTGTTGTATTTAGACCATTGATAAAGTTTACAGTATCATATGGTTTTACAAAGTCTTTCGCAGTGCCATTATTTTGTAAGTTCCAGCCAGCATTTAATACATCACCTACGGTTGCCGCATTATTTGGATTGATAAACTTATCTCCAGCTTTATTCGTTGTATTTGGCGCTACCGCGTCTGTTTTTGGTGCTGTTGTTCCTATTTTAGCTCCATCCAAGTTGCCTTCTACGTTAGATAATGTAGTTGGTGTACTTGTACCTTTTGGTCCGTTAACAGTTGTTTTAACTGGACCTGTTACTTGTTTACCACTTCCATCTGGTTTTGTATTAAAGATTTGGTTTCCATCTGGATCCTTTTTGCCAGTTGGATATACTTGGTTGCCACTTTCATCTGTGTAAATAATAGGTGTTACCGCATTGTTAGTGGATGTTTGGTCATCTACTTTCACAGTGATCGTACGAACATCGCCTTCTGTTTTACCAGAGACGATGGCACTTCCTGTACCAACAAATCGCACTTCGTTCGCATTTTTCACTGTACCAGAGTATTCTGTATCAGTAACTGCACCATCTGCACCTGTAGTTTTATTAGAAGATACAATCCAACCCATGTTACGGATATCGCCTACAGTAGCGGCTGTATTGTCGCTTACTTTAGGTTCTCCTGCGGTAGGCTTAGACAAGTCAACCAAACCAGTGTTTTTATTAGTTGTACCTGCTACATTACCACCATACGTATCCAATCCAGATTTCACATTAGTAACTTTCACTGGATCCGTACCATTAGGGCCAGACACTTTCAAGTCTCCATCATTTGTTTTAGACAACTTAGGTCCTTGATCGCCACCTACTTGAATAGTGTTGAAAGAAGGATTCTCTACCGTAGCAAATGTGATTTTACCGCTAGCATCATGTTTTACATCTAGGTTTTTGCCAGCGATCATTTCTATAGTGCTGCCTGCTTTAATGGATTCACCATCGGTAGTAACACCACTGCCTGCATTTCTTGTACCACCATCAGCACTTGCTTTCAATGTAAAAGCCGCACTATTTACAGCATTAACTACAGAATCTACGGTAGCAATTTTACCAGCATCGTTATCTTTTACTTTCACAGTGCCCGGGTTAGCACCAGTTTTAACAGGTTCGATTGCACCAGTGACAACTTTTAATCCATTAGTATCGTCAGTGGTAATCGTAGTACCATCTGTTTTAACTTTTAAACCATCATTAGTTACTTCTAAAGACTTATCTGCTGTATTAACGGTTAAACCAGCATTTGTTGTTTTTAATGACTTATCTCCTGGATTAACCTTAACTCCATCTGCTCCTACAGTTAAGGATTTGTCAGCTGCGCTCACAGTGATTTTGTTGGTCGCATCATCCTTTTTCAAGCCATCGCCAAGGTTTACGCTATATTTTACAGTAGATATTTTACCATCTGCACTTTCTACAGTAGCTGTTGTGCCATCTCCATTAACAAAGTTCACAGTATCATAAGGCTTCACAAAATCTACAGCTTTGTTATTACCTTGTAAATTCCAACCTGCATTCAATACGTCAGATACAGTGGCTGCATTCATCGGATTTACTTGATTGGCAGCATTCCCTAAGGTTGGCGCCGCTTGGGATGTAGTGGCATTGCTTGCCCCTGTGGTAGCATCGTTATTTTTAGTGCTCGATAAATTACCTGCCACATTAGAAATCGCATTACCACCATTATTCAAACCTGCAGTCGTTAACGAAACAGGTTGTTTTCCTACAGTTACTGGAGTGACTGTCACCCCAGCACCATTGATATTAGTCGTATCACCTGCATTATTTTTAAACTGAGCGCTTTTTAATCCAGTTAACTCTGGATTCAAAGAATAGGTGAATTTAGAAGTTACACGTGTTCCTGTTTTACGCGTCGGATTATCTGGATCATCATACACTGGTCTAGATGCATCTTCTTGATGTAATACCAAATTATCGCCTACACGAATTTTCACTTCATCATTAAGACGTACTTTATCTATATGACCTGTAGCCGTACCTGGATTTTCTCGTGTTGTTGTTTTACCATCAGCAGTATGTACTTCAGTTCCTTCTGTAGCTGTCGCTCCATTAAATTTCAATACACCAGAGCTGTCCTTATCTTTTTCAGCTTCTACAGCCCAACCACTGGACATGCGCTTTGTAACGGAATTCAACTGAGAACCGTTGATGGCATCTGTAGAATCATCTGCAATACGACCAGCGGCTACATTTTTCAATTGACGTTCTGCCCCTGGTGAGCCAAAAGATACTACGTCACCTTCAGACGTATTTGTTCCACCTGCCCAATAGAATGTATAGGCTACTTTTTGACTATCAAATGGTACAATTTTACCTTCTTTATCATAGGAAATATCTGTTTGTCGAGTACCAATGGAGTCTTTGTCAGCTCTGGAACCAGTACCGATAGCTACGCCATTTTGTAACTCAGAAATCGCTCCTGTACCTAGGGCCACACCACCTAATTTCGTCACACGAGCACCAGTACCAATAGCAGTTCCTAGATCACCAGTCGACAAGGAGTGAACCCCCATGGAAATAGAACCATGACCATTTTTATTCGCCGCCGAAGAATAATCTAAGGTATCTGTATTCAAGGTGCCACCATTCGTTAATTCTCCATAGGCTTGTTGAATAGTACCACTAGCGCTTTCCATTTCTACAGAACGAATCGTACGGTGTACATCTTCCCCACCAATATGTTCTACCTTAGTTGTTGTTTTGATAACTGTCTTGCCATTTTCCTTCTTTTCTTTTTGGTATTTAACAGTTTGCGCAGCCACTTTAGTGATTTCAGAACCACCAATCATGATGGAAGAATGACCTTGTGCCTGTGTACCAAGACCCATAGCAATGGCACCTTGTTCACCAGAAGCAACGGCACCTTGACCTACCGCAATGTCTGCTACTTTCGTTGCTTTTGCTAACTGACCTACAGCAACGGAAGCATCGGTTGCCGTAGCACTATAACCAACAGCTACAGCAGACTCTGCTGCACGCGCTGCTGTACCAGCCGCTACGGCATAGTTACCTTGTGCTTCCGATCCCATACCGATGGCTACTGCTGCCTCCGCATTCGCCAATACGGATGCTCCAGAACCGATGGCTGTGGCACCAAAGGCACCTTTTCTAACGATAGAGTTTGTACCAATCGCCACGCCTAATGGAGTCGTTGAATGGGCCTGCATACCGATTACCGTTGAACCATCTTGACCATAGCTAGCACGCCAAGATCTATCTAGGCCTGCACCTACCAGTTCTTCATATTTCTTGCTAATTGTAATAGGCTGTCCATTTTTTCCTGTGCCAGGTGTTGTGGGCGCATCGTAATCATTTACAGTATTCGCTGGTCCATTATTTGGATTTGCTGCTTTAAAATATTTCTTTTGGTCATAGGCTTGAATATCATTACCACCGATAACGATAGAACCCTGACCTGCTACGGATTGAGCGCCTATCGCTACCGATTGGTCCCCTATAGCACGAGTGTTACGACCTAAAGCTGTACCTTCATTAATATCTACGCCTTGAAATGAGAAGAATCCATCCTTGTTAGCATCTCCTGCAGGTTTATAATAATCTAATTTGCTAGTAGTACCTCCAAAAGCTTTCACCAGCACGGTTGCATTATCATCTGCATCTGTACCAACGCCAAGAGGAGTTCCATCAGGCCCTACGGAACGATAGCCTACCCCCGCACCAGCACCAATCGCAACGGAACTGTTAACGGCAGTATTAGTCCTATTAAGTCCTGTATAGGCATTCGTACCAATAGCCACACTACCGTCATCTCCTCGTTTCCCCGTACTAGCATCATCTTTTTCATAATTACTTCTACTGCTACCCGCAGTTGCTTTAAAGCCAAGGGCAACACTACGTCCCCCACCTTGGTCACGACTTTTTGCATCCTTACCAATGATGATATCTCCCACTTGTTTGGCAGTTGCTGAGTTACCAATTGCTATTGTATCAGCTGCTTTTGCATATGCTTGCGCTCCCAAGGCTAAGACGCCTTCTTGTTCTGCCTTCGCTGAGTTACCTATAGCAATTGTATCTTTAGCCGTAGCGCTAGCCTTATATCCTAAAGCTGTAGCTCCTTCTTGACTCGCAGAAGCTGTTGCGCCGACCGCTGTGGTGTACTTATTCGTTGATTGTGTTTTACTACCTAAGGCAACACTGAATTCATTCGATGCATTTACTTCATTACCGATAGCAATGGAATTCTTACCAGTTGCTTGACTTTTAGAACCTACTGCCACTGCTTGTTCATTAGTTGCTTTAGTCTGCAACCCAATAGCAACTGACTGGTCACCAGTAGATTTAGATTCAAAACCTAGGGCAATTGCACTGTCTTTTGTAGATTGTGCTTTTTTACCTATGGCCACACCATTGTTATCCTCAACTTTTGATTCTTGTCCCAAGGCTACAGCATTATCACGACCTGTACCAGGGGTATTAACTGCACCTACTGTACTTGTCAAGATAGGGCTCACCGCCATAGCCATGACAGCAGAACTAATCACAATAGCTTTCGCCTTATTACGACCCACCCGTTTTGCCAGTTCTGATACAACCACATAACAGCCCTTTGTTTTACTCCACACAACTTTATAAATACGATTCAATGCCATGTAATTCCTCACCTTTCATTTATCATCTATACGCATATGATTTTAATATCATTAACTGTCTTGTATATAAGAAACACAAAAAAACCATAGTTTCTATCTCTTTTTAAGTTATAGCTCATAAACTATGGTATTGTTATCTTCTACTGATAAAACTAATATAAGGTATATTAGCAAACTTAAACTAGCACTCTAGTTTCCTTCATTGACTAATATACCTATATTACATTATGCATAAAATTATATACAACAAATAAAAAGAATACAAGCCATTTATAATATGCATATTAAATTAGTATAGATTGATTTTATCCTAGAAATACAAGCATTTCAAAACAGCAATTTATATATGTATTTTTATTTTTAATTATGTATTTTGTTGCAAAAAAATAGATTAATTTATATATTCTTTGAATATTTATAAACGACTTAATACAGACTTGAAAATCACATTATATATTAATTTCTGCTATTTTATCTTAAATATACCTAAAACGCATAGGATTTACTACTTCATTCTTTTATTGCATCATGTATTCATATAGTATTACACAAAAATGCTCATTCTATGCACAGAATTTACTTACTATGCTACATTAAAATTATGCTAAGATAACTTTTTCACTCTTTATCCTTTTTTACTGTATTCACAGACTGAAAAATGATGCCTTTACAGCTCCCCTCTACTCCTAAGGAGCGTAGTTACGAGTAGCAGCCTTTGTGGCGCCCCTTACTGATCAAATTACGAAAATGCAAGAAGAGTACGACATGTTCCAGAGCAAACCTAACCATTGTATCAGTTCGGGTCGGAATATGTCGTGCTCTTCCCTTTGCCCTATTTAGTTAAGACGCCACAAGGCTGCATAGAGAAACAAGAAACGATTGTATTGTGCCTATAACCTGTGCTATAATTAAGACAATAAAAGAAGAGCCATCAACGTGTAGCTGGCGTTAGGCTCATCTCAAGACAATAATAAAGATGAAATCAGCCTAACGTGTGAGGTAGTCAGACCTCTTTACGTTAGGCTTTTTCATTGTCTACTTAAGTAGATCAATGAGCTGAATTACTAAACCAGCAATAGAAATCATCAAAGAGATTTTCTCATACTTAGTCATAGCAACCACCTCCTCCCATAATAGGAAGAGATGAGCCTAACAACACGTTAATGACTCTTGTAATTTTATTATAACATAATCTATTCGTACTGTTTATATTGACTTAACGCCATTACTAACAGCAAACTAAGCAAAGCGCAAGTTTGCAAATGACAGAGGAATGCCGTTAGGTGTAGCAGCCTTTGTGGCGTTCCTTACTACCTAAATCAAACAAATACAAGAAGAGCACGGTGTGCCCCCGAACAAACATTATGAAATACCGTTTGTGAGGGGGTATACCGTGCTCTTCCCTTCATCTTATTTAGTTAACACCGCCACAAGGCTGCATAGCGAAATAAGAGACGTCTTAGCCTAAGATCGCTTTCATATCTTCTTCTGGTGTTGTAATCGGATGTAAGTTGAATTTTTCAACTAAGATGCCAAGTACTGTGCCGGACAAGAATTTTGGCAAGGATGGTCCGATGTAGATGTTGCGGATGCCTAAGGACAATAATGTTAATAGGATACATACCGCTTTTTGTTCGTACCAAGACAATACTAATGTCAATGGTAATTCGTTTACGTCACATTCAAAAGCGCCTGCTAATGCTACCGCTACTTGGATCGCAGAGTATGCATCGTTACATTGACCCATATCTAGGATACGAGGCAAGCCACCGATTTCACCGATGTTAAGGTCGTTGAAACGGTATTTACCACAAGCAAGAGTCAATACCATAGTATCTTCTGGAGTTTGTTTTACGAACTCAGTGTAGTAGTTACGGCCTACTTTAGCACCGTCGCAACCGCCTACCAAGAAGAAATGTTTAATAGCGCCAGCTTTCACCGCATCAATTACTTTATCAGCTACGCCAAGTACTGTACCATGACCGAAACCAGTTGTCACTTCTGTACCACCGTTGATACCAGTGAATTGTTGTGGCTCTTTGTAACCGCCTAATTCAATAGCGCGTTCGATGACTGCAGAGAAATCTTTTGTGCCATCTTCGTTGTGTTCCACATGACCACAGCCATCGAAACCAACCATGTCAGTTGTGAAGATGTTTTTAATGTATGTTTGTTTTGGTGGCATAATGCAGTTTGTTGTGAACAAGAATGCACCTGGAACGCCGTCAAATTCTTTTTGTTGGTTTTGCCATGCAGTACCGAAGTTACCTTTCAATTGAGGATGTTTTTTCAATTCAGGGTACGCATGACATGGAAGCATTTCACCATGTGTATAGATGTTAACGCCTTTGCCATCAGTTTGTTCCAATAACATTTTAAGGTCATGTAAATCATGGCCTGTTACTACGATGAAAGGACCTGGTTCTACTGTTAAAGGTACAGTTGTTGGAACTGGAGTACCGTATGTAGTTGTGTTTGCTTTGTCTAACAACGCCATGCAAGCAAGGTTGATGCCACCGAATTCCATCAATAGGCCTAACCATTCTTCTGCGCTGTGGTCTTTCGCCATTTCTACAAGGCCTTTTACGAACCAAGCGTCAACTTCTGGATCGTTATAGCCCAATACTGCTGCATGCCATGCGTACGCAGCCATACCACGCATACCTAATAACAATGTGGAACGTAAGGATACGATGTCTTCATGACCTTTCCACAATTCTTCCCAATCAAAGTTAGGAATGTTCGCATCTAATTTGTTGTGCGCATTGTTGATCACATCGATAAACTCTTGTACACGATCTTCGGAGAAGTTTACGTTTGTTACGCACATGAATAAACCACGTTTTAACAATTGTACGTTTTCTAACGTTACTTCTGTAGCTTGCATTGCACGAGCTAAACCGATCAAGGCTGCTGTTAATTCGTCTTGTAAATTTGCAACCGGTGCTGTTTTACCACATACACCTTGTACTGTACAACCATTTGGTTGCGCTGTTTGTTCACATTGGAAACAGAACATACTCATAATAACCTCCTTGGGAACTTTGCCCATAAACATGTTTTCTACAACATACTTTGTTTTAGATATCGTTTCTATACACAACCATCCTACAACAGGAGTGCATAGCATTATCTTGTTATCTATGCATTTAGTATAGTATACTGAAAGCAGAAAAAACGTATCCTTGGCTACATTTTATATAGTTTTCCCTATACTTTTATTCATGCTATAATAAAAGTACAAAAATAAAGTATACTCTCTAATTTAACGGAGGTCCTATGTCGACATTACATCCTACATTAGAAACATACATGAATACGATTCAACAATCCCCCTTATGTGCACATATTACACCAGAAAATTTGTCACTTTTTTTATCCCATGCAAATGTGAAGGTGCAAAGTTTCAAAAAAAACTCCTTCATCGCCATCGCCGGTGATCCTATGGAAGGCATTGGCATCTTATTGGAAGGTCGTGCTTTGTTAACGCGAGAAAACATGTTAGGACAACGAACTATCGTAACGGAGCTAGAGCCGTCCTCTATGTTCGGGGAAGCCTTGCTCTTTAGTAACCATCCTCTGTGGCCTGCTACGATTGAAGCTACAAAAGATGCGATCGTTTTGTTTTTACCGATTGAAACTTTCACCAAAGCATTTCCGGACTGTCAAACTTGCCAAATCCAATTGCTCACGAACCTCATGCACGACCTATCCGAAAAGGCTATGCAACTGACCCGCAAAGTACATTATCTATCTCTCAAAGGGATGCGCGAGAAAATTTTTGCCTACTTTATGGATCTTCACCGAGTGCAAAAAAAGAACATCCTCACCTTGCCACACAATCGGCAAGAAATGGCAGACGTCCTCAACGTAAGCCGCACCGCACTCAGTCGTGAACTGGGACGTTTACAAGACGAACGGATTATCCAATTCCACGGCAAAGAAGTAGAGTTAGTGGATATTGAAACCATCGAAGATTTTTCATTTTAATATAAAAGGATGCTGCCTTAGCAGTATCCTTTTTTCCTTCTAAACTGACACTTCTCTTACGTAAATTCTGCATCTATCAACATAAAATCCCCTACTGCATCCGATTCCTTCGTCCGGAAGTGTAGGGGATTATTGTATTCAATTTTATTTCTAGTGTCGTCCAGAAGTATCAAACCAAGGAGATACATCAAATTGTTCGTGAATAGTAGCACGTACCATAGCACTGCCCAAATAAATGCCTAGCAAAGTGAGATGCAAACGACTAAGCGGTCCTCGATCATAAATATGACTAAAATCCACTAATAATGGAGAGATACGTTCCAATACTTCATCAAACGATGTACTATCCCAATCAACGGCCTTACCAAAAGCAAGACGAGTTAACCCATTTTGGATACTAATATCTGTGAGTCCAGCTCGTTTGAATAAGCTAGGTAACATATATTCATCGACAGCCATCAATTTCAATAATGAAGAGTTAATACTTTCTACGACAATAGGCATCTTAACTGGCGTATCTTGTACTATAAAAGCTAACTCTTCATGACTAAATCCACGGTAATCAAATACAAGAGGATAGGAATTTCTCATAATTTGTTGAAATGATAAAGTGTCCCCAAAAGAAATACAACGCAAATATTCTAATTGTTGATACATATCTTCTTTTCGTGGCAAATCACTCATGAATGGTTCAATATACTTTTCCAAATAATGGCGGAAATTTTCTACCGAATAGTTATTAGAATTTTTAGAATACTGTATGATCAATGAGATAGCTAATGCTTGCAAATGTCCCACTTGTAAATGTACTAAACTCTTCAATGCATCAACAGCTACCAAATATAATGTGCTAGATTGAGGTTGTTCCACCACATCTTTGAAAGTTTCTAAGAGGATTTCTTTCATCCACTCAGTAGAATTCGCTACATACGCCTTTTGTACATGTAATAAACTTTCTTGTAACGCTATATTTTCAAATAAATGCGTAGTTTCTTCCTCTGATTCAGTATCTAATTGCGCCAATATGGCTTCTGTAATCTCAGTAACCTTTTCTTCAGATTCAGGATTTAAAATACCGAATGCAGATTTATATTGAGCTACCGCTTTATCTAGTAATGTTTGCTCTTTTACAGCTAGTTTAATAGACGCCTCTGGTTGAGCCTCTATCGTCTCGGTAATCATACGTTCCGTTACTTTTGGCATAATTCTAGTCGCATCTTCTGCTTCTTCCGGCGGTTGTTCTTTCACAGCACGGACTAATTCTTCTGAGACTATACCTTCTACAAAATCATCTTCCACAGGATCTACGGATAGTTCTTCGTCTCGAAGAGCATAGGGATTTTGAAATGTCCTTCTTTGGTGTTCATAAGGATCATCATATGATAGCGAATCCACTATTTTGTTGCTAGTACTTCCTTTCTTATCCCGAAATAAGAAGTAGCAACATAAAAGAAATAGACAAATCACTCCTAAAATAACCACATATGGTCCATATCGCAATGAAAGTTCTATTAATCCATCCATAGAAAATCCTCCTAGTTATACTGCAATGTTATCTGTCTTTACTATCCTTATTATACCGATTTATGTGTATCTTTAAAAGTACTATTCATACTTTTACCTATAAAAAAGGAACTACCCTTAGGTAGTTCCTAGCGTGGTGGACGATGACAGGATCGAACTGCCGACATCCTGCTTGTAAGGCAGGCGCTCTCCCAGCTGAGCTAATCGTCCATATGGTGACCCGTGGGGGAATCGAACCCCCGATACCGCCGTGAAAGGGCGGTGTCTTAACCGCTTGACCAACGGGCCATGTTGTAAGTGGTGACCCACCCGCGACTCGAACGCGGGACACCCTGATTAAAAGTCAGGTGCTCTGCCAACTGAGCTAGTGGGTCATGATAGTATACTAACCGAAAGTAAGTTGGCTCCTCGAGTAGGACTCGAACCTACGACCGATCGGTTAACAGCCGATTGCTCTACCTGCTGAGCTATCGAGGAATGAACAAACTGGAGCGGAAAACGAGATTCGAACTCGCGACCCCCGCCTTGGCAAGGCGGTGCTCTACCGCTGAGCTATTTCCGCATGTATGCAATCCTGGTTTTCTTTCTTGCGACTGCTCATTTATAATACCAAAAAATTTGGATAGTTGTCAACATATTTTTAACAAATATTTTTTCTTAAACAGCATATGATAACTTCATCCTATCAACATATAATATTGTTATATTTTCAATATATTAGACAACCTTGATAGAAAAGATACAAAAAAGATTGTAGCACACTATCAGGGATATAGCTTGCTACAATCTTTACTATTTTTTTAAAACATCTCATTTTCAAAACCATATTCGTCGTCCAATATGGCCACCAATTGTTCTCTCAATTCTGGTAACTTTTCTTTATACGTGCTCCAAATAAGTCTATAGTTATTTTGCCCATAATTATGAGACAACTGATTTCGCATGCCTTTAATATTTTTCCAAGGAATTTCAGTATGGCTATCCTTAAAATCTTGAGAAACCTTTCCTAATGTCTCTGCAATTACTTGAATTTTATATAGCTTAACAGACGCATCTAACCTATCTATTAAATCCAATACATCAACTAATATATCTTTGTTCTCCATAGATATCACCATATATATGAATCATATCTCTATATAAATTTTCTTGAAATCGTTTAGTCAATTTATTTCCATCAGTAAGCAAATCTACATCCATTTGCAACACTTCTTTTAAAGTTTCTAAAAGACCGCCCACTTCAAACAAACTAATACTATCATTATCAAAAACTACAAACAAATCTACATCACTAGTTTCTGTAGCCTCACCACGAGCATAAGAGCCAAAAAGATAGGCTGATTTCACGTGATATAGCTCTAGAACCGGAGCAATTAAGTTACGAATCTCATCAAGTGTTTTCATACTACTTCCTCCTTTTCTATATTATACCACATAATTAGTAACTATTACCGTCCATCCTGACGCTTAGATCCCGGTCCATCGACAGCCACGTTTACACTAGCTTCACCGAATGTTTTCATATCATTTAACATGTGCATACCCGCATCAAGAACAGACAACCCCATAGTAGATCCTAAGGCTTCATCCATTTCAAAGCCATAGAACAGATGCGGCTTGATTCCCAAGTATTTCATTTGTGCTGCTTGCACTGGTTCCCCTGTATGAACAGATGGGAACACGTAGTCCATGACTGCTTCGTTGATACATTTTGCAGCTAGTACGGCTGCTCCTGTTTCCGCCGTGTCGAAGACCACTGCCATACGATGGCTAGCCGCCCCCAAGATGAGTCCTGTTAAGACCACCACGTCTGGAGAGCCTACGGTGGCTAATACATGCACGCCGTCTTGGCTCGGCAAATCGTGTTCTGCCAAACTTGCCGTCAACTGTTTTGCTTTTTCTTGAATGCTCAAGGTGCAATTATTCTCTGCTAACAACTCTGCCATCGGATATCCTGTAATTCCTGCTGTGACTGCCAAGGCTGAAAGTAAGTTTCTTTCACCGACAGTACCGATAGCTATCGTTTGGTACCCCTTGTGGCTCAATTCATCTGCCAAGGCAAAGCCTACTTCTAAGCCTTGTTCTACGATGTCAGGTGTCAACGCCGCATGCATGCGGAAAAATTTAGACCCTTTGGCTAATTTATGCTGGCGCACACCTTCGATATGGCTAGTATCCAATTCTAGACCAGCATCCACTAAGAACACAGGAGCACCAATTTTCTTCGCTGCTCCATGGGTAGCAGAGTGTCCAGAGGCTAACCGTTCCATAGCTTTCAAGCTTTCCACGCCATGTGTTTGGTTTTGTGGTCCATCTACAGCGATATCAGCTCCTACGATAACAACAGCATGACGAAGATTATTAGGTTTTTCCTCTTTCAGAATCCCTGCCATACGCTCTGTAATCCCCTCTAGACGTGCCAAGGAATACAATGGTTTTGTTAGGTTGTCGATGCGCAAACGGCATTCCTCCATGGACGGTTTGTGCAATGGTTCGATGACAAAATTACGCATGGTGCTCACCTCCTGCAACTTCGTGGAACATGTCCACAGCTAAGTTCAACATTTGCATTTGCATAGATCCCCCAGTGGCCTCCCCCAAGCAGAATCCAAGGTCTACATAAGCTTCTAAGCCCAATGTTTTCAGCGAATCTTTGTGAGCTTTCTCAGCAGACAAATGAGATGCCATCACGTAATCCATGGTGTGCGGGTTCATAGCATGAGCAATCAAAGCACAGGCGGTAGTATTGAATCCATCAATAACTACCAACGCATGATTCGCTGCCGCCCCTAGGATAACACCTACTAGACAAGCAAACTCCAAGCCCCCTACGGCAGATAAAACACCCAATCCATCTGTAGGTGGAATATCTGCATATTTTACTAGTGCATCGTAGACGACTTTTTGTTTCACTTTCAACCGTTCGTCCGAAATATTCGTACCTCGTCCCGTTGCTTCGTCCGCTGAAAGTCCGGAGAACTTCGCTGTAATGACTGCACTGGACGTAGTGTTACCAATGCCCATTTCGCCCACTAGGAAGGTGTTGAAACCTTCTTTCACCTTCTCTTCTACGAAAGCAATGCCCACCTCAACGGCCTCAATAGCTTTATCCATAGGCATAGCTGGTTCTTCTAGCATGTTGTTCGTACCATTCGGCATTACTTTGTGATGATGTAAGCCTGGCACAGCGGACATATCTGCCGCTACCCCTACGTCGATGACTTCAATTTGAGCACCACAATAATTCGCTAGCGCATTGGCTGCGGCCCCTTTTGGAATCAAGTAGTTCATAGTCATGTGCACCGTTACCTCTTGCGGGTAGGCACTGACACCGATTTTTGCCACACCATGGTCACCAGAGGCGATGATCATACAAGGCTTAGGAGCTGCTGGATTCACTTGATTCGTAGCTGCCGCATAATGCTCTACCATCGTCGCTAACTTACCATATGAACCGTATGGAGTCCCCTTACTCCACTGTTCCCCAATTGCTCGTTCAATCTCTTTATTCCGTGGCACAATCCGTGCCAATGTACTTTCATATAAACTCATACGTCCTCCTATGTGAAACCCATCATAAGAATACAAAAAAGCATAGCCCTAGACTATGCCAAGTTGATTCCATTATAAAGTATTTTTTGATCAGTTTCAATTTTTATATTCATTTCGTTGTTAGAGTGGAGTCGCCCACATGCATGTTGTAAAAACTGCCCTACGCGAAAGTTTTGACAACATACATGTGGGCTTCCTATACAGTAGCAAAGATGAAACTATAAAAATTGAAACAGACCGGGGGAAAATTGGTGGGGAAAAGATGTTACTTTTTTATATACCTCACGTCGGTGCGCTACCCCCAATATTTTATCATCCTTGCTATGTATGGGTCTGGCCATTTCAGTTATTTTATCGCATACTAAAAAACACTAAACGACTAAACACCTAGCTCCTTCCACACTTCTTCATGATCGTATATCGGCTCTTGGTGTAATGCATGTATTGCATCAAGAATGCGTTGTTCGTCTATCATCGACTCTTCTGAAGAATATAGTATTTCATTAGGTATGTCACAATAATTGATATCTTTAAACATAAAAATACCTCCATGCTGTCAACTTTACGTTATGCATTATTCACTTATCTCTGAAATCCCCATAACAGAGACCCCTCAGCCGCAATTCTTATTCATATCTACAGTATATCATACTTTTATACAATACCAATCTCCTTTAGCGACTCAAACCACACTCTTCCCTCCCCTAGGTCGCCCCCGCTCAGAACGCTTTAAATTCCTCCTCCTCGATAAACGCAAAGGAGCCCCCATGTGTTCTGTCAAAAACTTTCGCGTAAGGCAGTTTGCGGGGCCTACATTGGGCTCAAACCACATCCTTTTTCCCTCAGGGCGCCCCCTGTTCAGAGCGGTTTAAATTCCCCTCTCTCGATAAACGCAAAGGAGCCCCCGTGTATTCTGTCAAAAACTTTCGCGTAGGGCAGTTTTCGGGGCCTACACGGGGGGGCTCTCAAACCACACTCTTCCCCTAGGTCGCCACCCCGCTCAGAGCCGTTTAAATTCTCCACAGAAAAGCCAGCATATGTTGCAATAAAAACTTTCGCGTAGGGCAGTTTTTATGTGACATATGCTGGCTTTAACAACCACAGGAATTTAAACCGATATGAGCGAACGACCTCTCCATTTGTTTGACTGCCACCGCCACACAAATATAATCGCTCGTATAATCTCATCGATAGCCATGGCAATCCACACACCTACAAGTCCCCAACCAAGGACGATACCAAAGTAGTAGGACAAGGTCACCGCAAAGGCCCACATGCCAAAGACCCCAACAAACATAGGGATTCGAATATCTCCTGCCGCTTGTAAACATTGCACCAATACGATATTAGCACCACGTCCAATTTCTAGGAAAATTTCAATAAACAGCACAGCTTTCGCCAGATCTATAATCTCCTGATTATCTGTCACAAGTCGCATCACTGGTTCACAGGCAAAATAAAAGAAGGTACTCAATCCGACACCAATGGAAACGCCTGCTGCCGTTGTGAGCCACACACGGCGGGACACTTCTTCTTCTCGTTTAGCCCCCATAAGGAATCCTACCACGATTTGCGCTGCATTGGCCAAAGCAATTGTATACATATAGCAGAAAGTAGCGATGATATATACATACACTTTCGTTGTAATCACCACGAGCCCCATGAGGTTCACCATTTTCATGATAACTGTCTGTGACAGTTGGTATGACAAGGTTTCCCCTCCGGATGGTACGGAAATAAACAGCAATTGTCGTAGCGTTTCCCAACGGAATGGGCGCAAATACTCTACTTTCAGACGAGCTGTCAACAGTGATTGATGACACCAGATGATAAGACCCAGTCCCAATGCCTTGCTAATCACACTCGATACGGATGCGCCTAAGACACCCATGCTTGGGATGGAACCCCAACCGTAGATAAGTACGTAATTCAGAATAATATGGACCACGTTCATGACAAGGGCAATCCACATGGTGATACGAGGCATGGAGTGCCCCCGAAACACTGCTACATAGGTCATGTAGATACCCGTAATAGGAATGCTGGCAGCGGTGATATTTAAATAGAGTGCGGTTTCTTCTATAATCTCCGCTGGGACCCCAAGCCATTCGCAGAGAGTTTGATGAAAGATAATGACCACAGCCCCTGCGATAACACTGAACACCGTATGAAAGGCAACGCTAATCGTATATACTTCATCAATTTTATCGGCACGCTTAGCTCCCAAATATTGAGCGATTAAAATGGTGGTAGCTGTACTCATGACAATGAGCAAAAACAAGATAATATTGATAATCTGGTTCGCATTGGCTACGGCAGCCACTGCCGTTTCTGCATACTGGCTGAGCATGAATTGGTCCACATTGCCCAATAACATGAGTAAAAATAATTCTATAAAGATAGGGACACTGAGTGCCCCCACCGATAAAGGTACGCTTTTTGTTACTTTCATTCTAATTCAACTTTCTCTAAGGCGCCGTTCTCCACTAAAGATTCCCAGCTTGCTACCAAGCGATAGCGCGCCTCCACTTCTGCCTCTTTCCAATGTTCACCCACAGGGAACCATTCACTAGGTACCTTGCCACATTTCGTAAAATTCAAGGTATACCCCATGGAGCGCACTTCTTTAGACGCCCACCATGCACCTATACGGTCACGACTGTCTAAATAGACTGTATCTAAACCCGTTTCGGATACCCAAGATACAATCTCAGGCCAATACTCCTCAGGGATTACACTCGCTACCAATGTGTTTTGCAACGCTTGATTCGCCACTTCCGAGGGATTGTCTACTCCTACACCTGGCGTATTTTGTACTTCTTCTAGCACTTGATCCACAATGTTTTGCGCTGCGTCTGTCATACTATCGCTCCTTTCTATGTTTGCCTTTTATATCTATCTCTTACTATTCCACATTTAGAAGACCATCCCGAAAGTTCTCCCATAGATATGCCATGTTTCATTCAAACATCTATTGTTATTATATCACAGGCTATGCGTATAGCCTATGTTGAAAGCCTTCCCTCGTATTACATTGCAATACATGCATCGTTCACGCTATTTCACTACTATACAAAGATATGGATAGATAGCAGGGTTGTACTTTCAAGCATATTAGTTCTTATCGATGGGTAGGCATGGATAAAGAGCGAGGTTGCACTTTCAAATATATTAGTTCTTATCGATTGTCAGACTCGGCAAACGATCTCGTATCTGTTTCGCTCGCTCTAAGTACTGCCCTAAACTATCTCCATTATCATCTGCATGGAGCAACTGTTTTACAGCAACTAATTCTTGCTCTACTTGTTCAATGGCTTTCAACACATTCGTACGATTTCCGTAGATAATTTCTTGCCACATACTCGGCAAACCACTGGCGGTACGAGTGCTGTCTCGTAGGCCTCCCGCCGACAAGCTCATGCGCTTATCTCCCAGTTCATCATTACCTACGGCGGTAATCATGACGGATGCCAACATATGCGGCATATGGCTCACCATAGCCAAACACCCATCGTGGCGTTTCATGTCCACGTATTCGATACGAGACCCTACGGCACGCCCCATATCGGCTAGTTCCTGTGCCACTGTGGCATCGTATGCTGGTTGTTCCTCATCTTCTAGGACAATCCAGCCCATTTTCTGAAAGAGGTCTTTATGGCCTTCTTCATAGCCACCTTTTTCAGAACCTGCCATAGGATGCACGGACACGAAGTGAACGCCCTCTGGGATATGAGCGTACACGGCATGAGCAAATTCATCTTTCGCACTGGACACATCGGTCACCACTTGCCCCGCCTGAAACAGATGGGCTACTTTCACAAAAAGTTCACTATTTGTCTGTGGTGGTAAGGCAAAGACCACAATATCCGCACCCATGATAACAGGTTCCACCGCTGTGAAAGCCTGTGACACACAACCATCAGCCAAGGCGAGGTCGCAAATTTCCTGACGCCGCGCGTAACCGATGACATCATATGTCGTATAGGCTCGTAATGCTTTTGCTAGAGAGGCCCCTAGCAATCCTAATCCAATAATACCAACCGTTCGTGCCATCTATTCCTCCTACACGCAACCTCAAGAAACGTATCTATCTACCCTATACAGGCTTTAAGATGCCCCCACTTACTAATAAGGTACAGCTACTTTTACAAGCATCTGTACCCTTCATTCTGTATTTATTAGTTCTACCACGAATTATAGATTCGGTCAACTTTTATTTGTAGCGCGACCTTTATCCCAGGCCAAGATAAATATTGTAACAATGATAAGGGTCATACCTATGATATCCCACTGTGTGAACTCATTGCCCAACAACAACCATGCCAGTACCGCTGCCGAAATAGGTTCTATGGATGAAAGTATCGATCCCGTCACAGCACCTACTCGTCGCACCCCTTCTAGGTATGCATTAAAAGAGACTACTGTGCCAAAAATGATGATACTCCAAAACCCACCATAGGTCCACAAATCCCATACAATTCCTTCAGAACTAGGTTGTGTAACTATCCACGCAAAGGCCCCGCCGATAAGCATGCCAAATCCCACGATGGGTGCTGTACCATACTTTTTCAATAGTGGCACTGGTTGTAGCGTATAAATACCAACTGCTACAGCAGATAGCATCCCCCAGGTCAGAAGTGTATCGTCTAACGCTGATATATCCCACACACCTTGCAAAGCAATAATCGCCGTCCCCACCGTAGCTAGTACTACACTGACTACTTCTGCCACCCTTGGCAACGTTAAACGTGTAATAGAGATGTATAAAATAATCAATGCAGGGCCTACATATTGTAAGACCGTCGCAATCCCTGCCCCTGCATAGGCAATCGCTTTAAAATAGGTGTATTGGCACATCCACATACCAAAGACCCCAAATATAACCAACCGCAATGTATCTTTCCAGTCAGAAAAAACCTTAAAAATAGAAGCTCTTCCTTGGTAAAAGGCCGCTACTACCGTAATCACACCAGCAATGACAAGGCGCATAGCTACTACCCATTCTGCCGACATCATCCGCTGTTGTTGCACAAATTGTGAGCACATTCCAGAAAAGCCCCATAGAACGGCGCCTAATGCAATTAGTAACATACCTTTCATTACATATGCGTTCATAGTCCCTCCTTTTACAACCCTTACAAATTATTAACAATTCACGGAATATCTAATTACCATCATCGCTACATCATGTCTGTGTCTGTGTCTGTGTCTGTGTCTGTGTCTGTGTCTGTGTCTGTGTCTGTGTCTGTGCAAGATTATATAGCATCATAATGTGCAGTCAACGCCTAATCTTACTCGGCTAATAGACTTTTATGAATCTTTACCACGACCTTGCGAATTTCTTGTACCTCATTCGGTGCAATCAAGGTGCGATGCAATTCTCCAGGATAAAAAATACAATAATCCCCTGGGCGTACATCAATTTTTACCGTGCCACTTTCTGTAGGATCGTAAAAGTAACAATCCTTGTCATCATACGCCTCAACCACGTCCGGAAAAGTTTGACGAATGAGAATTTCCATTTCTTCTTTCCCAGCCACTAGAAATTGCACATCCATGTAATCCTTGTGCCCTTCAATCTTCGTCTCCTCATAGACCCTTGTGTTCACAATATCCACATTGGCATACATCAAGTCACCCTCAATCGGGTAGCGACCACCTGCAAACCTCGTAAAATCATTCGCTTTCAAAAACTCAAGAGCCCTCTCTACCGCTTTAGGATATCGAAACTGTGTATAATCTATAGCAATATTTTGATATATCATGACTTACTCCTTTATCTCCGTATATAAAAGGCACCCCACAGCGCCCTATGAATCGTATCTATCTCTATCTACTATACTAGCAACACCATATAAGGTCAAACACAAATTCTGAGAATCCTAGTAATACAAAGCCACCCTACGGCATTCCATTATTCCCTAAATTATGCAACACAAGAAACTCCCCTTTTATTCTGTTACAAACTATGCTATACTAAAAGCAACAAAGGAAGAGCCACCAACGTGCAGCTAGCGTTAGGCTCATCTCAAAAAATAAGGAAATTGAAATTGCCTAACGTGTGAGGTCCGCAAAACCTCTATTCGTTAGGCGTTTTCATTAGCTATAAAAGCAACGAATAACTTCTACGATTAACATAGAAAATTGAATCAATAAAGATAATTTTTCATATGTAGTCATAGTAACACCCCCTCCCATATTAGAAAGAGATGAGCCCAACAACACGTCGTTGACTCTTCAATTAACATTATACTACAAATTACTCGTACTGTTAATTTTTATCAAAAAACCTACCCCCTAAGGAACGCCGTTACGAGTAGTAGCCTTATGACGTTCCTTACTGACTAAATTACACAAACGCAAGAAGAGCGCGACATGTTCCGAAGCAAACCTAACCACTGTATCAGTTTGCGTAGGAATATGTCGTGCTCTTTTCTTCCCTGAGGAACGCCATTATGCGTAGCAGCCTTGTGGCGTTCCTTTACTAACTAAATCACACAAACCCAAGAAGAGCACGACATGTTCCGGAGCAAACCTAACCACTGTATCAGTTTGCGGAGGAATGTGTCGTGCTCTTCCCTTTATCTAGTTAACACCGCCACAGACTACATAGCATCACAAGTTACGACTCTTCATGACCCGCAAATCCCGCAATGATTGTTTCTGCTTGTTTATGTGGCACTTCTTCGTATCCATTGAACTCCATATTAAACACACCTTGTCCTTGTGTCATGGAACGTAATACTGTTACATAATCTAGCATTTCCACCAATGGAACTTGGGCTTTCACCACAGTGATTCCTTCACGTACACCTTGGTCCATACCGAGTACGCGACCACGGCGGCTATTCAAATCACCCATGATATCGCCCATAAATTCTTCTGGTCCGATGACATTCACATTGTAGACTGGCTCTAACAAGATAGGTTTCGCATCAGGTACACCTTTTTTCAAGGCTTGGGCTGCCGCCATTTTGAACGCCAACTCCGAGGAATCAACTGTATGATAGGAACCATCTAATAATGTCACTTGGATACCGATCATTGGATACCCTGCCAAAAGACCTTTTTCCAACGTTTCACGAACACCTTTTTCTACAGCTGGAATGTATTGACGTGGCACAGCACCACCAAAAATTTTGTCGATAAACTCAAACTCACCTTCATACAATGGGGCAATACCAAGTTTCACATGACCATATTGACCATGACCACCACTTTGCTTTTTATGTTTACCTTCTACTTCCACTGTGCCACGAATGGTTTCACGATATGGAATATACGGTGTTTCTAATTTAGCACGCACTCCATATTTGCGTTCCATTTTTTGTAAAATATGTTCTAAATGAACATCGCCCATACAACGCACTTGCATTTGACGACCTTCCACATCTTTCACCACTTCACAAGTTGGATCTTCTTCAGAAATACGTCCCAAAGCGTTCGCTAATTTTTCCTCTTCCCCTTTTTTCTCTGGTACCATAGCGATGCGGTATAAAGGTTGTGGGAAGCGGATTGGTGCATACTTCACTTTAAATTCAGTAGTACCGAAGGTATCCCCTGTTTTCGTTTCTGCTAATTTAGGGATGACCACGATATCCCCTGCTTTTGCAACCTCTACTGGCACTTGTTGTTTACCAATTAAGGTTACCATTTTACCCCATTTTTCTTCTACATCACGGGTCACATTATAGAGTTTATCTCCTACTTTCAATTCCCCAGAGAATACACGGACAAAACTTTGTTTTCCTGCAAATGGGTCAAGGATTGTTTTAAATACGAAACCAGTAAACGGTTTATCTGCCACCACGATATGTTCCTCTTGAGAGTCCACACCGATAGCGGTCATCACTTTTTTCGTTGCATCTGGCATATAGCGGATCATACGATCTAAGACTTGGTCCATACCTATACGGCTCAAGGCAGTACCACACATGACAGGACATACACGGCCCGTCAACATGCCTTCACGCAAACCTTGACGAATTTCTTCTAAGGTCAATTCTTGTCCATCTAAATATTTTTCTAATAATGTATCATTACCTTCTGCAGCCGCTTCCACAGTCATTTCACGAATTTCTTCTACTTTATCGGCTAGCTCAGCTGGTACTTCCACTTCTCTCATATTACCGTTTTCATAGACATAGGCAGTTCGTTTTGCTACGTCTACGACACCTTTGAAAGTAGGCCCTTCACCGATTGGAATTTGCAATGGCATAATCGCTTTACCAAATAATTCCCGCATTTTTTCCAAAGTCCCAAAGAAGTCTGCTTTTTCAACGTCCATTTTATTGATGAAAGCCATACGAGGCATTTGCAATTCTACGCCATACTCCCAAGCACGAATGGTATCGATTTCTACGCCTGTACCAGCAGATAATACCATCAGCATACCGTCTGCTGCGCGCAAAGCAGACCGTACTTCCCCATGAAACTCAGAATAACCTGGAGTATCGATGAAGTTAATTTTATGACCTTTCCATTCACAAGGCGCCATGCCTAATTGGATAGTGACATTCCGTTTGATTTCTTCTGGCTCAAAGTCCATAATATGTTTATTATCTTGACCTTTACCAACAAAGTCTACAGCGCCACAAGACAATAATAATGCCTCTACTAATGCTGTTTTACCCGCCCCGTCATGGGAGACCACCGCCACGTTTCTGATCAATTCACTAGTATATTCTTTCATGAACATCGTCCTCCTTTATAGCCGAAAACAGTCTATTGTTTAAGTAATTCTACATACTTTTATAAACTCCTTTGAATATACTGAATTTTATATATGCAAATTACGCATAACGTAGAGTCATGTACGAAAAAACTAGTATCACTTATAGTTACATATATATCCGTTACTTCTCTACTAAACTAAAATTTTACTAGGTTAATTCTATAGTTTATGGTATTCTATTAGATATATCATTTCAGAACATACATGGGAAGGGAGTTATATAGTATGAAAGATAATGAATCAAAGACGTCATTGCATCGTGGACTGAAAAGTCGACACATGCAAATGATCGCCTTAGGAGCCTCCGTGGGGACCGGTCTTTTCTACGGATCCGCACCAACAATCCAATTAGTAGGACCAGGTGTTATTTTCTCCTATTTATTAACTGGTATCTTTATTTTCTTTTTAATGCGTATGCTAGGAGAAATGTCAGTTCGTGAACCTGTGTCTGGCTCTTTTACTTATTTTGCAAGTAAATATTGGTCTTCCTTTGCTGGCTATTTATCTGGCTGGAATTACTGGATTGTGTACATGCTTGCCAGTATGGCGGAACTTGCTGCTATTTCAGTATACTTAGATTTCTGGTTACCTGGTATTCCCCATTGGATCACTACGCTAGCTTGTATTACATTAGTGACAGCGATTAATCTCATCAATGTACGTGCCTATGGAGAAGTGGAATTTTTTGCATCACTCATTAAAGTAGTTGCCATCATTGCTATGATTGGCTTCGGTATCTTCCTTATCTTCTTCGGAGATATGGGTACATTCCCGCAAAACTTCTCTAACCTTTGGGTTCACGGCGGGTTGTTCCCGAATGGTGCATATGGTTTCATCGCCTCTATCGCTGTGGTGATGTTCTCCTTTGGTGGGGTGGAACTCATTGGTATCACTGCTGGGGAAGCTGAAAACCCTGAAAAAACGTTACCAAAAGCGATTAACGAGTTGTTAGCTCGTATCCTGATTTTCTATGTAGGTACGATGACTATCATCATGGCACTATCTCCATGGAACGAATTAGGTACACATGCGAGTCCATTTGTCCAAATCTTTACGAACATCGGCATTCCCGCAGCAGCACATATCTTAAACTTCGTTGTTGTAGTGGCTGCATTATCTGTGTACAATAGCTTGCTATACAGTAATTCTCGTATTTTGCACAGCATGGCATTATCTGGTGATGCGCCTAAAATCTTTAAGCATTTAACAGCTACAGGAGTGCCATTGATCGCTACCTTGTTCTGTGCAGCCTTAGCCTTGATCGTTGTATTCTTAACATACATCTTCCCAAGTGCTAGTGATGTATTCTTACAATTATTAGCTATCATCGTAGCTGGTCTCATCATTGCATGGTTCATCATTCCAGTGACGCATCTTAAATTCCGCAAACAATTTGCTCGTGAGGGTCGCCTTGATGAATTGAAATTCAAATCCATCTTGTATCCGTTTACAAATTACTTCTGCTTTGTCTTCATCGCTATGGCAGTAGGCGTTATGTTAACAATGGATTCCATGCGCACATCCATCTACATCATTCCCGTGTGGATTGGTGCTCTGTACATTGCATACCGACTTAAGAAAAAATAATATGTAACGCAAAAAGGATAGCTGAGATTGACTCGGCTATCCTTTTCTTGTATCACTACTAGTATAAAATTATAGGCGTTAGTATGATTTGAGTATATCTACATTGAGTTTAAAATATAGCATTTTTCCCACCTTGGTAACAATGCAAACTTTCAATGGAAATTTTCGTACTTTTTGCAAATGAAATTTTCTTCAATGGAAAAAATCGCAGTTTTTGCAAATGAAAGTGCTCCCTATGTATTAGATAGTACTATATTTAGAATTTCCTACAAGAAGCGGTTTCGCTAAGTATGACAGATATGATAGTATACTAGTGATAACTAACGTCGTCATTAGTAACGGTGAACACGACTTCGAACTACAGATACGTTAGTATACATGATAATATAACCGTTTATGATTACGTTATGCTTTTGTTATATATACACTATATTTACGTTGTATTTGTGTTTTATTTGCGTTTTATTTACGAGGTACCACCATGGCATGGCTAGAAATTACACTGACCACGACACATGAAGCGTCTGAACTTATAACAGATACATTGCTCGCACTAGGTGCAGAAGGGGTCTATACGGAAGATCCCTATGAATTTGATCAACTCACAGATGATGGATTTGGTATTATCAAACCAGACCGTGAGGAGCTGTATGATTCCTTTGATGTGACTGTGAAAGCCTATGTAGATTCAGACCTATATGAGATTGACCAATTAGAGACTCTTATAAAAAGTGAGATCCAGCAATTACAAAAAACTTTCACCATGGATTTCGGCCCCCTCAATCTATCTATTACTATGGCTGATGAGTCTGGTTGGGATGATTGGAAAACACAATATCCTCCGATTTCAATGACGGAACATTTGACGATTATTCCCGATTGGGCGGAGTATAGTCCTCGCGATGATGAACGTGTGATCCGCATCGAACCAGGCATTGCCTTTGGTACTGGCGACCATCCTACTACACGATTGGCGATCCAAGCGATGTCTCAGCATTTAACCCCTAAAAGTACGGTCTTCGACGTGGGCACAGGGTCTGGCATTATCGCCTTATCCGCAGGAGCCCTTGAAGCTCAGTCTGTCACAGCCTTTGACCTAGATGAAACAGCCACAGCCAACGCTCGTAACCATGTGGCAATGAATCAATTGGAATCCGTGGTGACTGTACAAACAAATAATTTATTAGAAGGCGTGGCGGAAACAGCCTCTCTCATCGTGGCTAATATTATTACCCCTATCTTGTTACGTTTATTAGACGATGCCTACCGTTGTCTAGAACCAAAGGGAGTCTTCATCATGAGTGGCATTCAAGAGGGAGAGGAACAAACACTTATCGATGCAGCCTCAGCGGCTGGATTTATCAATTTATCTACCACCACAGAAAACAACTGGGTGTGCATTACCTGCCATAAATAGTGGAGAGTGCCATGGTCATCCCTACAACATAATAGCGATAGATTCTTATATCACACATAGAAACTAAATATGGAACAAAAAAGCACGATTCTAAAATTTTCACACACAAAAACCGCGATTTCGCGCACGATTTTAGTTTTCGTGTTTTTTTGCGTTTTTTATAGCATTGGTAAGAATTAGGTTAGTAACTACAGCTATAACAATATACGTCTATTGTACTTCTATTACGATTTGCTCACCTGTTCGCATCTGATAGCACACTAAACGATAAGCCCTAAGAGCAAACGTCTTGCCTATGTCTTCTATCTGTCCTTTTGCTGTATTTGTTACCTCTTGTTGTAAGCCTTTATGACATTGTGCCTCATCTATCCCCCATGCACTCTGTCTGGGTTCCAACACTCCCTCATCAGCATACAACGGGTCATGTACCAAAGGATGTCCTATATGTGCCATGGTCACTCGAATTTGGTGAGTCTTGCCCGTCCACAAGCGAATGCGCAGGTCTGTTGTATCTTGTGCCGCATCATAGTGTAGCACTTCATATTCCGTTTTTGTCATCACACCCTCTGGGTGTACCTCTTGATGGATGCCATCTGCACTTTTGCGGATAGGTAATTCTAGTACCTCATGCTGTTGTGCCAATCGCCCTTTCAACGTCGCTCGGTACCACTTTTCCAAACGATTATCATCCATCTGCTGTTGGTAAAAGTGTTGTGCTAATCCATGCTTGGCTACTACCACCAATCCAGACGTATCTCGATCTAAACGATTTAAAAACCGTACCTTTCCGCAGATGTTATGTACTTTAAAATAGTGAGCTACCCCATTTGCTAAGGAGACTTGTCCTTTTGAATTCATCGTGATTCCCGATGGTTTATCTACAATAAGAATATCTTCATCTTCATAGGCTATCGTTAAGGGCATTTCTATTGGGTCGTGGTCGATGCGTTCTTTTAAGGGGATAATTTCTAATACCATCCCCTTTGAAAGTTCAGATTTAGCTGTACAAATCTGTCCATCTAATCGAACAGCCTTGGCCCCGAAGAGTTCTTTCATCGTTTTCCGAGGAAATTGATGAATATCTAGCCATTCCCCTAACGTCGGTGCTATCGTATTTTCAATTGTATATGTTAACGTTCGTTTGTCTTTCATACAGTTTCCATTTCATCTTCGTTATTGGTGTCTAAGCCATCTTCCAATACGTATCTTTTTGACCTTATTGGGTCTATCCATACTTTGGTCAAAATATAACAAAAAAACTTTTTCACGGTTTCCCACTTTATACTACATTTTCCTCTGCTATTCTACCTATATTTTATCATATTTAACCTTATATAAAGACGATTACATTTACCTTTTTGGCAAAGTATGCTATCCTATATATAAAGAAGAGCAAAACGTGTGGCGCGTTAGGCTCATCAAAAAATTGATTTTTGTGCCTAACGTGATGAGATACTTCTCTTTACATTAGGCACGGTTTCTTTTATAAGAACACTACTTACGCTGTAGCATTACATATAAGGTGATAATCGCTACTATGAGCATTAAGAAATTAATCCCTAGGGAAAGTATTTCAAATACTGACATAGCATCACCCCCTTTCGGAGATGAACCTAAACCACGTTTTACTCTTCATTAACAGTATAACATATGTTTGTCATAATGTGTATTATTTTCGAATAAATGAATTTAAAAGCTGTAACCCAATAGTACATTGTGTTACAGCTTTTTATTATAACGATGCTAGCATCAATAGAATACTATCCTTCACCATCTTCCGAAATGCTTTTTCTGCCTCTTTATCTGACTGTACAAATCTACTCATAGCTATCCCTCCTAGATTTTTTCTCTAATTATATTACCTAAAATATACACCAACTCCCCAACTTATGACCATACATAACCTTGTAATACTTTCATTGAAACAATACTATAATACAGTTACACCTTATGGCATTCATACCAATATCCTACACGCAGAAAATCACAACGTAGTCCAAAACAACCTCCCCCTGAGGAACGCAGTTAGGCGTAGTAACCTTGTGGCGTTCCCTTACTACCTAACTCTCACAAACGCAAGAAGAGCACGGTGTGCCCCGAGCAAACATCATGAAATGCCGTTTGAGAGGGGTATACCGTGCTCTTCCCTTTTGACCATTAAGTAAAAAACGCCACAGGCTACATAGCATCATAAGTAACGACATAAAAAAAGAACCACCCTTCCGGATGGTTCTTAGCTATGGTGGACGATGACAGGATCGAACTGCCGACATCCTGCTTGTAAGGCAGGCGCTCTCCCAGCTGAGCTAATCGTCCATATGGTGACCCGTGGGGGAATCGAACCCCCGATACCGCCGTGAAAGGGCGGTGTCTTAACCGCTTGACCAACGGGCCTTGTATGGCTCCTCGAGTAGGACTCGAACCTACGACCGATCGGTTAACAGCCGATTGCTCTACCTGCTGAGCTATCGAGGAATAATACAAGAGTTATTATATAGCACTTTCATATAAAATGCAAGCATTTTTTATATATTTTAAATTTTCACTTCGTGTAAATCAATTGTATTTGCTAAAAACTCGGAATTATCTATCTTGCTAGATTGCATAGCATCTTCGATGGCTTCGCACATTAACTCCGCAGCCAAAGTGCCTACCACATTCACATCAGCCACTATAGGCTTACTTGTACCACACAGGCTTTCGCTGACAACAGAATGTTCACAATGGGCAACACCATTTCCATCTTCTGCATCAACTGCTGTACTAGGACAATGTGTACCGCTACGGCCTCTCATGCTTTCAGTATCCACTGAGAACGCATAGATGGTGTCTCCATCAGACAGAGTTCCTACAGGTCGAATGGACCGTGCATAGCCATTAGTAGCCATCATAGCAATCTTGGTTAGTTCACCTTTATGAAAGGCTGCATTCGTCACGATAGCACCGATAGTAGTATTTCCTTTTTCCATACCTAGGCCCGCTTCACACGGGGAGTTACCATCCTGTAAAGTTTCGTTCCTCATCTTAGATTTCACAAATTTACCTAATAGAGGTTTACTTTCACTACGTCCCTCATATTGGTCAAACATCAACTGACAAGCATCCAATATGTTCTGGCGCCCTTCGTCCATGACGCCCCTTAAGGCATGTCCATGACGATCATACACATTGCCGAAGGCATTCACCACCACGACGGCGCCCACTACGAGGTTCCCTAGTTTCGCCGCCGCATAACCAATGCCACCCTTCATAGCCCGTTCCATGCCACATACCTTACCTACGGTAGCTCCTGTACCAGCCCCCACATTGCCAGACATAGGTTCTGTGCTTGTGAAAGTCCTTTCACAAGCATCACGGGCCATCTCTACCGTAGGGCGTGATTTTGGATTGCCATAGGATAAATCGTAAATATCACTTTGGCAAACAATTGGAACCACCCCATAAGCTGTGGGAAATCCAATATTCCGTGCTTCTAAAGATTGCATCACCCCATCGCTGGCACATAGCCCAAAGGCGGATCCTCCGCCTAGGACCAAGGCATTCACTGGAGTTGGCGCTGTCGTCGGATCGAGGACTCCACTTTCACGAGCCGCAGGACCTCCACCACTGATATGCAGTCCCCCTTGGGCACCCTGAGGAAAGCGCAATACGGTCAAACCCGTTTTACCTACAGCATCTGTAGCATTTCCTACCTTTACAAAATCTATTTCATTCCATGTTATGCGTTCCATCGTCATTTACTGCTCCTTTCTTCTCGTTTTTTTGCACTGAGTATCCTAAATGTGTACAAACTGTCTACTTTGAATTGTAATTTCATTAGATTTGCTTGTTAGACTGCTTTTCAATTTACCTACATTAGATATCAATCCCATGGAATTTAAACCTTTCTACTAACAGGCATCACCTGTATATCTACCACCAGTATTTCATAGGCACCAAAATCTGACTCAGGTTTCTAACATACGCCATACCATTCCAATGTATATCCTAAACATACCCCCATCATAGCACAAACAGGTACCTCTTTCTACTAGAGATACCTGTTGATGATTAGTTATGGGCTTCTACTTTCAAAATAGCTTCTGTAAGCAATTCTTCTGTTACTACATAAGGACTGATGACCACATCACGAACAGAGGCTGCTTTTTTCACAATCATCGGGATATGTTCTGTAGTTAATCCCATATCTGAAAGTTTCGTAGGCCACCCAATTTGACGATACACTGGCAACCATCGACTTAACTCGTCATCTTGCTTGTCTGCTGCAAATAACACCAATAAACCATAGGCTACCATTTCACCATGAAGGTGGTGTTCTTCCGTATGAGGATCTTCGGCGCAGCCATAGCACACAGCATGAGCAATGGTACTATTAAAATCTCCCGGCATACATCCAGAAACGATACCAGTGGTCAGTACAACGGCCATCACCAATTCATCAAAAAGGCGGTTACGTTCTCCCTTTTCATTAGCCGTAAGGGCTTCACGACCATGTGCGAAAATTGGTTCCGCACACATCTTGGATAAAGACAAGCCCACTTGTACATTGTAAGACAAATCGCGACCACGTGTAGCCATATGCGTTTCATAATGCTTCGCTATGGTATCACCCATACCTGCCCAGAAATACTGACTTGGGGCTTTCACCAAAATGTCTGCATCAATAAATGTATGCACTGCAGGACGTTTTAGGAAGGCTACGCTATCAAAGGTATGGTCCAAAGTATAAATGGCAATCGCCTCGGATGTAGCCGCACAAGTAGCGGCAATGGTAGGCACTGTGATGACAGGAATATCCCCTAATGCAATACTTGTTAATTTTGTGGTATCTAGGGCCTTACCGCCGCCCACACCGATAAGGAAATCCACTGCCTGCAAAGATTCCTTTTTCGCTAATTCATTCGTTACTGCATAGGCGCATTCACCGCCAAAATGTACCACCTCTAGTACTTCAACTCCAGCTGTTTCTAGGGCTGGTTGCAAGAAAGGTAATGCCACAGATAACGATGTATCTCCACCGATAATAACAGTTTTCTTGCCTAACTGTTTCGTATACTCTCCTATGGTGTCAAAAATTTCGTGTCCTCCAAAGCTATAGCTTGGTAATGTATGTACAGGTCTCATCCAATCATCCTTTCTATGAGTCCATTTAGGGCGTACCATTGTATATTAAAACGTAATACAAAGTATTATAGGACGATTGAAAGGAAATTGCAATCACTATAGGAGATGTGTATATATAGTGCTATGGTTATATGTGATTTCTATGAATATCTTAGCACACCCGATTCATAGGTTCCCCATTTAGGAATGCCACAATATTATCCATCACGATATGAGCCCGTGTAACAAATGCTTCTTGGCTCGCAAAGGCAATGTGCGGTGTTAATACTGTACGAGGTGCATCGCATAATGGATGGTCTGTTGGGATTGGCGGTTCTACTTCAAATACATCGATGCCTGCGCCACGTAATTTACCGGCATGCAAGTTTTTCGCCAAAGCTTCGTTATCCACCACAGGTCCACGCGCCGTATTGATTAACACGGCTGTATCTTTCATCATATCAATGCGTGTTGCATCGATTACATGGCGCGTCTCTTCTGTTAATGGTACATGTAAGGATAGAATATCTGCTTCTTGTACCACTGTGTCTAGGTCTGTAAAAGTAATCCCTTCTGCCACTAACTCAGGTTTTTTTGAACGGTTATAGGCGATAACCTTACAGCCAAAAGCTTTCGCAATGCGAGCCACAGCACTACCAATCGCACCCGTTCCTACGACGCCAAAAGTTTTACCGTGTAGCTCAAATCCAGGTAATCCATCTTTTGTACCACCTGTCCGTGTGCGACCATCGCAAGGCAATACATGACGAAGTACGGAAATAGCTAATCCAAACACCAATTCTGTAACGGCTTGTGTGGAATAGCCTGCCGCATTGCTCACGACGATACCTTTTTCACGACATGCCGCCAAATCAATATGGTCTACTCCTGTGAAAGCCACTGAAATAAACTCCAACTTTGGACATTGGCGAATGATCTCACCTGACAAAGGTTGATTCGCCAAGATAATGATAGACGCCTGACGAACACGGTCCAATAATTTTATTTGATTGGTTTCCTTTGTGCCGTATACGACTAGTTCATAGCCTTCTGCCTTGAAAGGCTCCGCTAGGGATTGTAACAATGTTTCGGATACTCCTAATGGTTCCATCACAACAATTTGTTTCATGAGATAACCTCACTTTCATACTTAGTATACAGGTATTAGTTAGTCAAACTACGTACCGGCGCCGGAATACGACCACCACGACGAATGAACTCTTCCGAACTAAATGGATGCACTTTTATAATCGGTGCATATCCCAAGAGTCCACCAAACTCTACAATATCCCCTACCGTCTTATTTGGTACAGGAATGAGTCGTACAGCGGTCGTTTTATTATTAATCATACCGATAGCTGCCTCGTCTGCAATGATAGCTGAGATAGTGGCTGCCGACGTATCCCCAGGGACAGCAATCATATCTAGTCCCACAGAGCAAACACAAGTCATAGCTTCTAATTTATCTAAGGACAAACTGCCTAATGTAACCGCATCAATCATACCTTTATCTTCGCTGACAGGAATGAAAGCACCACTTAATCCACCTACGTGAGAAGATGCCATAAGGCCACCTTTTTTCACAGCATCGTTCAACAAGGCCAAAGCTGCCGTAGTACCATGGGTACCGCACGCTTCTAACCCCATTTCTTCTAGCACATGTGCTACAGAGTCCCCTACGGCAGGTGTGGGTGCTAAAGAAATATCGATAATACCAAATTGTTTATTCAATCTACGTGATGCCTCTTGTGCTACTAATTGTCCCACACGAGTAATTTTGAAAGCTGTCCGTTTAATCGTTTCCGCTACTACATCAAATGGTTCACCTTTTACAGATTCCAAAGCATGTTTCACCACTCCAGGACCACTGACACCCACGCTAATTGTTGTCTGACCTTCAGTGACACCGTGGAAAGCGCCTGCCATGAAAGGGTTATCTTCTACAGGATTGCAGAAAATCACCAATTTCGCGCAACCCAACGCATCTCTATCTGCTGTGAGGCGAGCTGTTTCTTTCACAATATGTCCCATTTCCGCCACTGCATCCATATTAATACCAGACTTTGTAGAACCGATACCTACAGAACTACACACGATATCCGTGGTAGCTAACGCTTCAGGAATGGAAGCTATGAGCTTGCGATCTCCCTCTGTATACCCTTTCGACACCAAAGCAGAGAAACCACCGATGAAATTTACACCTACTGCTTTTGCTGCTTGATCTAAGGCACGAGCGATGGACACATAGTTGGGTAAGTTGGAGGCACCACCAATTAAAGAAATTGGTGTCACAGAAATACGTTTATTAATGATAGGTACTCCTAGTTCACGCTCTAAATCTTCCCCTGTTTTCACTAAATATTCTGCTTCCTTCGTAATATGGTCATAAATACGAGTGCACATACGCTCCCCATCTTCCGAGATACATCCTAATAGGCTAATCCCCATCGTGATGGTCCGCACATCTAACTTATTATCTTGAATCATCCGATTCGTTTCTAAAATATTTTCAATACTTAACATAGGTACCCTCGCTTATCCCACTCGATGCATGCTTAAAAAGATGGCTGCATTTTGCGCTAAAATTTGAACCCCTAATCGTTCTCCTTCTGCGGCTAACGCTTTTTGGATACCACTTAAATCAGCGGAGTCACTGACCTCACACATCATGATCATATTAAAGATACCATCCAAAATAGTTTGGTTAATGGATACTACATTTACTTCATTGTCCGCTAATACACGAGTCACTCCCGCAATAATACCTACTCTGTCTTGCCCTACCACTGTCACAACTAATTTCATAGTTTCATCTCCTATCAAATACGTATCCAATTGTAGTTTCATTATAAATTATAGTCATTCAAATTTCAACGAATATATAAAGTTCTTGACTTTCACTATAAACTATGAAATAATAGTACGATTTGTGAAACAAGGAGGTTCCTATGGCAGATGATCGTTTAATTGTAGCCTTAGATGTGTCCTCACTAGAGGAGATGAAATCCATCGTAACATCCTTAGGCGATTCCGTCAGCTATTATAAAGTTGGTATGGAATTATTTTATGCAGCAGGTGAACAAACTGTAGCATTTTTACGGGACCACAATAAATCCGTATTTCTTGACTTGAAGTTACATGATATTCCAAATACGGTAGCCCATGGTATTAAATCATTAACTCGTTTGGGGGCCAAGTTAATCACCATCCACAGTCAAGGTGGCAAAGTGATGATGGAAGCGGCTATGAACGCTGCCAAAGAACAAGCTGCTGAACTAGGCATTGAGCGTCCTAAACTATTGGCGATTACAGCGCTAACTAGCTTTGATGATGAAAACTGGTCCGCTATTGGTGGGTCTTTACCAATTTCAGACCATGTAGTAAAACTAGCTAAACTAGCTAAAGAGGCTGGTGTAGATGGTGTTGTGGCTTCCCCATTAGAAGCGAAACTAATTCGTGAAGCCTGCGGAGAAGATTTCTTAATCGTCACACCAGGTATCCGTCCATCGTTTGCCGCTACTAACGACCAAAAACGTATTGCTACCCCTAGTAGCGCTTTACAAGATGGGGCCTCTCGCATTGTGGTAGGACGACCAATTACACAAGCAGAAAGTCCACAAGAAGCAGTTCGTTTAATTGTTGAGGAAATGGAGACAGTTTAAAAATGATGACAGAAGAGAATGTAAAACAATTATTGATCGACACACAAGCTATTTTAGAAGGACATTTCTTGCTAACATCTGGCCTTCACAGCCCTATGTATGTAGAAAAATTTAACGTCTTATCTCATCCAAAATATACAGAACAATTATGCCAAGAGTTAGCTCGTCGTTTTGAAGATCAAAATGTAGAGCTTGTGATCGGACCTATGACTGGTGGCATCTTATTGGCTCACGAAGTAGGTAAAGCCTTAGGCACTCGTGCTATCTTTACAGAACGAGAAAAAGGTAAAATGACATTGCGTCGTGGTTTCCGCATTGAAAAAGGACAACGTGTTCTTATCGTAGAAGACATCGTAACCACAGGCGGATCCGTTCGTGAAGTAGTAGATGTTGTAAACGAAGCTGGCGGTGAAATCGTTGGCGTAGGCCTTCTTGTAAACCGCAGCGGTGGTAAAGCAGACTTTGGTGTGCCAAAAGAAAAAGTACAAGCCTTGTTGAACTTAACAGTACCAACATTTGAAGCTGATGCATGCCCACTTTGCCAAAATGGCACACCGATGACAGAACGTGGTAGTAAACATATTAAATAAAACTCTTATATATACCTAAATAGGTCCCCGTCTATTGTAAAATAGACGGAGGACCTTTCTTCTTTAGTAAAACCTATACAAAGCACAAAAAAGGAACTATGCAAAGATCATTCGATCTTGTATAGTTCCTTTTCTCATATACCGTTACAATCTATGTTTCCATCTGACTATCTAGTTATGATAACAACATCTAGCTCTCTAGTAAGTATTACATCATCTAAGATGAGCAGATAGGGCAGATATATTAACCGTTATATCCTTTAATTTTTAATGCTTCTACTAAACGACGCAATGCCACCATGTACGCAGCCAGCCTTGGGTATACTTTAAATTCTTCTTGCATAGCCCATACTTCTTCAAAGCTTTTCTTCATATTCTTCGCTAATTTTTCGTTTACTTCTTCCTCAGACCAGTAGAAGCCAGCTTTATTTTGTACCCATTCATAATAGGATACCACCACGCCACCACCATTCGCTAATACATCTGGCAATACAGGAATACCTTTTTCAAAGAAGTATAAGTCTGCATCTTTCGTTAATGGTCCGTTAGCACCTTCCAAGATTAATTTCGCTTTTACATCTTTCATATTGGCTTCGTTCACTTGGTTTTCTAAGGCCGCTAAGTATAGCACGTCTACGTCCAATAACAATAAATCTGGATTAGGGATTCGTGTCATACCTGGCTCTTCGTAGCCTTCTAAAGAACGGCCATGAGAATTTGCATATTCGTAAGCTTTTTCTACATCGATGCCGTTTGCATTGTACAGAGATCCATGTACATCACCGATGGCAACGATTTTAGCACCTTCACGATGCATCAATAAAGCACCAACAGATCCTACATTACCAAAACCTTGTACAGCAATCGTCAAATCTTTAATAGATTTACCTTGTTTTTCCAAGTAGGAAAGTAATGTAAACATACAGCCACGACCTGTTGCTTCATTACGACCTAAAGAACCACCGATGGCTAATGGTTTACCTGTTACGATCCCTGGTGTCCATTGACCAGTTAACGCACTGTACTCATCGACAATCCAAGACATGATTTGCGGATTTGTGTTCACATCAGGAGCTGGCACATCTCGTTCTACTCCAATGATAGGAGCAATTTTACGAACGAAACCACGTGTTAAACGTTCCAACTCTCTTGCACTTAGTTTTTTCGGATCTACCTTGATGCCGCCTTTGCCACCACCATATGGTAAATGAGCAATGGCATTTTTGATGGTCATCCACGCACCTAAAGCGCGCACTTCATTTTCATCTGCATCTGGATGAAAGCGAAGACCACCTTTAGATGCGCCAAGAACGGAGCTATGTTGGCAGCGGTAGCCAGTAAATACTTCCACATGTCCATCATCCATTTGTACTGGAATAGCCACGTTCATTTCACGTTCAGGGTGACGCAACACTTCATAGTCATTGCGTGGAATGCCCAATGTGTCCGCTGCTAAGTCTAATGTTTGCAGCATATTTTCATAAGGGTTGTAATTTGCCATAATACCACCTCGTTTTACATATAAATAGAATGTGTATATCCTAATAGTAACACAACTCATTCCTTATGACTATAAATTTTCAAAAAATCCTACTTATTTTATAGGTAAGTTAAAACTTTAAAAACACTATTGTAAAAAAGAAGCTGATTCTATCATGAGTCAGATAGAATCAGCTGTTCTTTTGCATTGAAAAATTGTCGACAACTCAAGTATCCTGCTATAGCAATGGCAATGGATATGGTTGAAAAGGACATGAAAATGACGATAATCTGGTATTTAATGGCCTCCATAGGACTCATGCCTGCTAAGATTAAGCCTGTCATCATCCCCGGTAAGGACACAATACCCAAGGTTTTCGCACTATCAATGGTAGGTTGCAAACTAAAGATAAGAGCTGCTCGCAAGATGGCTTTACAAGCTTGCATAGGCCTAGCCCCTAAAGCTAACTTAATCTGAATCTCTTGTTGACGACTCTTAAAGCTAGTTGTAATTTGGCGGAAACATAGTCCTACTGCCACCATAGCGCCCGACATGACCATACCACCTACGGGAATCATCTGATAGGGAGTAAAAGATAAGACATTTGCACTCAACAATACCACTAAAGTAATGATGGCACCAATGCCAATACTAATACCTGCAATCCACGATGCACGCCGGATTCCTACGCCACGTTTACCCCCATTGATAGCGGCACTAATCAGCATCACCAGTAATACACCCCCCGTAAAGAGCGGATGGTCGGCACCAAAGATGAAATGGAGTACATAGCCTACCACCACTAGTTGCACTACTGCTCGCAAGGCACTATGTAAGATTTCTACCTCTAATCGCATTTTTTGCTGATAGGATACGATGACAGCCATGGCGATGAGTACTGTTGCCATCAACAAGGACTCATTCGATAAAGCATTAAAGCTCCCCATGTAGCACCTCACAATCTGCAATATGACCATCTTTCACGGTGATACGACGTTGCCCCATACGAACACTTTGGTCTAGATTATGGGTCACCTGTAACAAGGTTAAGCCTTCTTTATGCAACTGCATAAGACCTTGTTCTACCCACTCCGTATTTTCTGTGTCCAAGGCAGACGTCACCTCATCTAATAACAACACGTCAGGGGCAAACAGCAAACTACGAATCAAGCAAATTCGTTGCATTTCACCACCTGATAACTCTGTATTAGACTTCTCTAACAACTGTAGATCCATATGAAACAAATCGAATAGGTCTTTGATTCTTATTTCGTCAACAGCACGACCTCGCATGGTGAAAGGAAATACTAAATTACCCCGCACCGTTTGTCCAAACAGGTAAGGTTGTTGGAAACAATACGCCACTCGTTGGCGATACTCCGTCGGTGCATAGCTTTCTACAGGTCTACCATGAAAGAAAATCGTGCCTCCCGTAGGAGATATCAAGGAGCTAGCCAATTTTAATATCGTACTCTTACCGCTCCCAGAAGGACCTACGATGGTAATACTTTCACCAGCGTCGACAGAAAAAGAAATATCCTTTAAAATCTGACGACCATGCATCTCTAAAGAGATATGTTCAAAATGTAATACTGACATACTATACGCTCGCCACACACATTATAAATCGATAACTAGTTCTACTGGGCAATGGTCAGATCCAAAAATATCTGCATGGATTTTCGCCTCTTGGATTTTATCAGCAATGCTGTTGGATACTAAAAAGTAGTCAATTCTCCATCCTACGTTCCGTTCACGAGCTTTGCCCATGTAAGACCACCAGCTATAGGCATCTACCGCATCAGGGTATAAATAGCGGAATGTATCTGTAAATCCAGCCGCTAGTAGTTCTGTCATTTTTTCACGTTCTTCATCACTGAAACCAGCATTTTTACGGTTAGTTTTCGGGTTTTTCAAGTCGATTTCTTGGTGCGCTACGTTAAGGTCACCACACAGAATTACCGGCTTTTTCGCATCTAATGCTAATAAATACTCACGGAATGCCACTTCCCATTCCATGCGGTACTCCAAGCGAGCCAATTCACGTTGGCTATTCGGTGTATAGCACGTAACTAAGTAGAACTTTTCATATTCCGCCGTGATGACGCGGCCTTCTTGGTCATGTTCTTCAATACCAATGCCATTCACTACGGAAATTGGCTTTTCTTTTGTGAAAATAGCCGTACCGCTATACCCTTTTTTTACCGCACTATTCCAATATTGTTCATGATTTGGCAAGACCATTTCAATTTGTTCTGGTTGTAATTTTGTTTCTTGTAAGCAGAACATATCTGCATCTAATGCATCGAATGCATCCATAAATCCTTTGGTCATGGCTGCACGCAAGCCATTCACATTCCAAGATATTAATTTCATCGTTAGTACCTCATAGTATTTAGTAATAAAAATATATATTGATTATATCATAAACTCTTATTATGTATTATTTAGTTTTTTATAGGTATTTATTATTTAAAATCAATAGATTTTATCCGTATAATCCATATTATTTGCCAAAAAAAATTTAACCCATAAATTTAGGTCAAAAATTGGTCATTTTTTTATGATGAATTGATCTATCTATTATATTACAAAAAGCTCTCTGACCGCAAAATTCCGTTAATTTACTACCTTATTCCTACTTTCTATTTTCGATTTTACTTTTCTGATAAATTAAGATTATAATAAGGAGTAGTTATTTTCGGAGGTTTTTATGTCATTTCTATCAAAAAATTGGGCAGGACTGTTAGCCTGTCTGATCATTTCTATCATCTCTTGGGTTTTAGGAGACTTTCTGCCTGTTGTGGGAGCACCTGTTTTCGCCATTTTTATCGGAATGA
The DNA here is from genome assembly GCF_003992175.1 of Veillonella sp. VA141. Classification (NCBI taxonomy): domain Bacteria; kingdom Bacillati; phylum Bacillota; class Negativicutes; order Veillonellales; family Veillonellaceae; genus Veillonella; species Veillonella sp. VA141. The sequence goes on from NZ_RQVM01000007.1 coordinate 57,604, forward strand.
TTCTCCATCCCTTTCTCACTTCCTATAAACAACTGGATGTCGGCTTGACTTATAGCTCAAAAAAATTGCTTCAGTACGCTGTTATCTTACTGGGATTTGGACTCAATATCTCTCAAGTTTTCGAGGTTGGAAAATCTTCCCTTCCTGTCATCCTCTCAACTATTTCAATTGCTCTGATTATAGCTTTCTTTTTCCAACGATTTTTTAACCTTGATAGAAAGCTAGCTATCCTAGTTGGTGTAGGCTCTTCTATCTGTGGCGGTTCTGCCATTGCAGCGACTGCTCCTGTTATTCATGCCAAGGAAAAAGAAGTGGCCCAATCCATTTCTGTTATCTTTTTCTTCAATGTCTTGGCAGCTCTTATCTTTCCAACTCTAGGTTCTTGGCTCCATCTTTCCAACGAAGGTTTTGCTCTCTTTGCGGGTACTGCAGTCAACGATACGTCCTCTGTAACAGCCGCAGCTAGCGCTTGGGATAGTCTTTACCAAAGCAATACTCTCGAGTCTGCCACTATTGTCAAACTGACCCGTACTCTAGCTATTATCCCTATTACTCTCTTCCTCTCCTATTGGCAAAGCCGTCAACAAGGAAACAACCAAGGAGTAAAGCTTAAAAAAATCTTCCCCGTTTTCATTCTCTACTTTATCCTAGCTTCTCTGCTAACTACTCTTCTCACATCTTTCGGTGTCAGCAATAGCTTCTTTTCACCTCTCAAACAACTCTCCAAATTCCTCATCATCATGGCTATGAGTGCTATTGGTCTCAAAACCAACCTCATTGCTATGATCAAATCCAGTGGAAAATCCATTTTTCTTGGAGCCCTTTGCTGGATTGCTATCATCCTGACTAGTCTTGGCATGCAATTACTCATCGGTATTTTCTAAGAAAAAAGGGAGCCTAAAGGCTACCTCAGAACGTAGACAGACGTCATTTTTGGCGTTTGTCTTTTTGTATGTTCAAAGATATTTTGTCTTATCATCTACTATTCCATCCAAAAATCTGATTTAAAGCAAAATAAAAAGGGATATTCCCTATCCATTTCACTTATTTTTCTATATGTTGTGGTAGAGACAATTTTGGTACAACATACAACTTTCCGAAAAATTGTACTTTTTCGGAAAAATGTACTCCTTTAGGAAAGTATCTAAAAAGTGCCCAAAGTCCTTGGCGCTGTAGGCGTTTCAAGTGATAGATACATCACAAAAGTATCTGAAAAAGCTCCAGGATCATCATCTCAGCACCTAAAATGCGCTATTTTTGCATGAAAAAACGAAAATTCGGGGTCTGCATACAAAAAAATCGGAGGTGTTAGCCTCCAATTTGTTCTATTTATTTTTTATTGTTTTTTATTGTAAAGTAGACCCAACCGAATGAACATAGGTTGTAAAAAGCAAATGAAAAAACTGCGAGGATAATAGCTTCTGTGCCAAAATAGCCCATTTCTAGACCTCTTTTCAACAACAACAAGCCTATAGTTTCGACAACGATCAAAAATAAAAATATATAAAAAATTTTTGCCTTAAGCATATTGTTACCTCCTTAAACATATGGAAAAACGGCAATCAGCATTCACTAAATTACCGTTTTGTTTGAATTCGCTTACATTTTATCATATATTTTCGATATTTACTTTCCCAATATTTTAGGTGACAGTGGCAAATCTTTGTTGGAAAATGAAGCAAAATTTCTTACTTTTTCTATCTGTTAAATTAATAGATTTCTTTAAAGAAATACTATAAAATTTTGGTATAATGTTAAGGCTAGGCTGAGCGATACATAATGGATAACTTTCAATAGAATAACCGGTAAGAATTAAAACACAGAAGATTAGACAGAAGGCTCTACCACCACCCATGCGGAAACAAGATTATATGAAATAAAAGGAGTAACCAATGACAGGAAACTATTCAGCACGTGAATACCGTGATAAATTATATGATGATCTTCATGTTCGATTAAGCGATACAGTAATTTTGATGTGCGCGATTTTTATTGCCTCTATAGGTTTAAATATGAATTCAACAGCTGTTATTATTGGAGCCATGCTGATTTCCCCTCTTATGACACCGATTGTTGGACTGGGATTCGGCTTAGCTATTTTTGATACCCGTTTGATCAAACAATCTTTAAATGTTTTATTGACTCAAGTAGTGGTCAGTTTGCTTGTCTCAGCTCTGTATTTCTGGATTTCTCCCATATCTTATGCAAGTAGCGAGTTGATTGCTCGAACCTCTCCAACTATTTGGGATGTTCTCATTGCTATTGCAGGTGGGATAGCAGGTGTAATTGGTTCAAGAAAAAAAGAAGCGAACAATATCGTGCCAGGAGTAGCCATTGCAACAGCTCTGATGCCACCTATCTGTACTGCAGGCTATGGTTTAGCTAATGGAAATGTACAATTTATATATGGCGCTCTCTATCTTTTCTTAATTAACTGTGTCTTTATCATGCTAACCAATATTGTTGGAACAAGAATTTTGATGAGAAAATCGCCCTTACGCTCATTTAAAGAACTAAATATTAAAATGAGAATTGGGTTGATATCCTTGATTGTATTATTAATTCTTCCTGCCACCTATTCAGCAGTCACGCTAACGATAGATCAGGCACGAAAAGAAGGAATCAAGCAGTTTGTAGGAAAAGAGTTCACCAATCATACGGTCATTAGTCAAGTCTACAAGTCAAGCAAAAATGAATTGGTCTTGACGATTGTTGGCAATCCGCTTTCAGAAGAACAATTAGAAACGTTCCGCCAAAAACAAGCCTCTTACGGTATTCAATCTGTTCATTTAAAAGTCAATCAAGTGAATCAAATTCATAATTCGACAAAATTGGATAGTGAAACGACCAAAGAATTTTATGAAAATATTAATAAGTATATCGATCAAAAACTCTCTGAAAAAAATTCACAAAAAGATCTTCTAAAAGAAAATGAAGAAGATAAGGATTAATGATATTGAACTTATCTCAAAAAAAAGCAACGGATTTGCCGTTGCTTTTTTTCATAGTTGCGATAGTCTTGCTAAACCAGAATCGCCCCATATACCATTTACAGATGCCACTTTTATACGAATAAGAGAATACAATATGAATATTGCTACAAACCTATTTATTGTAAATGAATTTTTTCTTTCCATTGTTGGATTTGTGCCACTTCTTCTGCCACGATTGTTTGTCCAATCTGCATTTGACGTGCTACGCACTCTGGCGCTGTACCGCTGTAGTTACTACGACCTGCTACGCAAGCTTCGATGGTAATGGCATCCAAGATATCTGCTTCAAAGTGGTGTGAAATAGCTTTGAAATCTTCCACTGACAAATCTAACAACACACAACCTTTTTCAATGCAATGTTGTACCGCTGCCCCTACAATGGCATGAGCTTCACGGAACGGTACCCCTTTTTTCGCCAAGTAGTCCGCCATATCCGTAGCATTGGAGAAATCATCGTCCAACACTGCTTTTGTATGGTCTCCATTAACTTTCATATGGCGTAACATGTCAGCTGTAATAGAGATAGCAAAATGCAAGGTATCGATCGTGTCGAAGACTCCTTCTTTATCTTCTTGCATATCCTTGTTGTACGTCATTGGCAGGCCTTTCATGGTTGTAAGAAGTCCCATCAAATGACCGTAGATACGACCTGTTTTACCACGTACGAGTTCACATACGTCTGGATTTTTCTTTTGTGGCATAATGCTGGAACCAGTGCAATGGGCATCGTCTAATTCGATGAACCCAAACTCTGTGCTAGACCATAGGATTAATTCTTCGCTTAACCGACTTAAATGCATCATCACTTTTGCCCCAAAGCTGAGGAACTCTAATACATAGTCACGGTCGCTGACAGCATCCATACTATTTTCATAGATGGCATCGAAATGCAACAATTCCTTCGTCATATTTTGATCGATAGGATAGGTCGTACCTGCCAAAGCCCCTGCCCCTAATGGCATCACATTAGCATGTTTAAAGATTAACAGTAAATTATCAAAGTCACGACTGATCATGGAGAAGTACGCCATCATGTGGTGACTAAATAACACCGGTTGCGCCCGTTGTAAATGGGTATATCCAGGGATAATCACCTCTTTATACTTCTCTGCCACTTCTAAGAAAGCTTGTTGCAAATTCACAAGTTCCTCACCCATGTGTACCACAGCTTTACGAATATACATATGCAAATCCACTGCTACTTGGTCATTACGGCTACGCCCTGTATGCAGGCGTCCTCCCGCTTCACCGATGGCATCGGTTAAGCGTTTTTCTATATTCATATGGATGTCTTCTAATGCCACAGAAAATTCGAAATCTCCTGCATCAATTTGTTGTTCAATAGCTTGTAAGCCTGCTACGATGGCATTTTTATCTTCCTGAGAAATGATCTGTTGCTCTGCTAGCATTGTAGCATGGGCAATACTGCCTGCCACATCTTCTTTATACATGCGGGAATCAAAGGAAATAGAGGACGTGAAGTCCTCTACTGCCTTATCCGTCCCTTTGGTAAACCGTCCGCCCCAAAGTTTCGCCATTATTTTAAACCTGCTTTCTCTTTCATTAATGCATTGATTGTTAAAGGCAATCCGAATAAGTTGATGAACCCTTCTGCATCAGCTTGGTTATATACATCATCTTCTTCAAATGTTACAAATTCTTGGTTATACAAGGAATATGGAGACGTAGATCCTGCGCTGATAATATTGCCTTTGTACAATTTCAATGTAACTTGACCGGTTACTGTTTGTTGTGTGCTATCCACGAAAGCTTGTAAAGCGCTCATCAATGGGGCAAACCACATGCCATCATACACAAGTTCTCCATATTTGTTCGCCACCAATTCTTTATAATGGTATGTGGCTCTGTCTAGGCAAAGATATTCTAATTCTCTGTGCGCATACATGATGATAGCTCCACCAGGATTTTCATAGACACCACGAGATTTCATGCCTACTAACCGATTTTCTACAATATCCACGATGCCGATACCATTAGCTGCGCCGATTTCATTTAAAGTTTGTAAGATGGTAAGTGGAGACATGGCTTGACCATTCACTGCCACTGGAACACCTTCTTTGAAGTCGATGGTCACCATAGTTGGTACATCTGGAGCTTCTTCTGGAGATTTGCTAACTAAATATACATCATTTTTAGGTGCATTCTTAGGATCTTCTAAATCGCCACCTTCATGGGATAAATGCCATACGTTTTGGTCCATGGAGTATGGGTGTTTTTTAGTAGCCACTACTGGAATATCGTGTTTCGCTGCATATTCCATGCAATCTTCCCGAGATTTCAATTCCCATTCACGCCATGGTGCAATGATTTTTGTATTCGGTGAAAGTGCTTTGATAGTCAATTCAAAACGAACTTGGTCGTTCCCTTTACCTGTCGCACCATGAGCGATGGCATCAGCACCTTCTTGTGCAGCAATTTCTACTAATTTTTTAGCAATCAATGGTCTTGCAAAAGAAGTACCTAATAGGTATTTGCCTTCGTATACAGCACCTGCTTTGACCACTGGCCAAATGTAGTCAGATACAAATTCTTCTTGCGCATCAATAATGTATGCTTTTGTAGCACCAGATTTGATAGCTTTTTTCTCTACTGCGTCATAATCTTCTGGTTGGCCTAAGTTTACGCATACTGCAATGACTTCTGCGCCATAGTTTTCTTTTAACCAAGGAATAATAACAGATGTGTCTAAACCGCCGGAGTAGGCTAATACTACTTTGTTAATGTTGCTCATAATAAACCTCTTTCTTTGTGTAAATGACTGCTATGCAGTACCTGTTTCTATCTTATGAACGTATTATACAACTACTTGCATAATAATGCAAGTATTTTTTATAAAAATTCTTTTATATACATTTTTAATCTATATATTGATATTCCATAGCCATTCCCTATAACCTATCATTTCATAATTGCTAAGGGCTAAATCATAATGTCTATTGTTTTTTAATAAAAATACTATAACTCTAACAATCTCAACGTTATCACTACTCTGTTACATTACAAATATCTTATGTGTATATAACAAGGACAATCCACTTTATTATAAGATTCTATAAGTCCTATTGTTGATACACCCTAGATGTGATATGATGAACCCATGAAAACACTTTTTAAACTCATTCTTGTGCTTGCCATTGCTGCTGGTGGTTTATATTGGTTCGCTGGGTATACCCCAGAGGATGCTAAAACGACTACGCAACATGTAGCGCATACGATAAAAGAACAAACCATTGAACAAGGGGAAGATCAACTTTCCAGAATCGACCGCATCAAACGTCTCTTTCATTTTAAAGAAGCTGTAGAGGAGGCCATGGATAAACGGGTGCCACTAGAGCATCGCGTTCGCAGCGAAGACATTAGCCCTATAGTAAAACAAGCTTTAGTGGCTACGGAAGATAAACGTTTTTATGAGCATGGAGCGGTAGATTTTTTTAGCATTGGTCGCGCCTTATATACGAATACCATAGCTGGGCAAACCGTAGAAGGTGGCAGTACCATTACCCAACAATTAGTAAAAAATTTATTCTTATCCTCCAAGCGTATCATGTCTCGTAAGGTGGAAGAAGTATTTCTTGCCTATTTGATGGAGCATTATTACAGCAAAGATGAAATCATCACTATGTATCTTAACACCATTTATTATGGTACCGATTACTATGGTATTAAAGCAGCCTCTGAAGGATACTTTAAGACAGAACCAAAGGACCTTAACTTAAGTCAAGCTGCTGTGCTCGCAGGCATTCCACAAGCGCCGTCCTACTTTAACCCAGTAAGCAACATAGATGCTACAAAACAACGACAACGGACAGTATTAACCTTAATGGCACAACAAGGGATTATCTCCTATGCAGATATCGATAAAGCCTATTATAAGAGACTTGACGCTCCGAAGAAACAAGAGAATCACTAAATAAAAATAGAGGAAAGTTGAACAAAACCTATCAACTTTCCTCTATTTCATTTCCTAGTTATTTTTTACAATCTCTAGCTGTACATATACTTTCTATATTTGATACCACTAGGCATGACTACTTAACAGTTGCAGCGTGGTCTTATGATTTTTAACTTATTTCCCTAAGTTTCCTACTGGCACATAAATGCTACCACTAGACATAGGGGCAATAGTCCCTTGGTCATAAATCAATACAATCTCATGATTTTCACGGGCAAAGAAACTATTTGGCTTGCCTACTGTGGCATCTGCATAGATAGCTTTTTTACCATCTTTCGGTAATTGTTGTATTCCTGCTGTAATCTTCTCTTGTGGAAGCCCACCAAAGTCATTTAAGGACAGCGTACGGCCTGTGGTGGTATTAAAAGTAAATCCCTTTTCCACGTTTACCCCATGAGACGCATTGTCTTCTATTGTATAGGATGTGATAGTGACAGAAAAAATACCATTCCCATCTGCTTTAACATCATAACTCATATACAGATTTTGTTTTTCTCCATCTACTGCTTTTTCATTCATCTTTTGGACTTGCTTACGAAGCTTTTCTACATACTCTGTAATCGTCTTATTTATTGCTTTCGTCACGTAAGGACTTACAGATTGCACTCGTGGGTATGTCAAATCCATATGATTTTCTTTCACTGTCTCTGGTTTGACTGTTACTTGCAAACGATCTGTAAACGCTTTTGCCGCTGGTGCTATGATTTGTTTTTTATCTTGTCTAGCTTTCATCGTTTCCTCACGGATGATGCGATTGGTTTCTGGCGATGCTGTTGTAGAGATACGTTCACCTACAGCAATCGGTGTTTCTTTCACCACCATAACATCTGCTGCCTGTAACGCCATCGGTAAACAAGCGGCCATGAATAGAGCGCCAAATATCTTTCTTTTCATAGTCTGTCTCCTTATGATATAGGAATAATTATTTCTTTATATATACACTAACTAGATGAACCTTATATGAATATTTTAACTATATTCTCTCAAAAAGACGTATGTATACAATATTTACTATATTTTTTATTGAAAGTCTATGAGAATACTGATACAATGGATGAGATAGTAGTGTATTTTAAGGAGGTATAACTATGAAGCATGATTTTATGAGTCATGATATTAGCTTACCGGAATTAACAGTCAGAGGTATGTTACTAGGTGCGATTATTACATTAATCTTTACTGCATCTAACGTATACTTAGGGCTAAAAGTAGGTTTGACGTTCTCATCCTCCATTCCGGCTGCCGTAATATCTATGGCAATCTTACGCTTCTTCAAGGATTCCAATGTTCTTGAAAACAACATGGTACAAACGCAAGCATCTGCTGCTGGTACCTTATCTGCAGTCATTTTCGTATTGCCAGGTCTATTGATGATTGGTTATTGGCAAAACTTTGACTTATTGCAAACATTGTTATTATCCGCCTGCGGTGGCTGTCTTGGGGTATTATTTACCATTCCATTACGCCGCGCTATGGTTATGAACAGCGACTTACCATATCCAGAAGGTCGTGCCGCTGCTGAAATCTTGAAAGTAGGCTCCAGTGTTCCTGGTGAAACAGTAAAACAATCTGGTGGTATGAAAGAAATCGTATCTGGTGGCGCATTGGCTGGTATCATCAGTTTTGTTACACAAGGTTTACGTGTCTTAGGCGAATCTAAATCATTCTGGTTCCCTGTAGGTGCTGGTGCTACACAAATTCCTTTCGGTTTCTCCTCTGCTTTATTAGGCGCAGGCTTCCTAATTGGTATTGCTAGTGGTATCGCTATCTTAATCGGTATGATTATTGCTTGGGGTGGTTTCGTACCATACTTAACAAATCATCTACCAAACCCAGATAATTTGGAAGCTATCAAATTCTCTAGCACAGTTTGGAAAACAAAAGTCCGCTTTATCGGTGCTGGTACTATCGGTGTGGCAGCGATTTGGACATTGCTAACATTGATCAAACCAATTATTGAAGGTATTAAATTATCTATTAAGTCCATGACGGCAAGCGCTGAATATCGTGACACACACCGTATGGATACAGATATGAAACCATCTACTATTGGCGTTGTATTTGCATTAATTATTATTGGCTTAATCATTTGCTTCTACTCTTTCGTGTCTGCTCTTCCAATGTCTGCAGGTCTTGCTTGGACATTAGTAATTGCAGGTATCGTAGTGGCATTGTTAATCGGCTTCTTCGTAGCTGCTGCTTGTGGTTACATGGCTGGTTTGATTGGTACTTCTGCAAGTCCAATCTCTGGTATCGGTATCATCGGTATCATCGTATCTTCTCTAGTAGTATTTGCCATCGGTTCTGCCAATGACTTATTATCTACTCCAGAAGGCGTAAAATTCTCCACTGCCTTGGCGATCTTCATGACATCCGTGGTTATCTCCATTGCAGCCATTTCCAACGATAACTTACAAGACTTGAAAACTGGTCAATTAGTGGGTGCTACACCTTGGAAACAACAGGTAGCTCTATTAATTGGTTCCTTAGCTGGTGCCGTAGCGATTGCTCCAGTACTTGACTTGTTATACCATGCATATGGTTTTACAGGCGCTATGCCTCGTGAAGGAATGGATCCTGCTCAAGCATTATCTGCTCCACAAGCTACTTTGATGCGTCAAATCGCAGAAGGTATCTTCAATGCTAATATGGATTGGACATACATTTTCTACGGCATCGTAGTAGGTATCGTAGCTATCGTTGTAAACTTAATTTTAAAATCTACAACAAAATCCTTAACATTACCACCACTTGCAATTGGTATGGGTATCTACTTACCTCCAACTTTGGAAATGCCTCTTGTAATGGGTGCCATCATCGGTTACTTCGTAAATCGTTATATTACAAAACGTGCGAAAGAACGTGCTGGTGCTTATGCAGATGCTGACGTAGAACAATCTAACCGCCGTGGCGTATTGTTCGCTTCTGGCTTGATCGTTGGTGAAAGTATCATCGGCGTTATCATCGCTGGTATCATCGCCTTCTCCGTAAGTACAGGTGGTAGCGAAGCTCCACTTCAATTGGCTTTCACTGAAGCAAAATCCTATGGTGATACAGCTGAATGGCTAGGCTTTGCAGCATACATCTTCGTTGCACTTTGCTTAATTCGCATCGTTATTGCTTCTAAATTCAACAAAGCAGAAGCAGAAGCAATCGAAAACATGAATAAATAAAACACTACACATATCACAAAAGAGGCTGTAACCATTTGGTTTCAGCCTTTTTATTCCGCTAAAGAAATACACAAATAACAAAGGACTGAAGTAAATTCTAATGCATCATTTTACTTCAGTCCTTGTTTATCTATATCATGCTAGCCTATACAATGCTACCATTATGCATTTTTTCTACCATATTTATAAATCCACACCAGTCCATAGATACATCCGATGACTGTGGCAATCATACCACCAATGGATACATCCCACAGGAAGGCTAATGCCACTCCAATGGTTGCCGCTATAGTAGATATACACGCACTGATCAAAATCATTGCTTTCACAGAACGAGCTAGCATAAATGCTGTCGCTGGTGGCCCAATCATACAACCCGTTACCAAGATAGCTCCTACTGTTTGGAAGGATGCCACTGTAGTTAAAGAGGTTAACGTCATCAGTCCATAGGACACTGCCATAGGCATCGCTTGATATATCTTAGCACACACAGGATCAAAGGTGGTAAGGATTAATTCTTTCTTAAACAGCGCAATACATACCGCATTGATAAGGCATACCAGAATGGCAATCCATAACAACATAGGTCCTAAGTCATAGGCATCTACGGTGAAGCGTTGAAATGTGGCAAAGGCTAAATCGCCTAAAATCGCCGTATCTACATCGAGATGTATGTGTTTACCAAATAAGGTAACTAACACAATGGCTAAGGCAAATAAGAAGGGAAACACAATACCGATAGCTGCATCTGGTCTAATATAACGACGCCGTTGCATCCACTCTACGGCATACACCGTCCCTACCCCCATAGCGGTAGCACCAATGATAAGCCAAGGCGAGTTCAAATCTTTTGTCACCAAAAAGGCTAATACAATGCCTAAAAAAACAGTATGCGTAATGGCATCCACCATCATAGATAAACGACGCAACACCAAGAATGTACCTATAAGGCTACAGCTGATACCTGTCACTGTGGCGATACCCCAAATTTCTAAGATATGACTCATCCAAAACACCTCCTCATGAGGCGTTTACCATTAGCCAATACTAAACTTAATAAAATCATACCAGTCATGACAATGATGATAATAGGGCCCGTAGGAAGATTGCCCCATAAGGCGCTCACAAAAGTTCCCATAAAGGCGACTACACTACCACTAATGGCAGCAATAATTACCAAGGTCCGCAAGGAATGAGTCCACTGGCGACCAATCATGGCTGGACCAATCAGCAAGGAGCTAATTAAAATAACACCTACCGTCCGTATGCCTATCACAATAGTCACTACGAGCGCCGCTCGATAAAAAAATCGTACCTTTGACACAGGGATACCCATCAACTGCGCCTCAATAGGGTCAAATACGGTAAGACTCAATTCTTTCCAAAGTACAATAACCCCACCTACAATGCAGGTTCCACAAATGGCCATCACCCAAATGTCACTTTGCATCATGGTTACAGCTTGTCCAAAGATAAACGTATTCAGACCTGCCTGTCCAGCATTTTCCATAGACTGTACTCGCGTTAATAACACTGTACCAAATCCAAAGAAGGTTGCTAAAATCGTAGCTAAGGCTGCATCAAAACGAACTCCTTTTTGGGATGTTTTATACATAATCCATTCTGACAAACAGGCCGTGCAAATCGCACCTAGTAATAGCACTGTGGTGTCTTTCACACCTGTTAGAAGAAATCCTGCCACTACCCCAGGTAGTGTGGAATGGGCTACGCCATCACCTAGTAAGCTTTCTTGACGCAATACTGCAAAGGTTCCTATGACGCCACATACCAAGCCTAACATCACCGTCCCCAGTGCTACGATTTGAAATGTATATTGTTGTAATAATTCCATGGTGCCTCCTAGTATGAATATGTCTCATCTAGGATAGGGGATCCCACTATATCTCGAACCGGCCCCATGCCCACCAATCTACGATTCACGCAGAGAACTTGATCAAAATAAGCTTCCAAAGTTTGCAAATTATGATGTACGATTAGCAATGTTTTTCCTGCTGCTTGCATGTCTTTCATAATCTTTACGAGTACCGCCTCTGTCGTCTTATCGATACCCTTGAAAGGCTCATCTAGTATATACACATCTTGATTTTCCACCAAGGCACGAGCTAGAAATACACGCTGTTGCTGTCCTCCTGACAATTGTGAGATAGACCGCTGTGCATAGTCTAACATGCCTACCGTTTGCAAGGCTTTTGTCGCCTCATCTCGTTCACGTTTCCCTGGGCGTGTAAACCAACCTAGTCTACGGTAGGTGCCCATCAATACCACCTCAAACACCGTAATGGGATAATCCCAATCTACTGCTGAGGTTTGTGGTACGTAGGCAATATGGTTATAAATACTATTCGTTTTCACGCCTCCATAAGCAGAAACTGTTTTAGCATCTAATGTTAACTCAATCGTTCCTTCTACTAATGGCACAAGTCCTAACATGGCTTTCACCAAGGTTGATTTGCCGGCACCATTAGGACCAACTATGGCCGTCATCGTTCCTTGTTCAATCTGAAAGGATACATCTTTCAGCACCACCGTATCATCATAGGCTACTGAAAGATGATTCACTTCCAAAATACACTTGCTGTCACTCATCATTTAAGAGCGCCTACAATGGTATCGATGTTGGCTTTGACCATGCCAATGTAAGTGCCGCCTTCTGTGTTAGGAGAACCTAAGGAGTCGGAGTATAATTCACCGCCGATAGCTACGTCCCAACCTTTAGCTTTACATGCTTCTTGTACAGCTTCGATTGTTTTATGAGGAACAGAAGATTCTACGAAGATAGCTTTGATTTTGTGGTCTACAATAAATTGTACTAAGTCGTTCATATCTTTTGTGCCCGCTTCTGTAGCTGTGCTCACACCTTGCAAGCCTTTTACTTCAAAGCCATAAGCACGAGCAAAGTAATGGAATGCATCATGAGCAGTGACTAATACACGAGATTGTTCAGGAATTTCTTTCGTTCTATCCTTAATATATTGATCGGCTGCATCTAATTCTTTCATGTATGCTTCGTAATTAGCCACATAGTCTTTTTCATGTTTTGGATCTTTTGCTACTAATGTGTCTTTTACTACTTTGGCTGCTAATTTCCAGTTTTGTACATCGAACCAAATATGAGGGTCTTTTGCATCTGGACCTTCTTCTTCAAAAGCTAACAATGTGGATGGATCCATATCTTTAGACACTTCCACTACTGTTTTGTTGGATTTTTTTAATTCTTGGAATACTTGGCCCATTTTACCTTCTAAATGGATACCATTCAAGAAGATTATATCGCCTTTTTGTAAAGTAGATACATCACCTGCACTAGCTTGGTATAAATGTGGGTCTACCCCAGCCCCCATCAATCCTTGTACTGTTACATGGTCACCACCAATTTTTTGTACTAAATCTGTAATCATTGTTGTAGTAGTTACCACTTGTAATGGCTTACTATCTTGTACCGTATCCGCTTGCTTTCCACAGCCTGCAATAGCCATAATACAAACGGCAAACACAATGAACAACCGCCATAATTTAAATTCTTTCATGGTCTTTCCTCCCTTACTAAACATGTGGGATGTCCCGTACTATCCCTAAATTAAAAATTCCATGAGTCTTACTTAGCTATACTATATCACAACTGATACTATTTCTCAATATAAATTTTTAATTATATCTTTCAAAGATCGAAAGAATTAGCTATTACCTTTATTATCATTTATATTTATGATAATGGGTATTGTTTATTTGGATGTAAATATATTATTTTCAACTTTTTTATTGCACCTAAATTCCTATCATATAGATGACAAGCTTCTATAGGTGTGATATACTATGGATATAAACGTTGATTAAGTCCATCGGGACAACGAACCCCCACAGTTCCAGCTGTGGGGGTTCTGCTTTTTATAGAGAGCGACCTCTATATGAGGCTAGTTACCTTTAAATCTCTTGTCTAGCCATTTGCAAAGATAATAACTAATTACCCCTGCCACAACAGAGACTGTTACGTTGATTAACAAATCCATCGGTGCACCCCCTTCCTGTCACCAGTATTGGGGAGGTAACATCTATAGTATAACAAAATTTTACGTATTGCAAAATATTAACTAATCAATTTTACAACATAAATAAGATATCCAGATCTTTATAAAACAGTAAACACGGTCACTTCTCTAGCACAGTTCAACCGCACAGGGAACCAATGTCCCGACCCTCGGCTTACATAGGCAAATAATCCTTGTTCTTCGTAGAGTCCTTTCCAATACGGCTTATACACCGGCACTAGGTTCACGCCCCATAGATTAATCTGTCCTCCATGGGTATGTCCAGATAAGGTTAATGGGATATGTCTACGGAATGCTTCAGGGATATAGTTCGGATGGTGCGCCAACAAGATAGGATATGCATTGTCGGGCATACCTTTCATGGCTTTGTCCAACAAGCGCACATTTTCCTCTTGCACATCGTCTTTAAAGTGGTAATCCATGCCCACTAAATACACAGGGCGAGGTCCACCTAATATCTGTTGATGACTGTTACGATACATGTGCATCTTCGTTTGGTGGAACCGCTTCCACACACGCTCTACATCGACGCGGTATTCGTGATTCCCTAAAATATAATCAATGCCATCAGGAAAATCTTGTACACGGCTATCTAGATAATCTGCCACTTCATCAAGATACCCCAAATCATCGATTAAATCTCCAGTGATAACCAGTCGATTCGGGTGTTCACTAGCAATGGCATCTACCATTTCTTTCAGTTTGTCCATGCCGATGAAAGGGCCTATATGAACATCGCTAAGTTGCCCAATTTTATATCCTTTCAACACCTCTGGTCTATCTTTCAAAGCCAACTGTATCTTGCGTAGTTGCAGTTCACCATTCCCTTGAAAGGCCGCTACTGATCCTGTGACACCTACTACAGCAGGTACCACCACAGCAGTACGTTTAAAGAAATTCCTCCGTGATTCGTCGATATGGCTATCTCCGCTGTCAGAGCGAGCCCCTAAACGCATAAGTCCGTAGAATACACCGAAGATCGTCAATACTGCAAAGGTGCTGAACAGTGCTACGACTAATCCATTCAGTCCGATTAGGACCGGGCGTACTAGATCCATCATCATACCACCATGGATGCTGTACATAAGGCGTTGTAGGACAATCGTTCCTACTGCAAGGGCTAACCCCAGTACACCACCATAGATTAGGCCCTTTCGTTTCGAACTATTTCTAAATAAGGTTACCCAGTATCCTGTCATAGTTCCAAAAAGAGCCATTCCAAGTACTAAGATTCCCATCAATATATATATTCTCATCTATATCACTCCTCGGTATAGATTAACAAAGATCAATGAACTTGCCATGAGGCCCTGCCCAAGGTAAGACGTGAAAGGCCTCTTTACGACAGAGAATCCAATCCTCCTTCAGAGGAATAATCTGACCTTCTGCTACAGCTTGTTGCACCGCTTCATCACCTTCTAGCATAATTGTATTCGACGAATCTATTGCCACCTCTGTAGCTTCTCCTCGGTAGCCTTTCATCGTCCATTTGCGATGGCTAAAAATATGGGTTACTTCCTTTGCCATAGGTCGTTCCATAGTGACGGTAACCCCAATGGATTGTAACCCCTCAATTAATTCTACTTTGCGACTCTCTGCTGTGCCACCTTCTACGCTGGGAAACTCCCACATATTCTGCAGCAATCCTTCTTTGGGTCTTCGATGCAATAGGTAGTACCCATCTACTGTAGAAATAATCCCTACGTATAATTGGACAGATTGTACCTTTGTTTTCTTAATCCGTATAGGTAACTGTTGCTCTGTTCCTACTGCTTTTGCTGCACAATCCTGTACTAACGGACAGGCCTCACAACGAGGTGTTTTAGGAATGCAAATAGATGCCCCAAAGTCCATAAGGGCTTCGTTGAAGTCGCCTGGTCGATCGTAGGGCATAGTATCCTCTACCAAGGAAGTAATCACTTTTTTCCCTACGACCCCTAAAATATCTTCATGGATATTGTATAGGCGAGCATAGACACGAAGTACATTCCCATCGACAGCAGGTTCACGAAGGTTATACGCAATGGAGAGCACTGCCCCAGCTGTATAGGAGCCTACGCCTTTTAAAGATTCCATTTCCTTCCGCGATCTCGGTACTTGTCCCCCATAGGTTTCTACCACTTCTTTCACACCTTGATGCAAATTACGAGCCCTAGAATAATACCCCAAACCTTGCCATGCCCGAACCACCGTATCTTCTTCGGCACTAGCTAAACTTTCAAGCGTTGGAAATTGTATTACCCAGTTTTCAAAATAAGGACGCATGGCCTCAATTCGAGTTTGTTGAGACATCACTTCCGACACCCAAATCCGATAGGGGTCTTTACTTTCACGCCAAGGCAAATCACGCTTATGCACATCATACCAATCTAATAAATGTCTCGTCCATGCCACTTGGCTTTGCTGTTCTACTTGTTTCACTTCATGCCCTCATATATCCAAGCCGTCATACGGTCTACATCGTCGCTTTCTAGCACCTTTTCTACAGTTATAAATTGCATGGATTCTATCGTACTATTATCTTCTTTGAAAGTAATGATACCTTTCAACTTCTCGCCACGCCAAACCCGTGGAATCCACTCTTCATCACCAGCCCACATATGGTCAAAGGGAGTGTTCTCCAACGTAAACCAATGAGGCTCCATCTCTTCTGATTCCAAAGGAATGCCTTGAAATTGTTCTACCATATATACATAACTAATATGGCTCAACTCCGGTGAGTAAGGAAACTGAAAGTCCAATAGCGCCACTGCCTGTAGGTCCTCTTCTTTCACCAGTAAGGATACTTCTTCGAAGACTTCTCGCACGGCGCAAGCACGGAAACTTTCACCATCCTCAATTTTACCACCAAATCCATTATAATAGCCGGCTCCAAAGCCGCGTTTTTTACGTCCTAATAAAAATAAATTCTCCCGTTTTGGAAAACATAATGTTGTAGGTCTCATAGTTCCTCCTATTCTTTTTTTATTATATCATGTTTCACACTTTCATAAACCTCGCCCCCTATGATACTATAGTAATAGTGAGGTGAACTATGAAAGAACCATTAATTTTTGATATTGCTCTGGGACAAACAAAGCCCAACAGCATGCACAATCGCGACGGGCACTGCCCATTTTGCGAACCCTCGCAATTAACCGATATACTAGATACATCTGGGTCCATCATTTGGCTCATGAATAAATACCCTGTATTAGAACACACATGGCCTACAGTTATCATCGAAACTCCGCCTCATGTGCATACAGAATATTCTAAATTACCCTTTTTAGATGCGGTCCATATTTTAGAGTTTGGGCGAATAAAATGGGGGGAAGTAAAATCCGACCCTCGTTTTACCTCTGTCTTATTCTTTAAAAATTACGGCCCCATGTCTGGAGGCTCTATTTATCACCCTCACAGCCAAATCATTGGCCTAGAGGACTATGATTACCGTGAAGATATTCACAGAGAACATTTTGAAGGATGGACCATCTATGAAGAGGATGGTCTTCGCATAACCTTATCCAATCGACCTATCCATGGATTCTTTGAATTTAATATGCGGTTTGATCCCCAATTAGATACATCCATATTAGCCAAGTATTTACAACGTACCTTACGCTATGTATTAGAAGGCTTTTCTAAATATGTAAAATCTTATAATCTATTTTTCTATGATATAAATGACGGTTATCACTATCTAAAAATTGTGCCACGCTATATAACATCACCGCTTTTTATCGGTTATGGAATTCCACAAGTGTGTCATGAAACACGCGCCTTAGAGGTCATCCGTCATATACAGTCATATTTACACAATTCTTTGGAGGTTTAATGAAAGTTTTTGCCATTGGCGATTTACACCTATCTGGGCAACCACCAACAAAACCTATGACCATCTTCGGTCCACACTGGGATAACCACTGGGAACGTATCCAAGCACACTGGCGAGAACATATAGAGCCTGATGACCTAGTCTTTTTAGTAGGTGATATGTCTTGGGCTATGCGCCTTAGTGATGCAAAGGTAGATCTAGATACCATTGCAACCCTGCCTGGGAAAAAGTTTATGATTCGTGGCAATCACGATTATTGGTGGACAAGCCTGCAAAAAATGAATACTCTTATGGAAGGACGTATCACCTTCTTACAAGGAAGAGGTCTGTACCAAAATGGTATTGCCTTTGGTGGTACCAAAGGATACATGTATCCTCAAGATCCTTTCTTTAAAGAAGAAAATGACCGTCATATCTATGAACGGGAATTAATACGTACTAAAGCAGCTCTAGATGCTATGGAGACGGCTATTACTGAAAGTGGTGATGACCCTTCTCAGATAACACGCATACTGTTACTGCACTATCCACCCACCTTAGAAAATCATGCCAATGGATTTACGGACCTACTAGAACAGTACCATGTAGATCATTGTGTATTTGGTCATTTACACGACAAAGCATCCTTCCAAAAAGTACCCTCTCATTGGGGGCATACACAATTACACTTAGTCTCAGCAGATGCTGCTAATTTTATAATGAAGGAGATACCATGAGCCGTATCCACAAAGAACACTTACAAGCAGGGTACATCTTTGGTGACCCTCATAACTCAGAATACCTATACCTACCAGCCGGAGAAGTTGGCTCCAGCGACCCTCGATGCATATTCGAACAAGGGCCTACAAAAGAAGACCTAACCCTAGACGAAGCATGCCGTATCATCGATCGATATACATTAAAACCGTGTAAACACCCTAGTCTAGGCAAACGATCATTTTAAAATGCTATTCCTCCTAAGGAGCGCAGTTACGTGTGGAACACTAGTGGCGTTTCTTTTTTCTAAATAAAGAAACCCCTCGCTTTTTCCTTATCAAAAAAACACACCTTTAACGTATTAAAAATAGAGGAAAGTTGATACTTAATCAGCTTTCCTCTATTTTAATTAGTGTTTATGTTTCTTCATGTCTGTACGAATAATCTCGCCATTCGTAGCATTTACTGTAACTTCAACCTTCTTACCTGTATTATCTACCATATCTAAATCATACACAAGCAAGTCTTTATCTTTTTCTAGCTCCCAACTAGCTACCTTAAACTCACTTCCCAGAGCCTTTTCTACCGCACTTTTCGCCTGGTCAGGAGTGATAACGTTATTAACATCAAAGGATTTACTCATCAATCGTTCTTCTGCCGTTAAAAACCCCTTTCCTTGCACAAAACTCTTAAGTTGCTTCCACCCCTCTTTAGCCATGTGCTCTAAGGAATCGCCATCTTGTATTGTCTTCACTTTTCGTTTGATAATTTCCCCAGACTCCGTTATATTCACAGATATCTTCTGTCCATCCACAAACCCTTCTACTTCATACATAGGCATATACTTCATAGTATAGGATACCGCTGTAATATTAGCATTAGGATAGGCTGTTAAGAACGCACTTGTAGCTCCTTTGTAATCAATACGTTTTTCACTTTTAACACTAGAAGTCGTATGGCTATCACCTGGTAAAATACTATTCTGATTCGTGTTTGTATCATTTATGGTAGCTTCCGTAGCCATAGGATTTTCCGTCGTAGGATTTGTGATATCTTCTGCATTAACTATACCAGCTGTTACTATTCCTGCTAATCCAATTGTTAATACTGTTGCTTTTACACATGTTTTTAAATTCATAATTACCTCTCTCGCAAACATAATAAGCTAATACTTCTTGCATATATCTATGCATCTCTATATTGGTATGATACCGCCTACATATGAATGTATAATGAATTTTGAATGAATATTACATGAAAATTGCATGAATATTATATGAATTCGCAAATTAAGCAAGTTATTACACAATGAATAGATCTGCTTTCTTATAAAAATACAATGCCACTAGCTCTACAATAGAGCTAGTGGCATATGTATTCTCAAAGGGTTGTAGTTATATAGTAAGGGAGTATATTTGTGTATTATTTGTATTTAAAGTAAGGGAATTATAAGGAGAATTTCACTAGAATTAGTACTTGCTAGTTTTTGCTTTTACATTGATAATTTCGCCAGTCATTGCATCTACTTTGACTTCAGCTTCTTTACCACTGCCATCGATCATATCTAATTCATAGACTAGACGTCCATGCTCTTTTTCTACAGACCAATCCATTGCTTCAAATGTGCCGCCCACTTTTTCCTGAGCTTTTGTTTCTGCCACTTCTGGCATAATGATATCATTTACATCAAAAGCTTTAGACATACTATGGTTGCCTTTCATAGCTTGACCATACATCATGGAACCCTGTTGTTTCATATGTTTACCTTGTTTCAAAGGTTTTACTTCTGTATTTAAAATATCTCCATTTTCACGGATATGCATTTCAATTTTTAAACCATCCACGATACCATCTACTTCGTAAGTTGGGTTATGTTTTCCATCATAAGAAATACCTACAATTTGTGCATCCGGATATAAGGATTTAAATTTTGTAACTACCCCTTTATAATCTACATCACTCAATGGTAATACGCTAGGCACCACGCTACCTACACCATTCCAAGAATTAATTTTAGCCATTTGATCTGCTGGCATATTTTTCATCATACTTGTGTTCGCAGCATTTGCTACACCACTTGCCATCATAAGTCCTGCACCTAGAGCCATCACAGCAGCTCCTAAACGAAACATTTTTTTCATAATCTCCTCCTTCACGTGCCCGATGCATCGTGTCTTGGTTTTTAATTAAGGAATATTCGTTATTTCTAACTTGTTTATATCATATCCTATGAATATGAACCAATTATGAAAAAAGAATGAGCCGACCATGAAGTTACAATGAATATTAGATGAAGTTTTATCCCCTGTTGCATACATGTATTCCCACATTTGACAAAGAGCCCCCATATTGATATATCATCGTAAAAACTATTTCAAATTATATAAACGCTATAAATACAAAAAGAGACAACACCAAAATGTTGTCTCTTTATCTGTTTTAGTATGCTAGATAGTAATTAGTGCTTAACCATTGTTAAGATACCTTCCAATTGTGGGAAGAATTCTTGACCGAAGTAAGCAAAAATACCAGAAATAACTAAGTATAACAAGAAGTATTTAGCTACATGAACCATGATGGAACTTGCATCGATGGAATGACGTAATTGGTCAGCTTTTTGTGCATCGATTTTGTGTTCTTCGATGAATGTGTTAAGAGCAGGACCTACGGCACCGATGGCAATCGCAATACTTTGTGGGGAGAACATTTTACCAACACCAGCGGAACCAGAGTTAGTTGCTGCCAACCACAATGCTAATGTATCATGACCAGGTGTCAATTGATGAGCCGCTGCTGTTTGCAATGGTCCGAACAATACGTTCGCATTTGTACCAGAACCTGTCAAGAAGGCACCCAATGCACCAATTACAGGAGCAAATGCAGGGTACATACTACCGGTAGCAGCTACTAATGCATTCGCAATCATGCCAGTCATACCAGAGTATGTCATCAATTTTGCAGTTACTACTACAGAAATGATTGTTACATACGTTAATTTCAAAGTTTTGAAAGTATTAGTTAATACTTGTTTTTGAGTTCCAAGACCTGCTTTTTGGATAAAACCACCAATTAAAGCGGAAATGAAAATCATGATACCAGGAGTCGCAATCCAAACGAATGTGTAAGGTTTTGCATTTACACCAGCATGGATAGGTACAGATGTTTTAAATACCATCAAAGCATTATATACAGCTGGCACCAATTTAGATGTACCAATTAACAAGATGAAAATCAAAATGAATGGAGATGCTGCAATTAAACCTTCTTTAGCAGATACTGTACGTGCAGCGCCAGTTTCAATTTTGTATTCTGGATCATTAACAGACATTAATTTTGCGATAGCAATGATGACACCCATGATTACAATAGAAGAACCCATAACGGCTAACTCAGGACCACCTGCATACATGCTAATCAATAATTCAGGAATCGCCAATGCTAAACCAGCTAATAAAGTTTGTACAAATACACCTTTAATTGCTTTCACACCGCCCGCAATGATGCCTACGATGAAGAATGGAGTAATTACGTTTAAGAAGAATAATTGCACTGCAATGAATGTACCCAATTCAGCTGGTTGTAGACCAGTCAAAGATGCCAATGTTGTTGTTGGAATCGCTATAGAGCCAAATGTAGTTGGTACGGAGTTTGCTACTAAACAAGCCAAGATGGATTTCAATGGATCAAATCCTACTGCTACCATCATCGCTGCTGGAATCGCAACGGCTGTACCAAAACCTGCCATACCTTCCATGAAAGCACCAAAGCCCCATGCTAACAATACGGCTAAGATACGCATATCACTAGTTACGGAAGATAACATAACTTTAATAGTTTCCATAGCTTTTGTATGAACTACTAATTGATATGTAAAAATTGCTGCTGTAATAACCAAAAGAATTGGCCAAACTGCAAGAGCTACACCTTCCATAGCTCCTGTGTACATAATATATGCATTTTCTCCATAGTAGAATACAGCTAAAATATATGTACCAATTGCTGCTGCCAAACATGCTTTCCATGCAGGCATTTTTAATACTGCCAATGCTACGATAAGCCATAGGATCGGCAAGACTGCTAAAAATATATCCATATTAACAATCCCTTTCTATAGTGTGAATCACTGTAATTCAATTCTAGCATACGCCACAGTGTGGTATAAACAAAAAGAGAGGAAATCCACAGATTCCCTCTCTCATATGTTCAAAGATGTTGACTGTTACCAGTCTCTAAGAAGTATTCCTTAGGGATACAAAACTACTGATTCTGCATCGATAAAGATTTGTAATTGTCAGCTATTGAACTGCAAATTAGTAGTTGGAAGCAACTGCTTTAGGTGGTTCATAGTCGCCGAAGTATTTTTTAGGATCCAATTTCAACAAGTTACATACGTCGAACAATTCTGCCACAGTTTTGTCGATAACTGGCACACCTTCTTTACGGCAAACTTCGATAGCTTCTGCTTCTTTTTCACCATGAGTGTAGATGCGTTCAGCACCTTCAGCTTTAGGAGCTTCACGAAGTTCTTGTAAGAATGTGGAGAAGTGTTTTTTAACATCTTCTGGGTTACCGAAGATAGCTGGGTTAATAGCCATGAAACCATGACAAATATTGGAACGGCCACCAGTCATACATTTATTGGATGTACCACCTTGAGAGAAGATAGATGCGAAGATTTCGCAAAGCATACCGTAACCATAACCTTTATGGGAACCTAATTGTTCAGTATTGCCACCTAAAGGCATGATACCGCCACCAACGTGGTCGGAGATGTTGCCCAATACTTCGCCAGCATCTTGAGATGCTTTACCGTCTTTATTTAATGCCCAACCGTTAGGTAATTCTTTACCCAATTTGTTGTACATTTCTAATTTACCACGAGTTACTACTGTAGTAGATGCGTCGAAGAAGAAGTTGTATGGTTCAGCTGGCATTGTGAAAGCGATTGGGTTGGAACCAAGCATTGCTTTACGAGCAAATGTAGGAACCATGATTGCTTCGGAGTTAGTGCAAGAGAAACCAATTAAGCCTTCTTTTAAAGCAAGATCAGCATAGTAACCAGCGATACCATAGTGGTTAGAGTTACGAGCAGATACGATACCGATACCGGATTCTTTAGCTTTTTTAATTGCTAATTCCATAGCGAAATGACCAACTAATTGACCCATTGCGTCATGGCCTTCGATAACTGCAGATACTGGAGTTTCGAATACTACTTCTGGTTTTGCTTTAATATCGATAAGACCTTTTTCAATACCTTTATGATAACGAACTACACGTTGCATACCATGGGATTGAATACCGTACATGTCGGACATCATCAATACGTCTTTAATGATGCTAGCTTCTTCAGGGCTGAAGCCAAATCCTTCAAATGCGTCTTGACAGAATGCGTTAAGTTTTTCTTCTTGGATGTAAACAAAATTTCCCATCTTTAAAACCTCTTTCCCTAACCATAAAATAAATTGTGACATCTTGTAGTACTCCTCAACAGATTGTCACTACTCTTGATACGTAAATTATAGCACACATGTACACCACATGGAATAGAAATCCCCTTGTTATAGGCGTTTTACTCTTATCATATATGCATAGTTAAGAGACAATTTAATTAATTCCTTTAAAAAATAACCTAAAAACAGCTATTTTATAAGGTTAAAGCAATCATTACTTTTAGTTATGCTTCACTTATGTTCTTCCTCATAAGTTCATATATATTCACATCTATATCGAATTCCATAAAAGAGCATCTATATTTATCGTTTTTCTCTATCGATATCTATCGATAATAATGACCCATTGTATAGTCTACTATAACGGTTAGTTTTATGTACTCTTTATTTCTTATCTTTTTTATCTTTTTTGTCTTTTTTGTTCTTTTTGTCTTTCTTATTATTATCTGCTACTACACCAGACTCATCACTAATAGCTGCATTCATTTGTTTTGCTATTTCAAAGGCTGCCTCATAGGTTGGCATAGTCACAATATTAGTAGAACCAATAGCCACTGTAGAGCCATCTACACGAGCACCACCAATAGTATTATCGTGATATAATCTAGCTAGTTTACCAGCTACTAAATAAGCTCGCATAGGTGCCGTATAATTACCTTTTGGAGTACCTTCATACACAGGTTTTCCATTGATCATTACGGTTTGTTGTTCTACTTTTACATGATTTCCAGAGTATGCATATAAGCGTTGTAAATTATCCAATACTCGTTGCGATGTTTTGGGATGATCATTAGGATTTAAAATTTTACCAAATCCCTCACGATACGTATCGCCGTATTTATTTTTAATCACTTCCATGGCAAGAGCTGCCCCACCTACATTGAAGGAGGAATCCGACAATATCATGAATCCTAATTCATCAGCATTTTTTTCTTGGGACATCGTAAATACTTGGCTATCTAAATATTTTCCCGTAAGTCCAGCCGCAATTTGGCCTAAATCTCCTGAATTAAAGGTAGCCGCTCCAATAACGGTAGATAAAATACTACTTTTTTTGGCTCCATTTACTAAATCTTTATGCTCACCGTGGCTTAACTCGTGACCAATTACTGCCGCTAAAGCATCATCATCTAGTAAATCCATAGTGCCTTTGTTAATAGACATAACTCGACCAAAGGTCATAAATGCATTGAAATCTTCATCTGGGTTAACGTACACCACATAACTGCGTTTCACATGAGGTGATTTTGAAAGTTCATCCACAATACGCTTCGCCCGCATTTGATAGGCGTAATTATCATAGACGCCTGTACGGTCTTTTGTTTTTTCCAACATTTCTTGTTGCCCTTTTTCTGTATTGTCTAGGTCACTCAAATGTTGATGCACAGAAATGCCTCCTAATACACTTTTACCAAGAGCCTCCCACAATCCATGAGCTTCTACTGTGAGTATTCCTGTAGATGTAATACCCATAGTCAACACTGCTGCACACAGCATACGTTTCCAAGTCTCTTTCATTAGCTCTCCCTCCTACTTCTATATACCAGGGTCATCTTCACGATACGCCAGATCTCTAAACCGTGTATATGCCCCTTCAAACCATAGTTTTACAATCCCTAACTCACCATTACGATGCTTACGGATGATAACTTGTGTTTCTACACCATCACTAGTATCTTCTGTATCTTGATAGTTTTCACGATTCAAGAAAGCAACGATATCCGCATCTTGTTCTAGAGAGCCAGATTCACGCAAATCACTTAACATCGGCGTTTTATCGGCTCGGCTTTCCACACCACGACTTAACTGTGACAAGGCAATCAATGGCACATTAAATTCTCGTGCCATAATTTTTAATTGTCGAGAAATGGCAGATACTTCTTGTTGGCGATTATCCGCTATTTTTTTACCGCCATTTTCCATGAGCTGAATATAGTCCACCACCACAAGTCCTAATTCACCATGCTCTTGAATTAAACGGCGCAATTTTTTCTTCATTAACTGTGGCGTCAAACCTGAAGTATCATCAATATATAAGGGAGCTTCTGCTAAATCATTCAAGGCACTAATTGCTTTTCCCCAATCTTCTTGACTCAATTGACCATTCCGGATTCGTCCAGAGTTAATACCTGCCACAGCTGCCAACACACGGGCTACAAGCTGTGTCTTAGACATTTCTAGAGAGAAAAAGGCTACATTTTTCTTCGATTTCATAGCTACATTTTGAGCAATGTTCAATGTAAATGCTGTTTTACCCATAGAAGGGCGGGCTGCTACTAAAATTAAATCCGATTTTTGCAATCCACTAGTCAAGTTATCTAAATCTTTAAATCCCGTAGATACGCCAGTCAATATCCCTTTATGCCGTTGTAATTCATTGATACGATCAATCGTTTCATACACCACATCTCGCATAGAACTAAACGAGGATTCTCCTTTGGTGGTGCCGCTTACATCTAATACCATTTGTTCTGCTCGATTGACGATATCTTCTGTCTCTTCTTCTTCACGATAGGCCATAGATTCCACTGCATTCGCTACATGAATAAGTTTACGCAAATGGGCTTTATCTCTCACAATTTTTGCATGATCTTCTACATTGTATACATCTACAATATCTGTTGTAAGATTTGTAAGGTATAAAATACCTCCTACAGCCTCTAATTTTTGGGATTTTTTTAATTCTTCAGATAATAAAACATAGTCTGCTCGCTGATTTTTTCCTACAATACTAGCAATCGCTTCATAAATTACACGATGATTATCACTGTAAAAATCTTCTGCTTTTACAATAGAGCTAACTGCATCAAAGGCATCTTTATTGAGCAAAATAGCTCCTAGTACGGCTCGTTCTGCTTCTATACTATGCGGTGGTATCCGTCCTGACATACATACTCTCCCTATATACAATTACATATTTTATACAAAAAAGAGGGGCCTAGCCCCTCTTTCTATTAACCTGCAACTACTTCTACAGTAATCTTAGCTGTAATTTCTGGATGCACTCGAATTAACACTTCATGAGTACCCAATGTTTTGATTGGCTCTTTTAAGTCAATTTTCTTTTTATCTACATCAACTTTTACTTGCGCTTGCAATGCATCAGAAATATCTTTACCTGTTACAGAACCGAACACACGGCCACCATCTCCCATTTTTACAGGGATTGTAATAGATACTTTCGACAATTGGCTAGCCAATACTGTAGCTTCATCAGAGTCCACTTGTTTTTTATGAGCTTGAGCCCCCAATTTTTGTTTCGCATTGTTCAAATTTTGAGGAGTTCCTTCAAGTCCAACACCTTTTTTAATAAGCACATTGCGACCATAAGCTTCAGAAACTTCTATGATTTCGCCACGTTTACCAACTTTTTTAACATCTTCTAATAAAATTACTTTCATGGTAAGTCCTCCTTCGTTTCTCTTTGTAATTCTGTCATATGGGATACGGCTACTTCAGTCACCCATTGGCGTGCCTCTTTCATAGACATATTGTAAATCTGAGCGCCCGCCACGGTACGATGACCTCCGCCACCGACAGATTCCATAATTAACTGTACATTTAACTTGCCTTGTGACCTAGCACTGACTCCAATGCCACCATCTGGCAATACATAAAATACAAAACTAGCTTCAATACCCTCTAGCGTGATTAATTTGTCACCTGTTTGAGCTGCTATCACTGTTGCATTCTTCGCATCTTGTGGTGCCTCTGTAAAAGCCATATTTTCTATTTCTTCTGCAGAAGCTAGCATAGCAGAACGTATACGCATACCTTCAAAGCTATCCATAAATAAATGACGTACTAAGGATACATCTGCACCTGATCGGCGCAAGAAAGAGGCTGCTTCAAAGGTACGTGCCCCTGTTTGGACCACAAAGTTTTTTGTATCTACTACAATACCTGCATATAAACCACTAGCTTCAATATGCTTAATCTCTACATGTTCTGGGAAATATTGAATTAACTCTGTTACCAGTTCACTAGTAGATGATGTAGATGGTTCCAAATAGGTCAATAATGGAGACTCAATAAAGTCTGAACCCCTTCTATGATGGTCGATGACAACACGACGATTTGCCTTTTTCAAAGCTGATGGAGCTGCCACCATCTCAGAACGATGCACATCTGTCACAATCACAACTGTATTATCTGTTACAAACTGAGCTGCTTCTTCTTCATCAATAATTAGACCTTGAAAATCTGGATGTTCTACCAATACTTCCACTAATTTACGAACTGCTGTAGGATGTGAACTCAAGGCAATATGCACGGGTTTCTTAAGGGCTCTTGCCATCGCTGCTACGCCTACAGAAGCACCAATACTATCATAATCTTCCCGATCATGACCCATCACAAGCACACGATCAGAATCCAACATAATTTCATGCAATGCATGAGATACGACCCTAGCACGGACACGAGTATTCTTTTCATTTCCTGATGATTTTCCACCAAAAAACTTGACTTCTTCACCATGGTATACGCAAACTTGGTCACCACCACGTCCTAAAGCAATCTCTAAGGCAGCTTTTGCCTTTTCTCCTTGTACTTTCACAGTATCTTCTGTCAAAGCAATACCCATACTGATGGTTGGAGGGATATGTTTCGATGTAGTTAAAGCACGAATTTTATCTAATAAACTAAACTTCGATTCCATCATATGCAACATGGCAGCCTTACTAATACTAAAGGTATACGTATCTTCTGTAGCATTGCGAATAAAACCATCATGTTGATCGATTTCTGTCACAATCAATCGGTTCATATCGGACCACAATTGTGTATATTCAATATCGCTTAAGCCAGAACGCAAATCTTCAATATTATCCATAGCAATGAAACCAAGAGCTGGCAGCATAGAAATAGCCTTATGTTTTTCTGCTTCAATATCTGTAATATCATCAAAGTAAAATGCCATATAAGACTCTAATTCATCACTTTTTACATCAGAATAGTTAGACTTTGGTGCTACCAAGGTTTTGTAAAGCACGCGATAATACTTTCCATCGATTTCCTCGTGAAAGAACCCAGACTTGCCCCAATATTTATCAATCCGCAAGGTAGGAATAAATCCACTTAATTTCATTGTTTTATCAGAATCACTGGGCAACCAATCTCTAAATACGCTATTACTCCAGCAAATAACATTATGTTCATCGATGATGACAATACCTACTGGCAAGTTTTGTAGCGCAAAGGTAGAGGCCTGCGTAATTCCTTTCGCCATACAGTCAAATTGAGCTTTTCTAAAATGTCGTCCTCTTCGAATGGTACGTCCCACGTACAAATACGCAGCGATTACCACTATACAAGCCAACATGGCTAGTTGCCAATTCAAATAGAAAATAATACCTAATAAGATAAGAATGAGAACGGCAGCAGTAATTTCAATAGAACTGTATTCAGTTTGTATATCCATACTACCTCCTCTAATTTCACTCACTTCGTCTGCCCCATCGTTCCTCTAGGTGCAAGAACACATCTAGAGCTCCTAATATAGCGGCGGACTGTGACATCATAATAAATAAACCTAGTACAATCCATGGTACAAACTTCGGTGGATGATAACTTTTACTAATACGCCAAGCACAAGATATGCCTCGTATAAATAGCATTATACCACCTAAGTACATCAAATTATAGCCTACATATTCAAGGAGCGGAATATATTGTTTCACAAAATAAGAAATGACCCCCACTAAAAAGATATGTAATGCCCAATCTGGTACACGCCAACCTTTAATAGTAGGCATTTCAGGAATATGGTAAGTACCGATACGATTGAGCACAATATACGTGAGACGATTGATAATATAAGAAATAGCCACACCAGAGCAAAATAAACCTGCAATCAATACTTTTTTCATGATTTCAATTTGATCTTGTAAGGCGGTCATCGCCGTTGTCACTTGTTCCTCTGAAAGCCCCTGCTGCACATACATATCTTGCATGGATACTGTAATTTGTTCTTCCAAAGATGACCACATTTCTGTAGGACTTACCTGCATCACCAAAGCAGATGCCCAAAACTGAACTACTACTGCTAGCATTAATACCACAGCAGGAATCATCAACAATTTAGAAATCGACCAGTGCTTGCTTAATCCATAACCGATTAAAATACCAATCACACCAAAGACTCCCCCTTCTACTATGGCCGTCAAAGGTCCTAATAAAAAGGCAATGGCTATAATCGCTGATACAACAGATAATAGGCTCCAACGAAAGCCATGACGTACACCTACAATGGCAATCGTCATAGGCACAAAAATAGATCCAAAAAATCCAAGCATAGGTACACTGAGACCTATCATGGCAAAGACAATCATCAATGCCGTTAAGATACCAGACTCTACGACGGACTTTGTACTTGTTTGATTCATATACTAACCCCATACTATGTCTCTCCCCAAAGGTTCAACATAGTTCTATGCCAATACAATAAATAGACATATGACTTTCGTCATATGTCTATTATATCATATTCTCTATACGTCTTGAATGATTGGTAGAATCATTGGGCGACGACGTGTTTTTTCATAGAAGAATTTTCCTAATGTGTCACGCACCACAGTTTTGATCGTTGTCCAATCTTTGATATGATCCATTTCACACTTCTCTACTGCTGCATCTACACGACGTTGTGCTTCACTTAATAATTCTTCTGCATCACGAACATACACAAAGCCACGAGATAACATATCTGGTCCCGCTACAATCGTACCAGAAGCACGGTCCATTGCCATAACAACCACAACCATACCTTCTTGCGCTAATTGCTGACGATCACGGATAACGATGTTACCTACATCGCCTACACCTAATCCATCCACAAAGACTTTACCAGCTGGCACACGACCTGCTAAACGACCTGTACGAGTAGTAAACTCAAAAATTTGTCCATTATCACCTACCAAGACATTGCTAGGTTTTACAATTCCCATGGACACAGCCAGTTCACCATGTTTTTTCAACATGCGGTATTCACCATGAACTGGGATAAAGAATTTAGGTCTCACCAAATTCAACATAGTTTTTAAATCTTCTTGGCTACCATGACCAGATACGTGAATACCACGATCCTTGCCGTATACTACATGAGCACCTTGGCGCAATAAGTTATCGATGGTACGTCCTACGGCCGCTTCGTTACCTGGAATTGGTGTAGCGGAGATGATAACAGTATCATTTGGTGTAATCTCTACGGTACGGTGATTGTTTGTAGACATACGAGATAGACCTGCCATTGGTTCCCCTTGAGACCCCGTTGTTAAGATCATAATTTCATCAGCACGATAGCGATTCATTTCATCATCACCGATGATAGTTCCTTCTGGCACTGTTAAATAACCACGCTCTTGAGCGATTTCTGTAACATTTACCATGGAACGACCTAATACCACTACTTTACGTTTTGTGGCTACCGCTGCATCAATAGCTTGTTGCAATCGGGACACATTAGATGCAAAAGTAGCTAAAATAACACGACCGGTAGCTTCTGCGACAGCACGCATAATCGCTGGTCCTACAGAACTTTCAGATGGAGTAAACCCTGGCTTTTCCACATTAGTGGAGTCGGACATAAGCGCCAATACGCCTTTGTTACCAAGTTCTGCAAATTTGTGAACGTCCATCAATTTCCCATCTACAGGAGTTTGATCCACTTTGAAGTCCCCCGTATGTACCACAGTACCTACTGGAGTTTCTAAAAAGATGGCACATGCATCTGGAATAGAGTGATTTGTTTGGATAAAGCCCACTTTGAAGCAGCCAATTTTAAATTCATCACCAGCTTTTACAACTTGTAATTTTTTAGCTTTTACATGATGTTCTTTTAACTTACCTTCAATCAAGCCACATACTAAGTTCGTAGCATACACAGGTACGTTCACTTCTTTCAATAAATACGCCAAGGACCCAATGTGGTCTTCATGACCATGAGTAATCACCACGGCACGTACTTTATCTTTATGCTCGATTAAATAACTCATATCAGGGATTACAATATCTACCCCTAACATGTCATTTTCTGGGAATGCTAATCCCGCATCTAACACGACAATATCATCGCCATATTGGAAAATGGTCATGTTTTTACCGATCTCACCTAGGCCACCTAATGGAATGATTTGCAATTTATCTTTTCGCGCATGGGAACGATTTATTTGTTCATGTTTTTCCACAGTTGTATTGGCACGTTGTGGTTTACGCGGACC
Organism: Veillonella sp. VA141; assembly: GCF_003992175.1. NCBI lineage: Bacteria > Bacillati > Bacillota > Negativicutes > Veillonellales > Veillonellaceae > Veillonella > Veillonella sp. VA141. The sequence continues at coordinate 89,995 of NZ_RQVM01000007.1, forward strand.
ACGATTAGATTGACGGCGCTCGCCATTATCGCCTCGCGGACTACTGGTACGTTCCCCCTCAGCTTTCACAGTGGTACGACGATTTTGACCCGTCGTGCGGCGTGTACGTGTTGTAGAACGTGGTCGTTGTTGCGTAGCTTCACCTACCGGTGCAGCTATATTTGTTCTTTCTTCTTGTATATTCAAAATTTCCTCCTACAGGACTATAGTCGTACTGTCTATACATACTACCATAGTCCAAGACTATATAATCCCACCCTCAGATGGTTAAGCATGTATCGGCATGTAAGCACAAATAAGTATCTATTTCTGTTCGTATTCATACAGCAAAACACTGTGAGAAACCTTTCTCACTATCTATGTCACATTCTTCTACACAGCAAAGCATATACCCTCTATACATACTTCTACTGTGAAACATTTGGGAACCCATAAGGTTCATAAGCCGATCAAAATAATTACCTTTATTATACTATAGAAAATCCACCCTAAGCAACTAAGGCGCCTCTCCCTAATCCATAAAATTTGCAATTGAATATTGCACTATATGCAATTGCGTTTTATAATGTAAACGAAGTAAGGTTTTTGAAAGTTTACAATAGGAGGTCACAAAATGAAAAATGTAAGTATTCACACAATTGCAGAGATCGCTATCTTAACGGCGATGATGACAATTCTAGGAGGCATCAAAATTCCCAACTTAATTCCCGGTGTAGAGTTCCAACTATCTGCTCCTTTAGCGGTAGCAATTTGCGCTGCCTTCGGATTCCGCAAATACATCATCTGCGGCTGTCTTTCTAGTTTGATTGGTCTTGTATTAGGCACACAAAACTTATTAAACGTTGCCATTGCCATGCAATTCCGCCTCATCGTAGGACTCATTTTATGGATTGGCAAAAATCGCATGTGGTCTATTCTTATCTCTGGTCCTATTGCGTCTGCTATCGCCCGTATCACCATTGGTTTATCCTTTGGCAAAATGGTCATTCCTATGCTTGTGATGGCAGTACCTGGCATGATTTTCACAGTCATTGTAAGCCCTATCTTCTACAGTATCTTGCGACGTCTACCACGCTTGGCTACTACGTTGAAAGCGCATCAAGGTTAGTCTCTCATGGTCTATAGCATTCGTATGCGCGCTGCTAAGGGAGGCCCTCATGAACAAGGAGGTTCTCATATTTCAGGAGCTGAACGTCTCGTCTCTTTAGAATCCTTATCACGCATTTCAGAAGAATTTTTACAACGAGCATTACAACACAGCAAAGGTCGTCCAGATTTTATCAATTTACAAATTGATGAGATTCCTGATGACTCCATCGTGAAAGTCCCTGCTCTCATGGTGGCTACTACAGAATCAGAAACAATCGAGGACTCTCATCGGGTAGCTACCCAACTATTACAACAAGCACAGATCCATGAACAGGCGATTCAAAAGGCTTTTATCAAACTCAGCCAAAACACAGAAACTATAAGTGGTGCTTGGCTCGTCAATGCTACTACTGGTGAGGTATACCCCCAAACAGTACGCGTGTCCCGTATGGATGCCGAATCAGATGCAGACATACACCACCATTTGCAATATTATCGTTGTTCTTCCATCCATTCTAGAGAGGCTCTCATTCTAGCAAGCAAGGTCCTCGCATCGCCTTACGTACTAGGTGAACTATGTTGGTCCGATGATCCAGAGTATACGACGGGCTATGTGTCCTATGGCACTACCTACCATCGGTTAAGCCCTATGAAAGTCTATGGTAGTCCTATTGGTGGTCGCGCCTTCTTTATCACTGACGATGCACCGATAGAAGAAGTAATACAGTATTTTACATCCACTCCTACGTGGGTCACAACGAAAGGGATTCACCATGTTTAATCGATACTCCGAAGCCTTAGTCAAGCGCCAAGAGGAATCACAATTTCGTTCTCCTCGCACCTATACTCCTATCGATGCTACTCATGTTATGTATGAAGGTTCCACCTATCTAATGATGGCATCAAATAATTACCTAGGCTTAACCCATCATCCCCACGTGAAAGATCGAGCCTTACAGGCCATTCAACAATATGGCACCGGTTCTGGTGGCGCTCGCCTTACCTCTGGTTCTTTCCCTTTATTTCAAGAACTAGAGCACCGTCTCGCACAGTGGAAAGACTGTGAAAAGGCACTCACTTTCACAGCTGGGTTTATGGCAAATCTAGGAACAATCTCTGCCCTAGTTCATAAAGGAGATATTATTTTTAGTGATGAATTGAATCACGCTAGCCTCATCGACGGATGTCGTCTCAGCGGCGCTAAAGTACAAGTTTACCCTCACAAGGATGTGGCAGTCCTAGAATCCTTATTAAGCCAATCTAAGCACTATGGTATGCGTTTTATCATTACTGATGGAGTGTTCAGCATGGATGGGGATATAGCTCCCTTACCTGAACTATTTGAACTTGCAGAACGGTACGATGCCCTACTTATTGTAGACGATGCTCATGCTACTGGCGTCATTGGTGAAGGCCGTGGTACAGCGCATCACTTTCACTGTGAAAACCCACGTATCATCACCACTGGCACTATGAGTAAAGCCTTAGGGTCCATCGGAGGATACGTCTGCGGTAGCCAAACCATCATCGACTATATCATTAACCACAGTCGTCCCTTCATCTTTGCCACCGCTTTGTCCCCTGCTGACATTGGGGCTAGCATCGGCGCCCTAGAAGTATTAGCAGAGGAACCTAGTGTATATCAAAAACTGCGAAGCAATACAGAATATATGCACAACGCCTTGCAATCACTAGGAATCCCTAGCAGCGATGATACACCGATATTTCCTATCATCATCGGCTCTAACGAAGATACATTAGAAGCCAGTCGCCTATGTGAACGAGAAGGCATCATCCTCAGTGGCATTCGCCCTCCCACAGTCCCTGTCAACACTGGACGATTGCGCTTAACCGTCACCGCTGCACACACAGAAGAAGAATTAGACAAGGTCATCCAAGTATTACAAAGACTACCAATACAAAAGACCTTATAACAAAGCTCCTCCTGAATTTCCATAAAGGGAGCTACAAAAAAATAAGTTCCAAATAAAATAGAGGAAAGTTGAGCAATATCAACCTTCCTCTATTTTTTAATCCACCGCAAGAAAAGCCGTAGTGCTTACTGAAAACTTTCGCGTAGGGCAGTTTTCAGAAGCGCTGCGGCTTTTCGTCTTTTTGCATTACCTATTAAGCTTTCAGCTTTTCCTCAAGAAATTCCCGAAACTGCTGCTTATACAGCCCCGCTCCTCCATTGGCTGGATGGCGCAAGGTTGCTTGTACATCTATACCATAGTCACTGAGTGTAAGACTCGCTTTTTGACCCACTCCAAGGATCTGTGCTCTAGGGAACAAATCTAAGAGCTGTTTCGTATAGGTCCACCCTAAGCCTAATTCTTGCTTTGTAGGAGTCCGGTTCGTCAAGCCATCTATTCCTTTAAAGGGATGAAATGGAAAAATGTTCCACAACACCACTTCATAAGGATCTATATTAGCTTCTAACATAGCATTCCACACCACAGAATCAGTAGGCTCATTAAAGCCCTTTTCTTTTTGTGTCGGTTTTATAATATACTCGCTCTTTGGATTACTAGTTCGTTTCGGTTCTAATCCAGTAAACACCATAGAGGGTCCTACTGTAGGGTGATGCCCTAAAAGCATTCTTTCACAGGTCATGGCAATCCCTGTAAACCGTCCTCCTTGATAGCCCACCGCTTCTGCAATGATAAAAATTTTGGCGCGATCTAATCGCTGCTCCAAATAGGCTTGTAACTGTTTTCTCCGGATGGAGCTCGCTCTCTGATTAGTATCATAGCGTTCATCAAAATCATTCCAAGGATTATACACATGGGGACTGGAAAATCCTTTTAATTGTCGCATCAATCGTTCTACTGACATAAATACCTCACTATTTGGAATGCAATAGTACTACCTTAGAACTACTTTCATCACGTTCTAAATATTGACCTACTGAAGATTCCTCTAATTCTTTACCATAATTTTTATTGGTAATTATGAGCATCCGTTCCCCAGATTGCAAGCGTTTAAATAACTCTTGTTCCTCAATTTGAGGCATCACATTCTTACCGTTCCACTTCGCACTGCGCTGTACATTATACTTCGCCAATCGTTCTGGACTAGGCTCTACTCGCACGGGTGTCACATCTAAATAATACGGCACTGACGCCGCATATTCCCCATAATAATACACAGGTCCATGAAAGCTGCGTATCTGTTCATGATAGGTCACAGAAGAACGCAAGCCCAAGAATGGTACCAACCCTTCCATAAGCACAATACCTAGTACTACCAAGGTACCCATCCCCACTGTGAAAGGCATCATCAATCGTTTCCGATACCAATAACATCCACCTAGAAATAAGGTAAGACCTACTACAACAGCTCGAAGAATCCACCAAAAGCCCCAAGGTGCAAAGAATGTTCCAATCCCAAGAGCCCACCATAACATTAAAGTTGGTCCTAATACCCACCACCAAGCACGGTGACTGGCATCTTTCAAAGAAATAATCCCAAAAGCTCCTAACAAGCTGAAAGGAATCACCGAAATAAAGGCATAAGTCGGATATTTTGTCGCCATAGCTGTATAAAATACAATCGTTCCCCATCCCATAATCATGGTAAATAGATAGGCATCAGTTCTTGTTTTCCAACCCCGATACATACCATATAGAATAGCCCCCGTCCAAGGGAGAGAGCCCCCTAGGAAAATAGGTAGATAATACCACCAATGATTTACCTCGGGATGTTCAGATTGGGTCGCTCTCGTTATATTATGAAGTCCTAAAAACCCATTGATAAATTCCATACCATGAGTATGGTACATATATCCATACCAAGGCAAGACTATAGCTAAGAGTATGAGGATACCTTGCCATGGAAATAAAGCTTTCACCATGGACCAAGATCGTTTAACTCCTGTATAAATCAAGAACAACAATCCCGGTAATACCAGCCCTACAGGGCCTTTTGTCAATACTGCAATACCCGCAAAGCCATAGGCTACTGCCATATGCCATGGATTCTTAACTAGTAGCCCACGATAGGCGTAATAAAAGGTACCTACCGTAGCAAATAACAACACCATATCTGTGATGATACCATGGGCAATAGTCCATACGATGAGAGATGTACCTAATATGAATGCTGATAACAAAGCGCCTAATCGTTGCCCTGTTAGGGTGCGCACTCCTTGGTAAACCAAGGCTACTGATAAAGCCCCAAAAAGACCTGATGGAAAACGAGCTGCAAAATCTGTCATGCCGAATACAGAATAGGACAAACTTAATAGCCAATAAATCATAATTGGTTTATCAAACCAATAGTGCCCATAAATTTGTGGGGACAACCAATCTCCGGAAAGAACCATCTCTTTTGCGGTTAAAGCGTAATTCGACTCTACTGGATCCGACACTGGTAGTAGATGGTTCCCTAGTACATAAACTCCTAAGAAAAAGAGAAATACTACATAGGTTACACGATGTAATTTCATAAGCATCTCCCTATTGTTTACGACGTTTCCAATATTTCAAACCATATACTACAGCTACTATTACAAAGACTACAATCATAGCAATTAATAGTTCATGATTATACTCAATCAAGTCTTTCCAATGTTCCCCTAGCTTCATGCCTAGCCAAACTAATAAGATTGTCCAAGGAATGGTACCAACAGTAGTCCAAATCACAAAAGGGGTCATCGGATATTTAGCCACTCCTGCAGGGAAGGAAATAAATGTACGCACCCCTGGTAATAAACGGCCAATAAACACAGCGGCACCACCATAGCGATTGAACAATTTTTCTGCAGCACCAAATTTATCTTCACTAAATAAGATATATTTCCCATATTTCATCAATACAGGTCTACCACCATATTCCCCTAGCCAATAGGATAATACAGAACCCACAATACCCGCTACAACACCTACAATAATAGCCGTATTCAGATCAAATACTCCTTGAAATACTAAATACCCTGCGAACCCTAAAATAATTTCACTAGGAATCGGAATGTTCGCATTTTCTAGCACCATGCAAATAAACATGGCTGCATACCCATAGGTCTCCATGATGGTCAATACATAATCCACTGTTGTCTCCTCATCGGAAGATAATTATTAATCTTCATCTTCTTCATCTAATAAATAATCTTTTGCCATCCACTTTTTCGTAGCTGTAAATGTGATAGTCACCCATTTTTCTGCAGGGTCACCACCAATGGCAAGGTCAATTTCATTGCGAATTTCATCTAATTCCACAATGGTTTGTTTTGGGAAATTCTTAGGAATTAAAATATCAATTTCAATCATTTTTACATTCCCATAGGCTTGTACACTAGTGACATAATCTTTAAATTTATACTTTTCCATGAAAGAATCCATAATAAATTGGATTCGATTATGTAATTTCAAGGGAGCTACACCCATAATTTGTTTCACCGATGGAATGATAATTTTTAAAGCAGACGGCATCATTTGTAACGATAAAACAATGAGCACAATAGGATCCACGTAGACCGCCCATTCTGCATAGCCAAAATGTTCTAATCCAAAAGCCACTAAAAAACTAATTAAGATACCTGCTTCTAACATGGCATCAATGGACCAGCTAATATTATCGAATTTTACCAAATTAGATTGCAATTTTTTATTGATTTGATGCACATAGAAATAATAGCACGTATCAGCAATGGTAAAAATTGTAGCATAAATAATAGCGGGTCCCACATGAACAGCACGACCGCCACCCAATAAATCCGTCAGTCCCGATAAAAAGGCATAACTTACAATGAGCAAGGTAAAACTACCTTCTGCAATCAACACTAAGGGTTCAAACTGCCAATAGCCAAACTGAAAGCGTTTACTTGTTTCATTAGATACTAATCGGGATGTAATAATCATCATCACCTTAATAATCACGGCGATAAAGGACACGACCCCATCTAATAAGATGGCACTGGATCCGCTAAAGACCCCCATCATAGTGCCACCAATGGCCACAAATGACATGAGTATGGCCGATTGAATCAACAATCGTTGCTCTACTGCATGTTTATCTTGTATTAACATAATTACTCCTATCTAATCTAGTGAACCTCAGACTCATTCTACTATGGATATTAATAAAATATCTTTTGATTAACTATCTTATAGCCTATAGGCATTCTGTACAGTCTACACGCTATGAAATAGTTTTATGCATTCATATACAAGTATATATAAAAACGGTGTATCATACAAGTACGATACACCATTTATAATTATCATATACGTAATTTTGTCTTTTATGTTCCACACCAAGAAAATATCTATTACTATTTTATAGAATTAATAATAGTATCCCCTGTGTATACGATTAAGCTTGTTTTTCTAAATCAAACTTATCAGAGATGAATCCGTACAAGGTCCATCCTATGAACGTCACGATAGAACCATATGTCATTGCTTCTAAGCCAGATGCATATAAAGCATATAAGCTATATAGGGAACCGATAAAGGCAATAAAAGTAGTTCCACTTAATTCGCTGCCACCACGTCCTGCAGATTTTAAGATAACAATAATAGCTGCCATAGACAATAAGTAAGGGATGATATTAGTAACAACCGCAAGGTTAACTAATACTTCAAATTGTTGATTTAATGATTCAGACATTGTCATCAAAGATAACAAAGATTGAACAATTGTAATCGTAATCATGCCTACAACTGGAGCATCCTTTGATGTGATTTTACTAAATAATTTAGGGAATAAACCTTCATCAGCAGATTGTTTGAATACGTTAGCAATTGTAAACTGCCAACCAAGCAGAGAGCCAAAGCAAGACATAACCATCAAGCCCATAACAATTTTACCTACTGTTGGTGTAAACATACTAGCGAATGCTAAGCCGAACGGAGCAGAACTATTTACTAAATCATTTGCTGGTACAAGACCAAACATGATATTAGTAGATAACACGTAAATAACTGCTGCTCCCAATGTACCACCAAGTACGGCAATCGGTACATTTTTTTCAGGATTATCAACTGCATCAGAGTTAGCCGCTGCTGATTCCAAACCTAAGAATGCCCATAATGTCATAGCAATTGAGTTAGTTGCTGCTTCGTTGAACGGTAAGTTATTTACATTCCAGTTTTCCATATATAAATGGCCTGAGAAGAAGTACCAACCTACAGTGGATATAACAAATACAGGTCCGATAACCCCCCATACAGTAAAGCTAGATACACGACCAGTGATACTAGCACCACCAAAGTTAAGAACAGTCGCTAACCACAATGTAGCAATTGTCCACATCGCTGTTGTAAAGGGCGATAAGTTCGCATCTAAAAATGTTGCACCATATCCTACTGCAGAAATTGCAATCGCTACGTTAGCAATTAAAAGTGATACGCCATACGTATAGTTTGCCATGAAATTACCTGCTTTCCCGAAGGAATATTCAGAGTAACCACCCATACCGCCGCCTTTTCTGCTATACATACCTGCTTTCGCAAAGGCGTATGCAAGAGCCATAGAACCTAGTGCTGTAATTAACCACGATACAATTGATAAGGATCCTACTTGTGCCAACTTAGTTGGAAGCATGATAATACCAGATCCCATCATGTTTACAGCTGTTAAAATAGTAAGCTGTAATACACTCATTTTATTTTCGCTTGTGCTGCTCATAGGCACCTCACTTAGAAAGGCCAGCTAGGAGCAAGCTCCTAGCTTCACCTCATTATAAATAATTATTTATCAAATTCTTTTTTCAATACATAACCAAAGGCTTTTTTAGTTCCATCTTCTTGAGTTGTAATATATACACCTTGGATTTCAGGAGCGAAGCCTGGCAATTTATTGATACCTTCTTCTAATGCTAAGAAGTAGTCTCTAGCAGTTTCAGACCATCTTTCACCTGGTTGTACACAAAGCACTCCTGGAGGATATGGAAGAGCACCTTCTAATGCCATCCGACCAACAGCTTCTGCCAACGGAACAAGTTCACCTTGACCACGTACAAAGTCAAAGTTTGCTTCTTGAGGAGTTTTCACATACTCAGGTAAATATTCGTGTAAGAATAATTTCTTTTGAAGTTCACTTACATTACGATCTTTGTAGAAATCATGCATTTCTTGACATAGACGACGAATTGTATAACCTTTATATTTATCAATATTATTATAGTAAATGGATGGTAATACATCTTGCATTGGTGCATCTTGTTCAATCAATTGTTCGAAACGAACTAATTGCGCTACCAAGTCATCCATTTTCGTTTTAGATTCTGCCGGAGTCATCAAGAATAAAATTGTGTTCAAGTCACATTTTTCTGGGATGATACCATGTTCACGAAGATAGTTAGCTAAAATATTAGCATGGATACCGAAGTCTTCATATTCTCCAGTTTCTACATTAATACCTGGTGTAGTCAATTGGAATTTACATGGATCAATGAAGTATTGTCCTTCACCATATCCTTCAAAAGAGTGCCATTTAGCACCTGGTTCGAAGGCAAAGTATTTAACATCTTGTGCCATTTCAGCAGTATTTCCATCTTCCCATTTTTTACCGTTTACAACTGGTGGTACTAATGGACGAAGGTATTTACAGTTTTTAAGGACTGCTTTACGAGCATCGATGACTGTTTCTACACAATCTTTCCACAATAATTTACCAGCCTCTCCTTCATGCATTTTCGCATTAATGTCAAGAGCTGCAAATAATGGATAGAATGGAGATGTAGAAGCATGCATCATAAATGCGTTGTTCAAGCGTTTATGATTTACATAGCGCTCTTGCCCCTTGATGTGAGAATCTTTTTTGTGTACTTGAGATGTTTGAGAGAATCCAGCTTGTTGCTTATGAACAGATTGTGTAACCAAAATACCAGGATCATTAGGTCCTAGCTCTAATAATAATGGACTGCAATCTTTCATCATTGGAATAAATTGTTCATAACCAACCCACGCAGAGTCAAACAAGATATAATCACATAAATGTCCAATTTTATCGACTACTTGACGAGCATTATAGATAGTTCCGTCATATGTACCTAATTGAATTACAGCTAAACGAATAGGGCGTTCTGCTTTTGCTTTTTCAGGATCTTGTTCTGCTACTAATTTACGGATATATTCTTCATTGAAACAATGTTCCAAAATACCGCCAATAGAACCAAATGGGTTGCGAGCCGTTTCTAAGTATACAGGAGTGGCACCAGCTTGTACTAGTGCACCATGAGAGATAGATTTATGGTTATTGCGATCATATAAAACAATATCTCCAGGGGCTAATAGTGCATTTAATACCATTTTATTAGCAGAGGATGTACCATTTAACACAAAATATGTTTTGTCTGCATTATATACTTGCGCTGCATGTTGCTGTGCATCACAAGCTGGGCCTTCATGAATCAATAAATCCCCTAATTTAACATCCGCATTGCAAAGGTCACTACGGAATACGTTTTCACCATAGAAATTATAGAATGCACGACCCGCTGGATGACGTGCAAAGAATTGTCCTCCTTGATGACCTGGACAGTCAAATTGAGAGTTACCGTCTTCTACATAATCTGCCAACGCACGGAAGAATGGAGGCAACATATCTTCTTCATATTTTTTAGCTGCCGCTTCAATTTGTTTTACATATAATTCGTAATTCACTTCATTAGCATCGATTACACGAGTAATCTTACCTACAAATTCAGGTTTAACGGTGGAGTTCGCATCTTTTTTCACTAAGAATACAGGAATACGAAGAGCTTCAATCAATGGATTGCTTAGTACTTCTTCATGATCTGTATCAGTAATCACAATCGCAGCTACATCAGAAAAATCAGTTTCATCTAAGGTCACTGCAAAACGAGTAATAGAATCCTCAAAATCTTGTAATGCATCATGAGAGAACGCAATGTGTAAGTGATTCATAATAAAGCCTCCTATTGCATACTATGAATAGATATAATTATTGAAAACCATTGTCGACATGGTAGCTATGGATATAAAAATATACAGTAGCCGTTTCGTACTAATCTTACAACGAATGACAATTTAATTCAACCTTAATTAACTATTTCTATTATAGCAATTTGTTATATTTTAACCTATTAAACCGCTAATATACTATATCCTATAGAATGTTATTTACATTCCATCTTAAAAAATGCATTTATAGTCACATTTATTTAGATATACAAAAGTAGCATTATATATCAAAATATAACATCTTTCCATTTATATCATAATACAAATTATTGACAATACATCTCAATAAAGTTTAGACTTTGCGAATATTTATTAACCTAATATCCGCAAATACAATTGTTAATTAATTTTTTATTCTTAATTTCTTTATATTACAATGATTATTTTTTATCAAGATAACCATCATTTTTTCTATTCTTGCATTTTTTGCATAACTAATCTTTATTTCCACTACAACGTAAAAAAGACCCTATACAGGGTCTTTTTATAACACATATATTATGCAAATACATTCACTAGATCGATAGTTTGATCACGACCAGGACCTACAGATACAATACCTACTTGTACACCAGTTACTTCTGCAATGCGTTCTACATAACGACGTGCTGCTTCTGGCAATTCTTCATACTTGCGGATACCGGAAATATCTGTTTTCCAACCGGGGAATGTTTCGTATACTGGTTCACATTCTGCTAATACATCTAAGCTAGCAGGGAATCCTTGTACAGGCTCACCATTGCGTGTGTAACCTACGCAAATTTTCACTTCATCTAATCCATCTAGAATATCAAGACGAGTGATGGCTAAATAATCCAAGCTGTTCAATGCGGCGCCATAGGTTACAACCGATAAATCTAACCAACCACAACGACGGGAACGGCCTGTAACCGTACCAAACTCATGACCTGTTTGACGAAGGTATTCACCAGTTTCATCTAATAGTTCAGATGGGAATGGTCCTTCACCCACACGAGTAGAGTATGCTTTTACTACGCCAAAGATATTTTTTAAGTAGTTAGGACCTACACCAGCGCCCACAGACGCACCGCCTGCCACTGGATGAGAGCTAGTTACGAATGGATATGTACCATGATCAAGGTCAAGCATCGTTGCTTGGGCCCCTTCAAACAATACTTTTTTACCACCTTTGATAGCATCAATCACGGCAAAGTTTGTATCTTTTACAAATGGACGTAATTGTTCTGCATAGCCTAAGTAATCTTTTAAAATTTCTTCAAAGTTAACTGGCTCAAAACCATATACGGCTGTTAACATTTTATTTTTCAATTCTACGTTGAATTTAAGTTTCTTCTCAAATACAACTGGATCCATTAAATCGCAAATGCGAATGCCAATACGATTTACTTTATCTGCATAGCATGGACCGATACCATTTTTTGTAGTACCGATTTTAGCATCGCCTTTCACAGATTCTTCCGCTTCATCTAAACGATTATGATACGGTAAAATCACGTGAGCACGGTCAGAAATATATAAGGATTTTGCACTTTTACCTTCTTTTTCAAGGTTTGCAATTTCTTCCAACAATACCTTAGGGTCCACAACGACACCAGTACCAATGATATTCATTTTATCATCGTAAAGAATACCGCTAGGCAATAAACGCAATGCGAAAGATTTACCATCTACGACTACTGTATGACCTGCATTATTACCACCTTGGCTACGTACTACCACATCAGCGCGTTCAGATAAATAATCAACGATTTTACCTTTACCTTCATCGCCCCATTGTGTGCCAATTACCATACTTGTTGCTACATTGGTTCCCATATGAATTGCCTCCATTACATCATAGAACTTTCTATCGTAATGACTACATTAAGTCATCGCTCTGAAAGTTCTTCCATTATTAGTATTACCTTCGTAAATAGGCGCCTAACGTACACTATTTACACTTTATTATAGCATAGATTGAAAACATTGGGGTAGTTATTCCCTACAAATTCCCATATCTTTATGATGAGCCCAACCGCTTTATAAATTCTTCTGGAATGGACGATAAGAATCGACTTGGTTGTTGCCAATACCCATTTGCATTCACCTTTGCATAGGTAATGGTCAAGTGTTTCTTAGCACGAGTTAATGCTACATAAAAAATACGTTTTTCTTCTTCTAATTTACCATCTTTAACCGCAAAGTAGAACGGAAGTCCCCCATCATGTGCACTAGCAATAAAGACATTCTCAAATTCACTGCCTTTGGCTTGATGGACCGTAATGATGGGGATACGACTGTCTCCTTTTCGTCGGAACATGCCCTCTCCCGAGTGAAGAGCAGACATTTCTAATATCTCTTTCACACCATCACGGCCTACATAGTATGGATGTTCCGCTTCTAACTCTTTCATGATGCGGTATAGTTCGCGAATACTAGTTAATCTACGTTCCCCAGTGGGATCTTCTTTTACTTTCTTCTGATAGTGTTCCACTAGGCCCATATCATTCATAATATAGGCAAGAATTTCTGTAGATTTACTCGTAGTCCACTTACTTCGTAAAGTATCCATAGAGGCAGCAATATTGGCAAATGTATCTCTATATTTATTTATAAATGCCATACGCTGTACTTTCGTAGGCAGGATATTTTCTTTCATAGCATACACCAATAATTTACCCGTCGCTATAATATCATCCATGGCATTATGAGTAGACTGATGATCAATGGGAAAGTATCCACTTAAAAATTCTAGCTTGTGGTTCGGCAAATTCGGATAGAACCGACGATATATGTCTAAGGTATCATAGATGGCTTGTACCCTTGGCATAGCTACACCATGTCGGCTACACTCTTGCTCTAATATGCTCATATCGTACTGCACATTATGACCGACAATCATGAACCCATCAGCAAACTGTCTGAATGCTTCCAGTACAGTTCGTGCATCACCACCAACCTTTTGTAAGTGCGCATCACTAAAGCCATGGACTAATTCTGAATCCCCTACAGGCACGCCGGGATTGATAAATCGTTCGAAGGTATCAATGGTATTGCCTTCTTCATCGATGCGGATAGCTGCCATCTGCACAATGCGATCTTCCAGTATATTTACACCTGTCGTTTCCACATCAAATACAATGATATCTTTAGTCACTAGCCCTTTTTCTAATTGTTCATAAGGCTCTCGTGTAAAGATATTTGTACTCATAAAATCGGTGATCCGCAACCCAGTTTTTCTCACTGCTGTGCTTTCTAATTCCTCTATGCGCCTATCACCAACTCCTTTGACAAAGGTTCGAATGATCCGTTTTGTACTCATCAAATCCCAAGGGTTCACTAAGCATTTAAAAAATGCCAATACATCCTTAATTTCTAAACGTCGGAAAAATTTTAATTCATCTGCCAAAATAAATTTTAGTTGCATCTTTTCTGGCAATTGTCGATTACATCGTTTAAATTGTTCACTTAATCGTACGGCTTGTTTATTGGTGCGCACCAAAATTCCTACAGGGGGCATTTCTTCGCCACTTCTCAGCTGTTGAATAGATTGAAATATATACCTAGCCTCATCCTGAGCATCTGCAGCAGCATATATCGAAATAGGCTCACCTTGCTGTGTGGCCATCGCTTTCGGTTCTTTTTGATACAACTCTCGCACCCGCTGAGGGAACATATCTTTCAGCATGGAAAAGGCTCCCTTAAACAGCATCTGATTAGACCGATAGTTTGTATCAAACACTAATTCTATAGGATTATACTCTCTGCGATACCGATCGATTAATGTAATCGGATTAGAACCACGCCATTCATAAATAGTTTGAAAGTAATCCCCACAGAGCAAAATATGGTTACCCTTCCACATGGTGTTCATCACTTCATATTCTAACTCGCTAGTGTCTTGCATTTCATCTACTGCAATATAGGAATAGCGCTGACGCCAACGATTAGCTACCTCAGGGCGCTGAAAGATTTGGTGTACCCTCGTAATTAAATCTGCAAAATCTAGCCCATTCAACGAACGTAATCGCCATTCGTATTCCATCAATACTTGTAGCCCTTTTTCTTCTAAAAATTCGGCAGTATCTTCTGACATGATGCTATACCAAACGGACTGTTCCCGTTGCATACGCTTGATTGTCCGTGCGTAATCCTCTTGTATATTAGCAGAATAATATTGATACTTCGATCGATGCTCTTTCACTTCGCTGATAACCTCGCGAATCGTTTTGGCATGTATTTTGAGTGCCATAAGACCTTGCTCTTCACTATAGGCTTTCACAAGATTCGGCAAACATTCACTCAACAATTCCTCTACATCTTCTTCGTCAAAGATGAGAAATTCTTTAAACAAATCTTCTTGTAATTTTGCTTCTTCTTGCAAAATGGTATAACAAAAGCTGTGAAACGTAGATACTTTCACAGCTTGTGCCTCTTGTCCTACAATCGCAATCATGCGTTCTTTCATTTCACGACACGCTTTATTCGTAAATGTTAAACACAAAATTTGATCCCCAGTGGCACGTCCCGTTTCCAAGATATGTGCCACCCGATAGGACAATGTATTTGTTTTTCCCGTTCCTGCAGAAGCTAGCAATACAATATTTCTATCTAATTCCTGTACAACTTGTTGTTGAATGTCATTAAGTACCACAGTATTTGATTGCATAGTTGCTCCTTATTTCACCAATGAAAGTACGCTAATCCTAGCACTGGTATAGGCCCTAACACGGCTGTTAGTGCCCACAACATAATATTCATATCCAAGGGAATATGGAATACTTCTGTAATCACTGCATAGGTAATCATACCTAAAAAGACATTGGTTGCTACCCGTTTGATGGTAAACCATGCTACCTTAATAATCATCCAAGCTACAACAATAGCTACTACAGCTTGTAATACGTAATCCATCATTACCTCATTTCTTGACGATGTAATACAGCACCGCTCAAGGTCACCTCATCAGCGTATTCAATATCCCCGCCTACAGGAATACCACGGGCAATACGAGTGACCTTAATCCCCGTAGGTTGCAATAATCGAGCAATATATAGAGCCGTTGCTTCCCCTTCTACATCAGGATCTGTGGCGATGATAACCTCTTGCACTGTATTATCTTGAAGGCGCAACATGAGCTCTTTCAAGCGGATGTCTTCTACGCCTACCCCATCAATAGGGGACAAAGCCCCTTCCAACACATGGTATAGCCCTTTATAGTCACCACTGCGTTCGATGGCGATGACATCACGGGATGTTTCCACCACACAAATCATCGATCTGTCCCGTTTAGAGCTAGCACAAAACTCACAAGGATCTT
Organism: Veillonella sp. VA141; assembly: GCF_003992175.1. NCBI lineage: Bacteria > Bacillati > Bacillota > Negativicutes > Veillonellales > Veillonellaceae > Veillonella > Veillonella sp. VA141. Next base: position 106,294 of record NZ_RQVM01000007.1, read on the forward strand.
GAGCTGATAAATTAAAGCATTGGGAACATCTATGAGTCGCTTCTTTCGCTGCAAGGATGGTTTCTACCAAGCGTTGTACATCTTCTGCATCTGCCTCAATGAGATGGTATGCTAATCGTCTAGCCGATTTAGCCCCCACACCTGGTAGGCGACGCAACTCTTCTACTAATCGTTCTAAAGGATTTGTCATATTAGAACATACCTGGCATTCCAGGAAGTTTCAAGTTTCCTGTGACAGCCCCTAATTTTTTCTCTGCCACTTCTTTTGCTTTACGGTTCGCTTCATTCACAGCTGCTAAAATTAAATCTTCTAATGCTTCCACATCTTCTGGATCTACTGCAGCAGGAGCAATTTTAATGGACAATACTTCTTGTTCTCCATTCATTGTTACAGATACAGCACCACCACCGATAGATGCTTCTACCACGGTGTTTTTAATTTCTTCTTGTGCTTTTTCCATATCTTTTTGCATTTTTTGAACTTTTTTCAACATACCTTGCATATTACCGCCACCAAACATAGTGAACCTCCTTCATTACTTAGACAAATCGTCTACTTCTTTCACATAAATATCATACCCGCTAGCCTCCATGTGTTGTAAAGCATCATAGAGTAGAGTTTCTTGTTTTTCTTCATCACTGGCCTCGGCTGAAGACCATTTCGGCAATGTCCGTATCTCGTCTATGTCTTCTTCTGAAAGCATGCCTTTCCCCATTTCCTGATAGTAGGGGTTTAATACTTCCTCTGGATTCTCATAGACTGTGAGAAAGTCATCAATAATACCCTCTACATTGGTCGGATCACTACCAGCACCTACCTTTGAAGTGGTGTTTGTCCCTACATAAGTGGGTTTCCCACTGTCAGGCCTCGATGTTTCTACAGATACAGTTGGCATCTCCTCATCAGCTGTCACCGGTATCGTTCCTTGCGCCGCAACAATTGGTTGTCCTATCCCTTCAGTTTCTTTAGTACCTTTCACCACAGGAGTCGGTACCGTTGGTTGTACCTGCGACTGTCCGCTTTGCTGTAAAGTCCCTCCAAAGGATTTTGCTGCCTCTAAGTATACCTGCAGTTTAGGGTCCTTCTTATCGATGGCTTTCACCACAATCGGCCGTCCTATCACTTGTTGAAACGCTTTCTTCCCACATTCTACATGTTGCGGTTGCACCAGAATAGGTCCTGCAATAGGCGTAGGAAACACCAAGATAGCTTGCTCTTGATCTAAGTACACCAAGGTTCCTTGCTGATAGATCGTATTTAGCAATCCATAGTTCTTGCCTCTCAACCATTTTATCACGTTTGCTAAAATCGTGCTATATTCATGAGGACTCACCATCCCCTGCCCTACGGTTCGCTCTTGCGCCGTGTCAAATGTCGCCGTTTTAGGCTTTACCGATGGAGATGCTTTCTTCGGTAATGGTGGTGGCAAGGAGCTTTTACCAATAGAATCGGCCACTTTAGCTACACGAGGAGGTGGTAACGGGGATGTTGCTTTTACAGTTCTAGCTCTCACTGGTGAGACAGGTGGCAACAACACCTCATCCTCTACTGGATGAGGAATATCCTCCAAGACTCCATCATATACATCCATATCCGACACAGGTAGTGCAGGTTCTACCACAGAGCTGGCAACTACAGGTCGTTGTTCCGCCCACTCATTCAACTTTTGGAGCAATGTATCTTCTTGACGATTCACAAATTGTTCCATCGTCGTCATGCGACCTTCCAAGGTTTGGTAGGTACCGCCACCTAATTGCAAGAGTGAAAGCAATCCCATTTCTACAATCACTCGTGGGTTATCTACTTGTTTTGCGTTATTTTGCACCGTTTGTAATACATTGATATAGCGTCCTATCTCCTCCATAGATAACGCATTGGCCTGCGCCAATAATCGCTCTTTATGCGTATCATAAGCTAATAGCTCTTCCGCCTCAGGTAATACTTTCGCCACAATCATAGCTCGCAGATGTTCTACTAAGGCCGTTACAATTTGACGAGCATCACGCCCCATTTGTAGCGCTTCATCTACAGCTTGCAGTAAAGCCGCTCCATTACCGGATTTCAATATATCTACCATAGTTAGCACCCAAGATTTGCTCACTAAGCCAATCATAGATTCTACTAAAGGAGCTGTAATCATATCTGAGGTCATACCGGAACATTGATCCAGAATACTCAAGGCATCCCGTAACCCACCATCTGCATGGACTGCAATCACTTGTGCCGCCGCAGGGTCAAGAGAGATATTGCTTTCCTTCGCCACATGCAATAAATGGGCTGTAATATCTTTTGCTGTAATACGGCGGAATGTATACCGCTGACAACGAGATAAAATAGTAACCGGTAATTTCTCCGATTCTGTTGTGGCAAAAATGAACATCACATGGCTTGGCGGTTCCTCGATCGTTTTCAACAAGGCATTCCATGCTTCATTGGTAAGCATATGGGCTTCATCAATGATAAATACTTTTTTATGACCTACTACAGGTAAGAAGTTCACCTGTTCCCGCAAGGCACGCACTTCATCAATACCTCGATTGGAAGCCGCATCAATTTCGATCACATCCAAGGCTTGTCCTTGTAACATTTGCTGGCACGATTCACACTGACCACAAGGTGTATCTGTAGGTCCCTGTTCACAGTTAATAGCGCGCGCAAATATTTTTGCCATACTCGTTTTGCCCGTACCTCTAGGACCAGCAAATAAATAGGCATGGGCCACTTTATCTTCACGAATAGCTCGTTGTAATGTATCCGACACATGATGTTGACCTACAACATCTGTAAACTGTTTTGGTCTCCATCGTCTATATAACGCTAAATAACTCATAGTCCCTCCTTTCCCTTAAGATATGAAAAAAAGCAGCTAAGCTAGCTGCTTTACCATAGCACTCGAATCTGACAGCCCTATAGGTTTCCTCGTGGCACAAGAGAGTAACCGCTTAATGCTGCTCCAATCAAGGCCTGACATGGTTCACAGGCTCTCCTTGCACAAGCCCCATAGAACTGTCATATTCCAATGCTATTACCCTATTATTATACATGTTTTTCTATCCCTATTCAAGGGTATATACCTAATCCATCATAAATTGTGCTACACATTAGATGCTATTATTATAACAGAGTTAATTTAATAATTATCTCTTAAGTATCCCTTTATATGTACTAGTTTTCTTGTCCCTATTCTACAAGGATTGATTGTTATTTTTTTGACATATGCAATTCTGAAGTATTATAAGAATAGAAAATAGAAAGAAAAAAGGACGGCTGCCACCGTCCTTTTTTGAGTTTATGAAAGAATGCTCTAACTTCTTATATCTTTCTGCTCCAAGTATACACCATTCTATTCTAACATACAATGGGATTATACTCGATGCCCTTCATAGGGGTGCAGGATTAAATCTCCTTTGGAGTATTCTCCTACATAGATATCCCTAATGGAATATCCTTGATCTCGCACTTCTTCTTCCAACCAAGCCATGTCTTTATCGGCTAGGTCTAGAATATCTGGATCTACTACGCCATCTACAATAACAGGGTAGCGAATGATATCGTCACCATTCATAACTAGCGTCAATTGACCATTCTGTTCTAGTACCGCACGGCGTACATCACTGACGAGGGTCACTCCTGCGCTACGAAGTTTCAGTTGTAAATCACTACCTCGAAGACCACGTTTCAAACATTCACCGACACGAATCTTCCCCCGATCAATGACAATGCTAGGTCGTCCATCAATAAGTGTCTTAATCCATCGCACATGAGCGCTAAGAAAACGTAAGCCCATAACTACAATCGTCCAAGCAATCAATACCAGGAAGAATTGTAAGATGCCGATGCTTTCACTGTAGATAACAGCACCAATAATACCACCTAGTACATAGTTTTGTACCTGATCTAAAGCCGAGTTCGGCGCCAAGTTTCCCTTACCCATCAAGTTCATTTGTAAAATGAGAGCTAAAATACCAAGGGCTAGCTTAATAAATACTAATGTATATCCTGTTAACATATTATTGCCCATCCTTCTTCACATCTACCACCTTAGGATTACTGTTGATCATCTCCACAGGTCGCAAAGAATAGCCATCTTTATTCATAGTAAAAGTCACCTCAAAATAGGCTTCCTCGATATTGACTATCATACGATCTTGCACGCGCAATGTATTAACGCGAATCTTATCCTTAGGTACATCGGCACGTTCACTTAAATTATTTAAGAATTGTACCATATAGATCGATTCTTCTGCACTATTAGCATCACGAGTATAATCATTAACTTGCAATCCTAATAAAAATACAAGCCCCAATACAATGATAATGCCCAAGTCACGGAACTTAGTATCAAAACGATTATACATAACTTTTACACCTACTACTAGCAATGCTACTAATAAAATAGATGTCATAATGTATTGCAACAGAGATGTAAACTCTCCTCGTTGCACCACATAAGCATAGGTATAAAATTCCATAATTACCTCACAGTTCTTACTTTAACGCTTCATTATACTGCGCTCGATCTCCCCCTACAAATTTAGGCCGCACACGAGCTGCTGTTACATGAGCTGCTCCAATTTCTTTTACGCTTAATCGCACAGGCACTGCCACATGTTTTAGATGCATACCAATAAAAGTATCTCCAATGTCGATGCCTGCATCAGCCTTTACATGCTCTACCACCACAGGATCCGACCAAGTTGCATAGGCTGTAGTTGCCATGGAGCCTCCTGCATGTTGCGTAGGCACAGCATTTACTTCTTCATAGCCTCTAGCCTCTGCGGCATGATGTTCCATTACCAAGGCCCGATTGAGATGTTCACAACATTGAATTGCTATGTCAAAGCCATATTCATCTTGTACTTCAGACAACGCTGTAAACAAATCTGATGCCACAGAGAGAGAGGAATCCTTACCAATATGACCACCTCTCACTTCGCTAGTGGAACATCCTACTACCAGTAGTTTACCTTCTTGCAGTTTTGCTGTCGTAGCCAATTCTGCTACAGCAGCTTTCATAGACTCATATATATTTTCATTCATAGGATTGCCTCCTCTTCATTGAGTACGAATCGACGTAAACAAGTATGCCATCGTCTTAGTGTATTATTTACCATATGCACTATACATGATAGGCATGGAATCGCATTGCCCTTGGATATTCCGTACCCACCTATATCTTGCGGGTACGGAATAGGATTCTCTTAGGCTATTAGTTAGCCATATGTACCACACGTTGAGGATACGGAATATCGATGCCTTCTGCATCAAAACGATCTTTCACATCGGACATAACACCATAATAGACTTCTCTGAAATCACTGGCGTTAATTAAAGGATAGGCAACAATGTTCACAGAACTATCGCCAAATTCTTTGATACCGATTTCTAAGGTATCCATATTATGAACCTTGCCTGTGCTCGCAAGAATTTCTTTGATAATCTCAATGGCCCGATGATGATCCGCATTATAGTTAATACCAAAGACAAACGTAATATAGCGTGTTAGTTCATAGTTGCTGTTCATCAAGTTATTGGACGTAATAGCCGAGTTCGGGATAAATACAATACGATTTTCTTTCGTTGCAATGGCAGTGTTAATGAGATGGATGGCTTTCACAGACCCTTCCACACCGTTTACAGAGATTAAATCCCCAGCTTTAAACGGTTTAAACGCCAAGATAATCAATCCCGATGCTAAGTTGGACATATTATTTTGTAATGCCAAGCCAATGGCGATACCGAAGGCACCAAAAGCTGCCAAGAAGTTATTCGTCGGAAATCCCACTAAAGACAAAGCTGACAGCACGACTATGGACAAAATAGTGTAGTAAATAATTTGAGACGCAAAGCTGCGCACCGTTTGATCATAACCGGTGCGACTCATCAATTGCACTGACAACCGTCTTACAAATAAAGCTAAATAGCGGCCTATAATCAACACGATGATGGCCAAAATAATACTAGGTAAATATTCCAGTAATAAGGATTGCACATGATTAACAAAGGAAATACTTTCCTCTACATGCTCTGCTACCTTTTCAGCGCCTGCCGCTGTGGCTGTGGCAACTTTTTCTTCTGCTAATAACATACATTATTCCTTTCCTATAACTATGTTGCTATAACTAACGTACAGTATATAATAGCTAATCCACATACAATTACATTCTATGATAGCTATAAAACTAAACTTGTAAATATATTATCTTTAAGTATACGAAAAAAAGGTCTTTTGTCAAATATACTATCTATTATGACACGGACACTTCATATTTAGTATAGAAACACTTGCTGCCAGCAAGACTTAATAATAACCTATAAAATAAAAATATAGGATAGTTGATATACCTATCAACTACCCTATATCCTAATTGTTTATGAACTATATCTCTTATTTAACTAAGATGAATGTTACATTGATTGGACCATGAACACCTACTACACGAACTAATTCGATATCTGCTGTGTTAGATGGACCAGAGATATGAACTACATTGGTAGGGAACTTAGCTGGATCATTACGATAGATCTTTGCTAATTCTGCCATCGTTTGTGTCATACGTGGATGAATATTTTCAGTACGTAACACAGAGATATGAGTCAATGGCAATAACCCTAGGGAACGACCAGATTCTTCTGTACTTGGTTGGATTACTGTTGCTGTTTCTGCAATCCCCAAGATTGGGAATGTAATACCAATATTAGAATCCTTCGCCACATTGATGTTCGCTTCACGACCTTTCGTAGCATCCCATTGATAGAATGTTGCTTGGTCTTCTCCTAATTGTTTGAAAGCAGCTTCTAATCCATATGTTTCTACTTCTGCAGATTTAGGATACACAACACTGCCGCCACCACGAACAACAATTTCATCCACTAATGCTTGAGCTAGTTGAGACTCTTCTACTTCGATAAGTTTAGTGCCTAAACGTTCTGCTTCTGTTTTAAACATCTGTACTACTTGCTCATGGCTAAGTTCAGAATACATAGTTTCTTGAGGACCTTTTGAAAAATCAAAAGGTGTTACAGATGTAGGAATAGAGTCACGGCCTAACGCACGAGATAGGCGACCTAAAAAGGCTTGTTTTTTTGCTTGATCCATTTTATTTCTCCTTTCCCTTTTGTGCTACGTGTTTTGCATATTCATCACGGAATTTACTCATTTTGAGTAAGCCCATGTCTTTTGCTTTCACCCAGCCACCAACTACTGGTAATACTTTTGTCCAATCTGCCATATGTCCATTGTTACTCATTAATTTCATGCCGATAGCACCCATTTTGGTACCCATATCGAACAAGAAGGAGTTCGCAAATACACCTGCCACTGTGTGGAAGATACTGCGTTCAAGGGCTGGACGCATTTGTAATTTATCAGCAATCACTTGACGATGTTTCAATAATAATTCATGCAATGGAATCTTAACTGGGCAGTGTTCCCAACATTCGCCGCACAATGTGGACGCGTAAGGAAGATCGCCAGCTTCTTCATAACCAACCAATAGTGGAGTTAATACAGCACCCATTGGACCTGGATAGATAGAGCCATAACCATGACCTGTAATATGACGATATACAGGGCAAATGTTCATACATGCACCACAACGGATACAACGTAACATTTCTTCAAAATCGCCACCTAAAATACCAGAACGACGGTTATCAATGATGATGATGTGTAATTCTTCTGGACCGTCTGCTTCCCCTTCACGAGCAGGACCTGTGATCATGGAGAAGTAGTTGGAAATTTTAGCACCTACAGAGGAACGAATCAACATTTCCATCATCACATCCAAAGATGCGAAGTTAGGCACCAAACGTTCCATACCCATCAATGCAATTTGCGTTTTAGGCATGGAGCTTGCCATACGACCATTACCTTCGTTAGATACGATAGTAATAGTACCTGTTTCAGCTACACCGAAGTTACAACCAGTGAAACCTACGTCAGCACGCAAGAAACGATCGCGAATATAGCGACGTACGAAACGAGTCATTTCTTCTGGATTTTCAGTACCTTCATAACCTAATTTTTTCGCAAATGTATCACGAATACGGTTACGTTCAAAATGCAATGCAGGTACTACGATATGAGATGGAGGGTCGAAGTCTGCTGTTTGCAAAATAAATTCTGCCAAGTCAGTTTCGTTTACTTCGATTCCTGCTTCAATTAATTCATGGTTTAATCCGATTTCTTCAGAAACCATAGTTTTAGATTTAACAACCATTTTTGCTTCTTTTGCACGAAGTACTTCCATACAAATTGCTGTTGCTTCTTTATCATCAGCTGCAAAGTGCACATGAGCACCAGCTTTTTCAGCATTTTCCGCAAATTGGTTTAAATAGTAATCCAAATTAGCCAATACATGGTCACGCAAATCAGCAGATTCATTACGGAACTCTTCCCATTCAGCTACTTGATCTACTACAGCTTTACGTTTTTCATAGAACACATCCTGTACTGTTTGAATGGCTTTTACTTTGAAGTCATTAGCAAACACATCATTAACGCGTGTCTTAAACGGGCGTTTATCGTACATAATATTACTCATGGTGACTCCTCCTATCGACTATTCAATAATTCCGCAATATGCATTACGCGGATATGGCGATCAATTTCGCCTTCTTTGTAAAGTCGATCTAACATACCTTCAATATTCATCAAGCAAGCCATGTCGGAACCTGCTACAATGTTAGCACCAGAATCAGCAATATTTAATGCTTTTTCTCGTGTCATAACAGCGGAAATTTCAGGATTTTTTACTGTGAAAGTACCACCAAATCCACAGCAACGTTCTGCACGATGCAATGGTAAGTATTCTAAACCTTGAATGCCTGCTAACAGTTTCATAGGTTGTTCTTTGATTCCCATCAAACGTGTTACGTGGCAAGATTTATGGTATGTCACTTTATCATTAAAGCGAGCACCCACATCAGTTACTCCTAACACGTCAACGATGAATTGTGTGAACTCATAAATTTTTGAGCTCAATCTTTCAGCTCGTGCTAACCATTCTGGTTCATCTTTTAAAATATGATGATATTCATCGCGAATTGCGAACGCACAAGAGCCAGACATGCTCACTACATAGTCAGCATTTTCGAATTGTTCAATTGTGTTTTTGATAGCTCCTTTTGCAGCTTCGTTGTAACCGGAGTTAACAAACATCTGACCACAGCACACTTGCTTTTTAGGAACTGTTAATTCGCAGCCAAGGTTTTCAAGAACCTTTACACCTGCCATGCCTACATGAGGGTAGAACATATCAATCAAACATTGTTGAAATAAATGAATTTTCATTTTTTCACATCCTCAACTTTAAAGTAAACTACTATCACTTGATTGGCGAAATGCAACAATCGTTTTCCATCTATGTACTATTAGAACAGTAGGTTCTAAATAGTTTTCCGATAATTTTATTATATAGTAATTTTTCTGTAATTACAAAAGACTTGCAATATTAGCAAGAAGCCATTTTATACCATTTTGTTAGTCATTATCAACCAACTCATTTGTAGCAAAAATCACACGTTTTCCCTAGTCTCATCAATCCTTATAACATCAAGGATTATATAATTTTTATGTATTTTAATACATATCAAATCTTCTATTAAAACACACATGTCTTTTCAGTCTCTAATTCCTACTTAAAATTAGTACTATAACCAAAACTCATGAAAGAGATAACCATCGCTCTATAATTCAACTTTTTCTATAGTAAATTCATTGATAAATATCACTCTTTTCGCATGGAGTGAATCTTTCAAATATGGTATGATACATATAGTAAAACATTTTTAGTTTCCTAATTCGGAGGCACACCATGAAACGCATTTATTCTGCACTATTGCTAACTGCATTGCCTGTAGTATTATTACAAGCACAAACTAGCAACTCACTATCTACAAGCACTATGGTAACCACACCTAACACATTTACATATTCTCAACCAAATACGATTTCTACCTTTGATCGAGTACAAAAATATCGATTTACTGATGTACCTAGTAACTTTTGGGCTTATGAATCAATTACTAAAATGACAAAAGAAGGTATAATGAGTGGATATCGCAATGGCACATTCAAACCCAATGACCCACTATCTCGTGAGGAAGCTGCCTCTTTATTTAGCAATATGATTGGAGAAACTCCATCTATTATGTTAGCTAGTTCATTTTCAGACATCACTTCCGACCGTTGGTCTTCTCTAGCTATTGAAAGTGTAGCAAGAGCTAATATTATCAGCGGTTATGGTGACAATACGTATCGTCCAGAACAATATATGTCTCGCCAAGAATTTGCCGTGGTTGCTGATAAGTTTTTACACTACCAAGGATATCGTACTGAAGATCCAACAGCTCTCGATACCATCTACTTTAGTGATCAGAAATTTATCGCTCCTTGGGCTCAATCATCAGTACGTGAACTAGCTTTATGGGGATTCATCAATTACAGTACAAAAGGCTTATTCAATCCAGAAAAATATATCACTCGTGGTGAAGCTGCAGAAATTACATATCGTTTACTTTTCTCTAAAGAAGCTACTGCCATTCAGCACACAATTCAGCAACAACAAATGGAAGAAACGGCACGCGCTCTGATCAAGAAAACATTCGGCGAGAATTACGACTTCCACCATCGTGGCGCTATGTTCTGGCGTGATGGTAAATTAGTCATTTCCTTTACATCTTCTAGCGATGTGAAAGCTATCACTGCAGAAACCGCCTATATTAAAGACAAGCACTTCTTAGATAATCACATCATTACTACTGGTAGTTATAGCTTAGGTGACTTTGACAATTTACAAACCGATGCCGCTTACTTGTATCGTCAATTGGAGCCCCATGGCACCATCCTAGCTGTAACACCAACACCGAATGTAGATGGCTTAATTCTAACCGTAGACAAATTAGATGCTACGACACAGACAGCATTTGTAAAAAAGTTTGGAAAGAAAGTTCAGCTAAAAACTAATTCATAATAACTCATACAAAAAGAGGAAAGTTGACTCCACTTAATCAACTTTCCTCTTTTGTATTGGAAGCGTATTCTATTGCTAGTTCCCATCTAGCAAGTGACATCCTCCAACTCCAAGCTAAACACTTCTGTAGTAGGTCCTGTCATATATACTGTGCCATCTTCGTCATAATCTACATGTAAAACACCTAGGTATAACTCCACATCTACAGATCGACTAGTTAACCCTTTTTCATGAGCCATAACAGCGCTAGAGCAAGAACCTGTACCGCAAGCCAATGTAGCCCCTGCACCACGCTCCCAAGTACGGACTTTCACAGTTTTCTCGTCCACCACTTGCACAAAGTTCACATTTGTTCCTTTTGGAAAAAGTGGATGCTTTTCTATCTTTGGTCCTAATACTGTCAATGGAACTGCTGTTACATCCTCTACAAATACTTCTGTATGCGGTACCCCTAACAGTACAGAACTCACCACATAGGATGTGCCGTCTACATCAATAGTATAGTCTATGACTTTGTCTGATTCTATGTCCATAGGAATGTCCTTCGCAGAAAATGTAGGTTTACCCATATTGACTTTCACCAATTTAGCCACACCATTGTCTGCGATAATGGTAGGTGTCATAATACCTGCTAGGGTTTCTACTGTGAATACTTCTTTATCAATGATCTTACGGTCGTAGGCATATTTTGCAAAACAGCGAATGCCATTGCCACACATTTCAGCCTCACTGCCATCAGAATTGATAATGCGCATGCGCACATCTGCCACCTCAGAAGGCATAACAATGACCAGACCATCTGCTCCGATACCCGTATGACGATCACATAGACGTTGTGCCATGTCCGTCACATCAAATTGTAATGTACCATCATCAAAAAAAACGATAAAATCATTTCCTAAACCGTGCATTTTTGTTATTTTCATACGTATCTCCTCATCTGTATTATACAATTCCTGTCCGCACAGAGCGGATTATTAATTTATCGCAAAATATAGCCTTTGCTTTTATACATTTTGATGAAATCCATCATTGACTACTATAATTTATTTGCCATTTATATTACCATGAATATAGGAAAAATAATAGGTACGTTTTCCTAAGCAGTATTAGGTTAATCATAAATTGGAGGTGATTTTACTATGCTTCCTGAAGAACGTTATTCTGCGATTCTACGACGCTTGAAACAAAACCGGGTGGTCACTGTACACGAATTGGTGACAGCCTTATCTTCTTCAGCGCCTACAATACGCAGAGATTTAGCCTATCTCCACAGTAAAGGTTTATTGCAAAAGGTCCACGGTGGCGCTGCCAGCCTCACCATTGACCATACCACAACGGATATAGATATAATCCCGAAATCCGTTATGTATCGCGATGCAAAAGAATCTATTGCCTTAGCTGCCTCTGAATTAATCAGTTCCTCTGGTTTTATCTTCATTGATGCTGGTAGTACCACTGAAATGGTGTTACATTATGTACCGCACACCAATGCTACCTTTGTGACTAATGGCATTCATCATGCTACCCATTTAGCATCGCGGCATATGAAAGTCATCTTATTAGGTGGCACTGTAAATCCTATTTCATCATCTATTGTCGGTAGTGTAGCTCTTAATCAATTAGATTCCTATAACTTTACACAAGGCTTCTTTGGTGCTCATGGTATAAGTTATAAATCTGGCTTTACCACAGAAGATCCTCTCGATGCTGCTGTGAAAGAAAAAGCATTACATAAATGTCACAATGCCTTTGTCTTAGCAGATCCATCTAAATTTGATCGCATTTCATCTGTTACTTTTGCCACCATTGATAAGGCGTCTATTATTACTACTAAATTACCCAATGAATTATATCGGAACTATGCAAACATTCAAGAAGTTGATCATCATCGTTAATATAAAAGCTGCCATCCCTAGACCTAAACGTCTAACGGTATGACAGCTTTTTTACAATCTATACAAGGTCGTGTATCCAACTATTTCATGTACATGATTACATCTAGCTTTTTCGATATATTTCTATTATAATGTATGGTATACTTTTTATTGTATGAATTTTGAAATGGAGATTAGTATGAGCTTTTTGAAAGATTTTAAAGACTTTGCCATGCGCGGCAATGTAGTAGACTTAGCAGTCGGCGTTATCATTGGCGCCGCTTTCGGTAAAATTGTTACTTCTTTAGTAAACGATGTGGTTATGCCTCCTATCGGATTATTATTAGGCGGAGTGGACTTTTCTAATCTATTCATCCCTTTAACTACTGGTACTGCTCCAGCGACTTTAGCAGAAGCTAAAGCGGCTGGTATCCCTGTCTTGGCTTATGGTATGTTCTTAAATACAGTCTTTGAATTCCTTATCATTGCTTTTTGTATTTTCGCTATCATCAGCCAAATTAAACGATTTACACCTGCAGAAGCACCGGTGGAAATCCGTAAATGTGACTATTGCCGTGAAGCTATTGCTGACGATGCAACACGCTGTCCACATTGTACAGCTGAATTAACTATCAAAGAATGTTAAATTCAATACATACTAGCTTTTAGATTTTTGAATTTTAGAGTTACATAATGCTAATAGTAAAGGACTGACACAAGTGTCAGTCCTTTACCTATAATTAGTATTATGTGAAATGCATAATGCATGATCACAACAAACCTAGCATATACTTTTATTATGTATATTGCTTTTCAAATATAGCATAACTAGATATTTAAAATCAAGTTTTAAAATATTCATTTCGCAAAGGCTAACAACCCCCTTAATATAAAGGGTTCTCTGCCTTATTAAAACGGTTACTACCAGTGCTATACACACATAGAATCTAGGTAATATATAAAACAATTATCATCTTGATTCTGTCTCGATTAGGAATACCTTGTCACTCCTTCTAACTATAAAAAATCTATAACAAAATAGACCTAACTACAATAGAGGAAAGCTGATTACAACGCATCAACTTTCCTCTATGTATTTATACTCTTATAATGTATACTCTGATTTTATTTTTTTATACGCTGGATGTTTACCCACCACTTTTACTAGACGAGGTCTCCAATGGAATGCCGCTTGGTACGCTGCATAACCAAAGATAATCACCGCCAAGCCCCCTTGGATAGGCACTTCGCCACAGGCATAGATCGCATAGCTATCGTAGGCAATGGCTACGGCGCTCATCACATAGATAAGCCGGCGCAATCCCATGGTAGCGCCCTCAATGGATAACATTTTATTCACTGCCACGCAGCAAAGAATGTAAGGGAATACATTTGTCACTACCGCTAAGTTAACGAGCTGCGCAAACTGTTCATTCAAACTTTCATCGGTAGTCATCAACGCCAAGATACCTTGCAACGCCAAGAGAATAATAATACCGCGCACAGGGGAATCTACACGATTCACACGAGCAAATACCTTGGGAAAGAATCCCGCTTCTGCACAGCTTTTAAACACACGGCTCAAGGTAAATTGCCATCCCATGATGGCCCCGAAACAGGACACTGCCATGAGCGCCATCACGATTTTACCTACTGTGCCATTGAACATGTAAGCAAATACTAGACCGAAAGGAGCGGTGGAATTCACTAACTCGATGTTAGGAATGATGCCCGCCATAATATTTGTGGATACAATATAAACCACGGCTACTGCCAAAGTGCCAAAAAATGTCGCTATAGGTACATTCTTCTTAGGATTTTCTACGGCATCTGCATTGGCTGCCGCCGATTCAAAGCCTAAAAAGCCCCACAATGTGAGGGAAATGGACTGACTGACCGCATCAAATACGGGCAGTTCTTGTGGGTTCCAAACAGACACAAACATCTCTGGATCGAACCAAAACCAACCAAACACGCCAATAAACAAGACTGGCAACATCGTTCCCCAAATGGTAATGTTACTAATGCGCCCTGTGCTCTTATTGCCACGCACATTGATTAGGGCTGCCACCATGAGCAACACGATGGTTGCTAAACTCACTTCTAATGGTGAAAGCGGCACGTCAAATAACACGGCTCCATACCCTACAATGGATATGGCGATAGCTACATTGGCAATGACCAAGGATACTGCATAGGAGTAGTTCGCCATAAAATGACCCGTCCTACCGAAGGCATATTCCACATAGCCTCCTAAGCCGCCAGCTTTCTTTGTAAATAAACCACATTGGGCAAAAATATAAGCTAAGGTCAAGGACCCTAGTACCGTAATAATCCATGATAGGATAGAAATAGTGCCTACCTGTGCTAGTTGAGACGGTAGCATAATAATTCCAGCACCCAACATATTGGCTGCAACGATGGATGTCAGTTGGAATACAGACATTTTTTTAGCGGTGGTTTTCATGTATCAATCCCCTTTCCATACATCACTTGAGTCATTTCAAGTATCCGTGTCGTCAAAACCGCTAGCATCACTAGTCCGTACGGAATGGGTTCGGATGTAGTAACGCAATTTCATTCATTTATCGATTCATTGTAACACCTTTTACCCCTCATGGATAGATGTTTTTTTATAATTTTTCTAGTATGGTTATAACTTTCTATCATTTCCCTATCTTCCTATGATATACTATAGAATATATCTATGTGCATATGTAAAGAAAGGATGTCCTTATGCAAGAACAAATCATTCAACTCCTGGGCGATGTGAACGGGTTCCTCTGGAATAACATCATTATCGCACTCCTCATTATTGCTGGTATTTGGTTCACCTTTGCCACTCGTTTTGTGCAAATTCGTGAAATTCCAGAAATGTTACGAATCTTAAAATCTGGTGCTGGAGAAAAAAGTAAAGGTGATCATCACATTTCCCCATTCCAAGCTTTCTGTATTAGTGTTGCCTCTCACGTTGGCGTTGGTAACATCGCCGGTATTGCCATTGCTATTACATTGGGTGGCCCTGGTGCTATATTTTGGATGTGGTTCATCGCTATACTCGGTGCGGCTACTAGTTTCATCGAAAACACATTAGGCCAAATCTACAAAGAGCGCTTACCTGATGGCTCCTTTCGTGGCGGTCCATCCTATTACATTCGCCATGGCTTGAATAGCCCATTCTTATCCATTTTATTCGCCATCTTAATCAGTGTCACTTACGGATTAATCTACAACTCTGTACAAGCCAATACTATCGCTATTGCTGTACAACCTTGGAACATTGATTCCTCTACAACAGGTCTTGTAGTCGCCGCTTTATCCGCCCTCGTTATCTTCGGTGGTGCCAAACGTATTGCCCAAACAGCGGAATTTTTAGTGCCTTTCATGGCTGGTCTATATGTATTAATTGCTATCTATATTGTCATTGCTAATATTACTGTATTACCAGCTGTTATCTCTGCTATCTTTACACAAGCATTCACAATTGATTCTGCAACAGGCGGTTTCATCGGTGCTGCTGTGATGCAAGGTATCAAACGTGGCTTGTTCTCCAACGAGGCCGGTGAAGGTTCTGTACCAAATGCATCTGCATCTTCAGATGTATCCCATCCAGTAAAGCAAGGTTTAATTCAGGCTCTTGGTGTGTTTGTAGATACAATACTTGTATGTAGTGCGTCCGCTTTCATCGTTCTTGTATCTGGAGACTATGTGCACACAGATTTAACAGGTATTGCTTTAGTGCAACACAGCATTGGTCAACAATTAGGTTCTTGGGCACCTGCGGTCATCGCATTGTTCGTATTCTTATTTGCCTATAGTTCCATTATCGGCAACTATTTCTACGGCGAAGTGAATATTGCGCACATGACGAAAAATAACAAATTCGCTATCAACCTGTTCCGTGCTCTTGTCATCATCATGGTCTATGTTGGCTGTATTGCCGAATTGAATCTTGTATGGAACTTAGCTGACTTGTTCATGGCATTCTTAGTGCTTTGTAATATTACCTCTATCTTGCGTTTAGGTAAATTAGTACTTATTGCACTGAAAGACTACATGAATCAAAAAGCTCAAGGTATTGAAGAACCTATCTTCGATCGTGCTATTTTACCAACACAAAAAGGTATCACTTGGTGGCATAAAGGTCACGAAAACGAATAAACTCCTACGAAAAGGGTCCTTCGGGGCCCTTTTTTTATATCTATGTTGTGAGAGTGTGACGTAATAAGTGGCATCTCTCCAAAAGATCTTTCCCATATACAAATAGAGGAACATTGACACTATGTACACAACGTTCCTCTATTCTTTCGTAGATCTAATATATTTTTGTATTTCCCTTGTATTATATTACACCTCTGTATGTAATCATATTTATTAATACCATTACAAGGCATATAAAATATATTCCTAAACTATCAACGGTATTCCTATTCTTACGAATATTACAACCACACTTTATACAGGTATAGCCCGCTCCAATCGGAAGGAATAGATATACACCTCTTTCACAGGGTATGGTGTCAATCGCTCTAAGGCTTCTTTATACAGCATCAGCTGAATGCGATAGCGCTCTATTAAAGCCGCTTCATCAAGACGGTCTGTTTTATAGTCAACTAGCACCCAACATCCTTCTTCTAGGAATGCTGTATCGATTATACCTTGTAGGAACAGATCTTCCCCGTCTAGCATCTCTGAGTACACACGGTTCGCCGGAAATAGCATACTAAATGGCAACTCTCGTTCTACTCTCTGTGCTGTTAGCAATCGTTGCCCTAGATCAGACTGAAAGAAATCATAAATCCGTTTTTCACTAATCGCCTTCCGTTCCTCATCAGTCAAGTATCCTTGTAATGCTAGCAAATCCAAGGCTTGTCGCAAAGATGATCGTGTATATGATTGCAACGGCAACCACTGCATCACTTCATGCATGAGGGTACCCCAACGAGCACCACTGCGAATCGGTGTGGACTCTCTTATAGAGGCTAAAGTTACATCAAAAGGACCTAGATCTACTGAGGTATCCTCTACCTGAAGATTCTCCCCACCCACAGCTGATGTACCTAGTAAGGAATCTTCTGTATCATTAGTACTTCCAGTTGTTCTATGTTCCATCGCATTAGGCATGATAGATTCTGTCGTTTCCTCATCATCATGACTACTTGTATCACGCTTATAGTCCGGCTCAATCATCTGTTTTGCCAATTCTTCTAGCTCCACAAAGCGCCGTTTGATTTCAGATACAGAAATTTTTCCCGCCCGTTCTGTAGAGCTTTCATAAGCATACACAGAGGTCAACCGATCTATCACGACAGGGTCCAATGGTGGCGCTTCCACCGGTAATTGGGCACGTACTTGTTCTAGAATATCTACTTCTACGGACGGTGTTTCCTGTGAAACACTGTAATCATTTCCATCATGAACGTGGAAGGATACAGGACAATCTTTGTACGGTATATCTGGGAATTGCGGGCTTTCTACCTCCGCAAATTGACGTAACTGCGTGCCTCCTGCAACATGGCGAGCTAAACTCCGCAAAATCCAATCTAAATAGGAATTACACCCTAGAATCTGTTCTTTTGTAAAAGCACTTTCACCCCACTGCAAGACAGGGGCTACCCATTCGCCCATTTTCTTCGTCGCCGGTCGGTCCGTGGAGCCATTGATAGACCCCTTTCGATAGCCTGTGATATACAACTTATCTTTAGGCCGAGTTAATGCTACATAGAGGATACGCTCCTCTTCGGCTTTCAAATTTTCTTCCAAGGCTTGGCGCACAAAAATCCATGGCACAGAGCTATACATCACACGCAAGTCTGGGAAGTACCCTTTTAAGCCCACTCCATATTCCTTGTGCAATAGCAAGGATCGGTTCAAATCCATCTTGTTAAAGCCCTTTTGAGTGCCCATGAGAAACACCACGGGGAACTCTAAGCCCTTACTTTTGTGGATGGTCATAATACGCACCACATTGTCCGCTTCACTCACCGTTTTGGCAACGCTTAAATCTTCTCCGGATGCCTGCAAGCTTTCAATAAAGCGCAAGAACCGGAATAAGCCACGGTAATTGCCACTTTCATATTGTTTCGCTCGCTCATACAAGGCCAGCACATTGCCACGACGCACCAAGCCATTTGGCATGGCGCTCACGTATTCTACCACATGCAAGGTGTCGTAGATGTGCCAAATTAAGTCCGTAATGCCTTGACGGCGAGACATGGTCCGCCAGGTGTCCATGGAGTCCACAAAGCGAATCCATCCTGCATTCTGGGAAGCTTCTACAAATGGGCGCAACCCGCTCCACAAGCTGTTCTCCCCTACAGACAGACGAAGACGTCCTAAATCGTTGGCATCCATCCCAATAAGAGGCGATTGCAAAACGATGGCCATAGGCAAGTCCTGCTCTGGATTATCGATGATTTGCAACAAGGACAGCACAAACTGCACTTCCATGGCACTGAAATAGCCGGATTTCTCCTCTGCATAGGCAGGGATGCCCTCTCGCCGTAGTAGGTCGATCATTCGGCTCGCTGACCCAGAGATAGATCGCTTCAAGAGTACAATGTCTCGCCATTCCATGAGCCGGAAGGTGCCGTCTTTATCTTGTACCATGGCGCCATTGTTCTTTAACTCTTGGATTTTACGGATCACAAAGAGCATTTCTTTTTCATCGTTCTCTAGGTCTTCTCCATCTTCAGGGTCTGTCTGTGCCTTGTCTTCATCACAGCAAAGAACGTGCACTTCTACATCACCACCTACCCATTCTGGTGGCGCCTCTTCTACGATGCGACCTGTGTGGAGAGCTTCTGCCTCACCATAGGTAAGCCCTGCCCCTTCATCGGTCATAATTTGCGAAAATATAAAGTTCGTTACATTTAGAATCGCTTCATGGGAACGGAAATTTTGGGACAAATCGATACGCCGTTCCACACTGTTCACATCGTGATCAAACCGATGGTACTTTTCCATAAATAGCTGCGGATCTGCCATACGGAATCCATAAATCGACTGTTTCACATCGCCCACATAAAAACGATTGTCCCCACGAGATACTAAATTCACGATAGCCTCTTGGACGCCATTCGTATCTTGGTATTCATCGACCATCACTTCTTTGAATGTATCCTGTAACTCCAGTGCCACCTCAGATGGCTTGAGTTCTTCTGTAAATTCTGGGTCTACTAATAAGGCTAAGCATAGATGTTCCAAGTCGGAGAAATCGATCATACCCGCTTCTTGCTTTGCCTGCTGAAAATCCTCATGGAATCGTTTCACCAGCTGGATGATACCTCGTACCAACGGCACTAAGTACTCCATTTGCTCTCGCCAATCTGCTTCCGTAATAGCAAAGACACCTTTCGGCATGGCTTGCAATATATCTTTCCCTTCTGCCAAGATGGCTTTAATTTCACTCAAGATAGCTGGATCGCTTTCATTCATGGCCTTCGTGGCACGAAGTACGGGGAAGCTAAATCCCCCAATGCCCACTACACCGACATGCATAGCATCCCAAGTGTCTGCCTTTTGCATGGCTTGTAACAGTGTTTGCAGTTCACTGACCTTATCCATCCATTTGTCGAACCCATTGCCTAGGGTAGCCAAGCGCTGTGCCTCTTCATAGCGCTCTAATAGATACTCAATTTGCCGTTGTTGTTCTTCCCAAAATAGGGTGCCCCATGTAGTTTCTCGCAATGTCTGGTGCAAGGCACTTTCATACGTTTCACATACGGCATCTAACCAACGCATAGGCTGACTTTGAGCCAAGGCAAAGTTGTAGATTTGAAACACGGTCTCCCGCAAGACCTGATCAGACCGTTCGGTGCTGAACATGTCACTCACATCGTAAATGTTATACAGCCCCTGTTCATAGGCCTGCAGCAAAATCGCATCTAGCACCTCGTAGCGCATGAGCGCCAATTCCCCTTCATTGCCGATGGTGAAAGACGGGTCTATATCTAGTTTATAGAAGTAACTGCGGATCACCCATTGACAAAAGGAGTGCAACGTAGAGATATGGGCGGACGGCAACATATTCAATTGTTCTTCTAAATACTCGTCTCCGGTAGCTTGAAACTCTTCCGCTAGTTTCACCCCGATACGGGCTTTCATCTCTGCGGCTGCCGCTTTTGTGAAAGTCACCACCATCAGTTCTTGAATACTTAGCTCCCGCCGTTTTAGACGTTGTATCATGCGCTCTACGAGGACTGCCGTTTTCCCGGACCCCGCCGCCGCAGACACCAAGATCGTTTGGGACGGTAACTGCCCCGGTCTAGGCGCATCAATGGCGCTCTGTTGCGCATCAGTCCATTTCATAGGTAGCCCCTCCTGTTTGTAATGCTTCCATCTTCTCCAATGCTTCCTCTTCCGTCATGGTCTTAATATAGCGATATCTGTTGCGAGTTCCATCAAAGCGACATAAGGCTTGGAACTCACAAAATTCACATGGTCGCCGTTTATCCTTTTGGTAGGGACTGATAGGAAATTCTCCATCCATCATCTGTGTACCACTGTTGGAAATTATTTGCTTTGTATATTCCTTCATAAGTCCAAATTGTTCCATCGTCTTCAAACTCTTGGATGTGCGACTATCCGGAGTGCCATCCTTTTTCAGAACAATCGGTACATAAGGGGAATTACTTTGGTAAGCTCTCGTCACATCTAAGGATTGTAACACTTCACCGTCTACAAAGTATCCACTGTTTTTCAACTGTTGTCCTTCCGATTTTTCTTCCTCTGCCCGTCGGTGATTCACTACTTCAGACAATTTCACTTGCGGATTCCGTACATAGGTATAGAGGGCAGCCGCCGTGCCAATTCTATCTTGTGTATTCTTTTCCAATGCCAATAGATAGGTCATTAATTGCAATTTCAAGCCGTAGTAAATTTCATCAGCTCGCACCGTAGTGCCCCCTGATTTATAGTCAATCACTGCCGCATAATGACCAAGAGGTCCTCGATATTCATCGACACGGTCTATTTGACCGCGCAGTACGATACTTTCGCCATAGTTTTTACCCAATGGGATGCGCACTGGACGCCAGTTAGATGTGCCCATGCCAAAACTTTGCTCTATTTCTGTAGTGGAAAACTCGCTTTTCTTAGACCAATCTACGAGACGTGCTACCGTAGCAGATAAGGTAGATGTTAATCGAGTATACAGTTGCGCTTCGTACGCATCTCGCTCTTCTGTGCCCATCACCGCATCTGCTGCTTCATGGCATAAGGATTCTTGTTCTTCCTCTGTTAAATCACGCCATTGTCGGCCCTGTTGTAATAGATACTCCCCTAAATAGCGCAACGTATCGTGAAGGAAGGTTCCGATTTCAGGAGCTCCAAAGGATTTTACCTTCCGTGGGGCTAAGCGTAAGGCATATTGAGCATAGAAACTGTATGGGCAACGATGATATCGTTCCAATCGTGTGACGGACCCCGTTAAGGCATCACTGCGTAGCAACAACCCTCGTACAATGGACTGCTCAATGCGTGGCACCGTATTGGAATCAAACATACCTCGTGTGGCGAAGAACACCTCACCTCTGTAGCCCATTTCTATGCCCCAGTTATAAAGACTCCACCAAGTAGAGGAGATAGGATCTCCTTTCATAAGGGCACTCATGCGACTAGAAAAGAGGCCTAAACTCTGGGATGGTCGCCACAGATAGTCCTGTTCTCGTCCCTCTGGCATAGATAGTGGTGCTTCTTCGATAGTTTTCACATACCCATATTGCTGTAAACGGCGCACTACCAAAGATGGTTCCATTTTAGACCCTTCTTCATCGGATGTGACATAGGACAGATGCAGTCCTTGGCTAGCACGAGTGCAGGCTAAATAGAATAAGAAATTTTCATTGAACATTTGCCCTAAGGCACCCGCCGCTAGTTGCACACCTACCTTAGCCAACGCCGTCCGCTCTTGGTCACGCAGAATGCCTTCGTCCCCCATTTTACGAGGAAATACGCCCTCATTGAGGCCTAGCACATAGACTTCCTTCGCATCTGTCATATAACTGCGGTCGATGGTGGTAATCGTCACATGGTCCAACGATGGCGGCACCAAAGAGTAGGTCACTTCACTGAGTCCTTCTTCGATGATAAGACCCATCTCCTCTGCGTTCAACTCCTCTGTGCCCGTCACAGATGCACATTCCTCTAGCAATTGAATAGCATGTTTATAAAGCTGTACATGGCTAGCACTTTCTTGTACATTCCCACGGTCCTCTGCTTCGTCATACCAATGTTTCAATTGCTCTGGAATGTGCCAATCTTGCATAGTTTGGAATAGGAACTCACTCCATTCCTGTCCCGTATGTGACAGTTTACAGAAATCATAGATTGGACGCAAATATTCCAGGACGCGCATATGTAAAGCCTGCATCACAGCTCGTCGCTCTTCATCGTCCTCGCCACCATAGGTCCACACATCTCGTAACCACGCCGCCCCTTGAATGCCATATTCTAAACAATAGTTTTCTAATCGGTCTACTTCTTCCCGTGTGAAAGGCGCAAAATCCGTTTTCAGTAAGCGGAATACCGCATCATGATCAAAAAAGGTGCGATGTACATGGAAGATACCTTGCAAAAACTCCGCCAAAGGATGGCTAGTCATCATCTTCCGTTGATCCGAGAAGAAAGGAATGCCATAATTCATGCAAGCTTTTTCCAGTACATCACCGTAGGACTCCATGTCCCGTAATATAATGGTACAGTCTTTCCAGCGATGTTCCCCTTCTTGACGATATGCTAAAATCTTACGACATATCGCATCAGCTTCCCGTTCTCGATTGTAGGCACTTACCATGGTCAACGAATCTTCGGTGGTATTCGGTTTCATAGGTGTTTTAAAAAATTGTGTGTTCAATTGTTGCAGCACAGGTGTCCCTCGATAGACGGTGTTCATATCATGCACTACTGCCTCTGGATACCAAGTCATCATATCTCGGTAGGTCTCCCAAACACGGAAATACATAGATCCCTTGCGACTGTGCACCTCTTCCTCCAAGGATGGCAAACTGATTGTCATATGACAGGATTCACTAAGGGAAAACAACCGTTGAATCAAGCGATACTGCAAGGGCGTAAACCAATGGAATCCGTCCACAAAGACATGGCACTGTTTCATCAATGGCGACTGTGGCAATAGGTCGATCAATGTTTCCATAGAATCTTGGACGCCTAACTCTTCCATCGCTGTATCATAGCGTTCTAACAACAAGGATAATTCTTGTAATTTACGGCCCAACACCATGGAGTCCACTTGTTTCACAGCACCTGACAAATCCTCCGGCGTTACACCAAAAGCTTTACACTCCGTCAATAGCCCTTGTATAACATCTCCAAAATGAGGTTGCTTCGCCGCTTGTTTAAATAAGTCTAATTCTCCCGATGATCGCTTTAACAAGACCCGAAGGACTAGTTTTTTGCCAATTTCCGACAGGCCTTCTTCTTTCACTTTCCCTAAGGATTGATACACTTGATAGGCTAGCCGTGTCATGCCCACCACACGCACCGTGGTGAACCCTTTTTCCTGACGAAACTCTGCTAGTTTGCGTTCCATCATATACGTCGCAGGATCTGGCACAAGGACGATAATCTGGTGGTCTGGATGGTCTTGTAAAATTCGTTCTATCTCTGCGAAACAAGCCGTAGTCTTTCCCGTACCAGCTCCGCCAATATATAACTGTGGTTGCATGTCCAACTCCTTTTCCTTTCAACACGTTGTATCTATCTCTATCCTATCATGTCTAGGGCACTTAGTAAAATTGCCAGGTCCCTCAACCGATTGACCTGGCAATAGTATATATATAATTAACGGTACGCTACTCGTTTTGGTTGCATATCGTGAAAGTGCAAGCGCTCCTTCGCTGTGGCTTCCCAATCGGTGCCCGGTTTGCCATAATTGGCGTACGGATCAATGGACAAGCCCCCACGAGGTGTAAATTCGCCCCACACTTCAATATATTTAGGCTCCATCAATGCCACTAAGTCTTTCATGATGATGTTGATACAATCTTCGTGAAAGTCTCCATGGTTGCGGAAACTAAATAAATATAATTTTAAAGATTTACTTTCCACCAGCTTTTCATCTGGCACATAGGAAATATAAATCGTTGCAAAGTCCGGTTGCCCCGTCATTGGACAAAGACTCGTAAACTCTGGACAATTAAATTTCACAAAATAGTCATTCCCTGGATGTTTATTCGGAAATGCTTCTAGCACCTGTGGTGCATAATCTGTAGGATAGTCCGTATGGCTACCTAAAGCATGAACACCTTGTAATTCTGCTGCATTACGACCACTACTCACGAACTAAAACCTCCTTATTTTTATAGACTACTTTCTCCAACGCATTGATCAAGAAGTAGCTCACCACACCACACACGAACTGACCTACTACGAGGGAGCTTACTAATACCCAGTATGGAACTGGCAAGAAATAGGTCAACCAAATTGGTACAATCAATCCTGGTACAAAGGTAATGATAGGAATCAACACCCAATTACCTAACCCTTGACGCTTCGCAAGGACGATTAGACCTGTTGTCAATAAACCTACGATAGCTCCACCGATAGAATCCACTAAACCAAAACCACCCATCACTGTATTACTTACAAAGTTGGCAATACTAAAGGCTGGAATGGTGAATGGAAAGATAGCTGACAATCCATAGAGCGCTGTAGCAATACGCACTTGATACTGACCAAAGGCAAAGCCTTGCGTACCGATCATAAGCGCCAAATACATAGCGATGGAAATGGCAGAAATCGTCAATCGTTGTGTGTTGTTAAATTGTTTCATTATAACTCCTTAGTTTTGTTTACAGACAGGAGGATCTCGAACTGTCTATCTAATACCTACTACGACATAACTCGTAGCTACCTAGAACATTTCTAGGGTTTTGAAAAGCTCCGGGTATTCCAATGTGCCGGCTTCTAAAGGTGCTGCTTGGGCATCAAGCTTGATACACATCATATGCTCCCGGTCCAACCCTTCTGGTGGTTCTACACCAAAGTTATGTGCAAAATCATAGCCCAACCGTGGATAGTACACATTACTACCGTACACGAACAAGTAGGAATATCCCATCTTACGAGCCAATCGTTGGCCCTCTAAGACAAGAGCTCCCCCTACGCCGTGTCCACGCATAGACTGCGCCACCGCCAGTAAACCCAAAATGAGCACATCTTGATCGCCTACTTTACCACGCAGGAACATACCATACCCTGCAATGGCATTGTCGATGATCGACACCAAAGATAACTTAGGAATATACGCATCAGACTCACGCAAGGCTTCCACTAGTTTATATTCTCGTCCTGTACTGCGATCTGCACTGATATAGGCTTCTCGCACGAGAGCTGTGACCGTATAAAATTCACGCTTTTTCTCTTCTCGTATAATCATAGTTCCTCCGGTTCATGATGAAAGTACACCAAATGGATTGCTATTCTTTAGTATACCGAACTTTTTCGATAATAGCAAATATCTTTCCCTTATTTCTTAGCTTTTTTCGCTAGTCTCTCTCGTTCTTTTTGCTCTTGTTTTGCCAATCTTTCTTGCTCCTTAGCTTGCTGTTTTGCTAGCTGAGCTTCCTTGTTAGCCTGTTGCTTTGCTAATCGAGCTTGCTCTTTTGCCTGCTGTTTCGCCAATTTTTGTTCTGCTTGTAACTTAGCTCGTTCCGCCTTTGCCAAATGTTGCTGCTCTTTCTTTGCCAATGCCTCTTGTTTTCGTTGAGCTTTCGCTAATTGGCGTTGGGCTTGTGTGTCTAACCGTTCCTGTTTGCGTTCTGCTTTTTGCAATAGTACCCACTCTTGTTTTGCCACTTTCATAAGCGGTCGTTGTTCCTTTTTAGACGCATCCCATTGACCCCCAGCTATAGCCTCTTGCACTTCTCCATCAATAGGCTGTAAGGCTACGTTTCCTTGTGCCTTCGCCGAAGGCACTACTAATTCTAAATGGCTTCGCTGAGATGTTCCTTGTTGAAAAGTACGCACTTGTACTAACCCATGATTTGGCAAGGCAGATGCATCAATTTGGAAGGACTCCATTTTCTTTTGGATTTCTTCTTTTGTCAAAGCTGGTTCCACTGCGATTGGTGTTCCCTCATCAGCACTATTCATTTGTGCTTTACCTGATTTTGCTTCTTCTTGTTCAATTTCATAATTCATAATAGAACGACGGTTTTCATTATACAATCGCAATGCCAACATGCGATCACTTTCATTCATGGTTTCACGGCGTGCCACCACATCTGCCATCATAGGTATCAATTCTTTTCTAGTGAATGCTCGTGACCCTAAATCTACTCCCTTAGTATCCGTAATCGCTCCATGTTTCACCAAGGTCATAAGCGCTTGATATTCCCAATCAGGAGGACTCACTACACCATATGGGTTTGCCTCTGCTTGAGCCACTGTCAATCCACCGGCTACCAATGCCAATGCTATATAATATCGTAACTGTTTCATATCTATATCCTTTCTATTATCTATGCCGTCCTACATACTGTGCCTTAGGGAACTCTCCTAACCACGCTGTTTCACCACTGGCACGAACAGATACAACCACTGCCGTAGCAGGTCCACCACTATGATCTAACTCATCATCAGTCAGTTCTATGGACTCCATAGATGCCCCTTCTAAATAACTTAACACTGTCAACTCTTGGCGGATACCTCTGGAACCAATGGGCACCACACGAGATGTACTAGGATGTGCCAAAGCTCGTTTCACCTCATCATAGGTAACAATCCATTCTGGTTGTTCTAGCACTTCATTACCTACTAAGGGTTTTCCTAATACGTACACAGCATAAGGTTCCCCTGTACCAAGCATTTCTGGCTCCCCGATTCCTAAGGCAGTAATCCCTACAGAGGTAGTGCTTACTTTCATATTGCTTTCATGGCTGCCATTAATTGGTACATCGATACCTAATGTATCCAATTCCTCTTGAATTCCCCTTATAACAGGTATCACTACCGTATCATAGTCACCACCAATGAGATATTGAATCCCTTTTACTACACCTTTCGCACATAAAATTTCTAGCATCGCTACACGAGTCGCAAATGCACCTACCATAGAGTAGGGGGCTTCTAATACATCATGTTCTTGCAAACCGATACCACTACTAATATCACTAGCAACAATCCAATCTACACCATTTTGCAAAGAAATTCTTGTTATATCTCGCATATTATCTACCACCAAAAACTTTAGTCAGCTGACTTACTACCAGTGCCGCTCCCACATAATTTACTAGATAGGCTAAAGACAAAGGCACAAATAAAATCGCCACAACTTCTACACTGTGCATCATCCATGATGTCACAACTAGACCTAAACCTACATTGATGATATACCCTACTATACCACTTACTACATAAGAGAAAGATGAAGTCCTCTTACGTATACAATATCCTATACTAGCCCCAGTACAAGCCATGATCAAAGCTACCACCACATGCATAGGTACACTAAGAGGAAATCCGGTGAATACGGCCGTTGCTAAATGCCCTAAGGCCCCAAGCACAGCACCTGCTACAGGTCCTAGCAGTAAGGCTCCTACAAAAGCTGGCGACGAATCAAATCCAATGGAATACACACCAAAATGAATCTGTCCGCCTATAGCACAAAGAGCAATCAATAAGGCATAGACCGTAATCGTTCTAATATTCATAATACCCCCTCCTAGGGAAGAATAACTCATACTATTTCTATGTTTATTATAGGTGACCCCACCGTATAAAGCAATCATTCATGGTCTTTTCATGTACAACATCTATACTTTTTATATACATCTCTTTAATCTATTTTGAAAATACGTTACAATACAAATATATACCTTAACATGAAAGGAGCACCTATGAAAGTCTTAATTGTTGAAGATGAACAAATGCTGAATAATATTATTGCCAAACGTTTAAAACTAGAATCTATGATTGTAGATCAATGCTTTAACGGAGAAGATGGATTAGATTATATTTCCACATCTAGTTATGATGTGATCGTTATGGACATAATGATGCCAAAAATGGACGGTCATGCCGTAGTACAACAAATGCGTGAAGAAGGTAACAAAACCCCGGTTCTTTTCTTAACTGCTAAAGATACATTAGAGGATAAAGTATCTGGTTTAAATTTAGGCGCTGACGACTATTTAGTAAAACCATTTGAATTTGACGAACTCATTGCTCGCATCTATGCGTTAGCTCGCCGTGGTCGTAATCAAGCTACAGAAGATATTATTGCAGGGCCATTACGCATCAATCAAAAGAGCCGTTCCGTTCTTCGTAATGAAGAGCCTATAACATTAACTGCCAAAGAGTTCGACCTACTCTTCTATTTAGCAAGCAACCAAAATATCGTTTTATCTCGTCAACAAATTCTTGACCATGTGTGGGAATACGACTATGAAAGTTACTCCAACCTAATCGACGTATATATTAAAGACCTGCGCAAAAAAGTGGACACCGACGAAACTAAAAAATTAATTCAAACTGTTCGTGGCGTAGGCTATGTGTTCCGCACCGAGGAATAATCCATGCACGATGTAATCAAACGCTGTTGGAACTCCATAGAGACCCTTCTCTTGCGAGTTCCTTTGGTATATAAAATTACTAGTTGGTACTCTATTTTTCTACTGCTAATGATAGGGCTATTAGCTACCTTTGTAATCCAATTCACCCATATTTGGGACCAAAATGAAATCCGTACAGACCTACAAGAGGCTGTCATTGAATCCGCTAGTGACCCTAAAAAATTTAAGCCCTTTGATGACGGTATCTTTCTCTTAGTCTATACCCATGATGGAGTCGTCTTACGAGGTAATGTACCTGATTTATTTCCAAAAGAGGCTCCTCCTTCCTTTGATGCTATCACTGAAGTGAGTCATCAGAACCGTTCTTTTCTATACTACGATGCTCCCATTCAGCATCGCCCTGGTGTACAAGGCTATATTCGTGGCGTCGTACCTATGGCATTCCTTGATAGAAAGTCAAATAGCATGTTCTTCGCTTTATTATTCGGTGGTATTCTCTTCGTTACGGTTGCTGCTATTGGGGGATATTGGATTATTCAACGAGGTTTAAAACCAGTACGTACCGTTACCAATTTAGCTGCACAAATTTCATTAAAGCGAGATTTATCAGAACGTATTGAAAATATCCCTGAATCTGGAGATACTATCTATCAATTAGCTTCTACTTTCAACCATATGCTCAGCAGTTTAGAAGAATCTTCTAATCGTGAAAAGCGCTTTAATTCCGACATTTCTCATGAATTACGTACACCTATTGCTGTCATCCAAGCTGAAAGTGATTACGCTCGTCAATATGTAGCCTCCTTAGAAGAAGCAAAAGAAAGCTTTCAAAATATTTTTGTTCAGAGTAAGGGAATGGCAGACATGGTCTCACAATTGTTAGAAATTGCTCGCCTTGATAGTCTAACCAATATAGATAAAGAACCTGTCCCTCTATCCCAGGTGGCTGAACAATTAGCCCATACCTATGCTCGATTAAGTAAGGAGAAACATCTTACTTTTACTAGCCATATTGATGAGTCTATCATTGTTTATGGCAACCAAATCCTATTGCAACAGGCAATGGCCAATCTTTTGGACAACGCTTTCAAATTTGCCCATACGAGAGTACACTTGGAAGTCTCCTCAGGATCTACCATTCACATCTCCGTTCAAGATGATGGCATTGGTATCCCTCCGGAAAGCATCCCTTTAATTTGGGATCGATTGTACCAAGTAGACCCTTCACGTACCTCAAAAGAAAATAAAGGTCTCGGACTTGGGCTCTTTTTTGTACAAAATGTTGTGCAACTCCATGAAGGTACACTGCAAGTAGAAAGCACACCAGATGTAAAAACAACATTTGGCTTTGAATTACCAATTCATAATAATTCTGAAATATAACAAAAGAGGATATCTGACAAAATTGTCGGATATCCTCTTTCTTACTTCACTCACTATATACAGTCTATCAGATGTATTGAATGTTCGGTCGATTTCCATGGATTTTCAACACCAAATAGCCAATGATCATCATTCCTATACCTGCCACCAAGAATACATAGGATGTACCCCAATAGGTGGCTACTATGCTAGCAAATAGTGGTCCTATCATATTTCCTAATTGTTGGGATGTCGTGGCAAGTCCGAATACTCGGCCACGCACTGATGGATCTGTATTCACGGTCATAGCTGATCCAAGGGATGGGAATATACCTACAATAAATACGCCAATAAGTAATTGCAAGGCCCCAAACCACCATAATCCAAATGGTAAACTTTGCAATAATAATACGGTTCCCGTACCCAACAACCCATACGAGATAACCCTAAAGTATCCTCGCCGCTGTCCATAAGCAGCCCACACATTAGTCATAATCATGCCCATCACACCACCACCGCTGAGAATGGACCCTGCTAACATGGCAGCCCCTTCCATGGAACCTTTTAATTCTCCCACATAAATGGCCACGATAGGTTGTAGCATAAGCATAACAGCTTGCACTAAAAAATATAACCCTAAAATATGGAGTAGTACCTTATTTTGTTTTGCTGCTTGTAAATCTTCTGAAAAAGAAGTTGTTTTTACAGGAGTTTCACTTTCCATTTGTGGTTCTTTCACAAAGATAGCTATTGCTGCAGTGACGATAAATAAAGTAATCCCTGCCACCATAAATACAGGCCGCATCCCTACTGCTAGTTCTGTCAACCCTCCTGTTAAGGGACCCACAGTATTCCCTAGGACTAAACCCATCTGAAAGATACCCATCGCCGTACCTACACGTTCTTTTGGCACAGATAATGATACCATAGTCATAGCGGCTGGCATAAACCCATTGGCAAAACCTTGAAACGCACGAACTAATAAAAATTGATATTCATCTTGTACAAAAGCGCTCCATAAATACGATAGGCCAATCAAAATCCCTGCCCGGATTGCCATTAGTTTCTTTCCATGCTGATCCGCCAATCGACCCCATACAGGAGCCATGATGGCAGCGATAAAAAATGAAATAGAAAATGACAAGCCCGACCAAATAGCTAACTGTTCCTGTTCCACACCGAGCTCTAAAAGATACACGGGAAGGAAAGGAATGATCATTGTATAACAAATGGCAAGCAGTGACATCCCTATAGTAAGAATCCACACTGCCACCATTCCTGTTTGTTGTAATCCTTTCATACTTTACTCCCTCTAGATATATACAAATTGTAACCTTATTGTAACATATCTACTGTAAGGCCCCAACAAGTCCCCTCCATAGACAGGGAAATAAAAATAGAGGATAGTTGATATACTATCCTCTACTCATTGTAACTATAAGTAGATTGTCACTATCTAGCCTTTGACATTATGCAAGACTTTCCATAACAAATTCTGTAACAATTGAAGCTCCTCTTGAGATAATCCCAATTTCGTTTCAATTAATTTTGGAATATGTCGAACTTTTTTCTCCAAAGACTTTCCTTTTGTTGTTAACGTAATCATCATAGAACGCTCATCTTGTTTAAATCGTTCACGTATAATTAAGCCTTTTTTCTCTAGCTTCCGTAACAATGGAGTTAATGTTCCCGAGTCTAAATAGATTCTCTCTCCAATCATTTTTAGATTCGCTTCTTTATATTCCCAAATAACAGACATTGCAAGATATTGTGTATATGTGATCCCCAACTCAGAAAGTTCTGGTTGACATGCTCGCAAAGCTTCTTTTGCTGCTGCATATAAAGGGAAGCCGATTTCTTGCTCTACCTTTAATTTCTCTTTTTTCATCCTAAAATTCCCTTACCTCTTTCTTACAACTTACACTGAAAAATGTCGGTCAATAACATCTTGAAGCGTTAAACTTTGCATATATTCACGCAAATGATTTTGTAGATGTTCCCATAATGGCAATGTACGGCATCCTTCGCTCATCGGACATGTGTTCACATCTTCCTCTAAGCAAGCTACAACTGCAATAGAATCTTCTGTAGCAGCAAGAATATCATAGACCGTATAGTCTTTTGGCTCTTTTGTCAGTTGGTAACCACCATACTTACCACGAACACTTTTTACATATCCTGCTGCACTCAATCGTGCTACAATTCCTTCTAAATATTTATCAGAAATATTTTGGCGCTCCGCCATTTCACGAATAGATACATTGCGATCTACACTGTGCTCTGCCAAATCAACTAGCACGCGTAATGCATATCGACCTTTAGTAGAAATTTTCATAAATAATACCTCTTCAAAAGTAGGATTTATACCTAATCTATATTATATATAGAACAACGAATTTTGTCTATATAGATTGTGTACATATTTAGTACCTATATTGCATAAGTAACACTCACAATATGCATATAAGCAATATATTTTGTATATTTACACATACTGAAAACCAGTGTCGCCTACTAATGTACTCCATTATAAACTTATTAGTATAATTTATATAATTTTATAAGTTTTATAATTTTTTTAAATAAATTGACTCAAAAAACCTATCCTAACCTTCTAGTCTATGCTACAATAAGGATGTAATTTTATTTATTACTAGGAGGTTCACCATGTTAGAACGCGTATTCGCCTTAAAGGAGCGAAATACTACAGTCCGTACAGAAATACTAGCAGGACTGACGACTTTTATTACGATGGCATATATTTTGCTATTAGCTCCCAACTTACTAAGCCTAGCTGGTATGGATAAAGATGCTGTATTAATTGCTACAGCCTTGGGTGGTGGTTTAGTCACCATTGCCATGGGAGTATTTGTTAATTATCCTATTGCTTTAGCACCAGGAGTTGGCCTATTAGCTTTTTATTCCTTCACCGTGGTTCTAGGTATGGGGTTAACATGGCAAACAGCATTAGGTGCTGTATTTATTTCTGGTCTTGTATTCCTTGTACTGACTCTGACGAAAATCCGTCAACTTATTATTGAAGCAATTCCTTCTTCTTTAAAGATTGCTATCACCGTAGGTATTGGCTTGTTCATTTGTATCATTGGTTTGAAACTATCTGGACTTATGACTATCGCCTTATCCTTACAACCTGGCACATTGAACGACATTGTAACTGCCAAAGGTCATGGAGCACCAGCTGCATCAGAAACCTTATTAACATTAGGAAACTTAAGCAACCCTGAAGTGCTTTTATCTCTTTTCTCTTTGTTCTTCTCTGCCGCTCTCATGGCTCGTCGTGTCCCTGGATCTCTATTAATTGGTGTTATCATCACATCTATCATTGCTTATGCGACTGGTATCGCTACTTTACCAGAATCTTTAAGCATTATAGCAGTCCCTGATTTCAGTAAAATTGCCTTTATGGAATTGGATATTTCATCAGCATTCCATGTTGGACTTATTACTATTATCTTTTCATTTACTTTCGTTGAACTCTTTGACTCCATGGGCACACTGATTGCTACTGCCTCTAAAGCAGGCATTGCAGACCCTAAAAAGGGTGAATTCCCAGGTCTTGGTAAAGCTATGATTGTAGACTCCCTTGGCGTTAGCTTCGGTGCTATGCTTGGTTCTAGCACAATTACTGCATTCGTTGAAAGTGCTGCTGGCGTAGGTGCTGGCGGTCGTACAGGATTGACTGCTGTTACTTGCGGCATCATGTTTATCCTTTGTCTATTCTTTGCTCCATTAATCGCATTAGTTCCGAATGCAGCTACAGCTCCTGTACTTATTTTAGTAGGAGCACTAATGATGGAAGCTATCCGTGAAATCGACTTCTCCGATTGGACAGAAGGTTTCCCTGCCTACTTAGTTATTGTATTAATGCCATTTACATACAGTATTGCTAATGGTGTTGCCGCTGGTCTTATTGTATATCCTTTGATGAAGTTTATCACTGGCCGTCATAAAGATGTACACTGGTTTATGTATGTACTAGGTGCGATTGTATTGGCAAAATACATTTGGTTTGAATAACATACTGAATAACATATAAAATAACTCCAAATACAATAGAGGAAAGTTGATTCCATCATCAACTTTCCTCTATTTTTTAGATTCTATAATACATGCTAGCACTACTCATATAAGAGTAATCGCCAACTTGTTTTACATGACAATAGGCATATCTCTCTATACATCAATGAAAGGGTCCCACAGGACCCTTTCATTGTATTTCGTATGTATTTCATATGCCTATAATCAACAGGGATCGGACCTAGTCCCAACTCTTGTACTACAGCAAGTCGTCTTCGTATACTGCTTCTTCAAAGAACAATGGCAACAAATCTTCACTATATTCATTCATGTCGCGGCCTGTTTTGGAGAATACCACAGATGCTGCAAAGCGCATTAATTCTGCTTCGTTCTCTGGATTGTTTACAAATTCATTAATAATTTTATCCATATCTAAATGGCGTTTCATAATGAATCGAGCTAATTTACGACGATTCACCGGATCATTCACCAATTCATCTACATCAATAATATACTCTGGCATTTTGATCGCAATATGCGTGTGGATTCCGTCTTCTTTCATGATAACCTCCTACATTGTACGCCCTATCGTAGGGCTACACTTATATATTAACAAATGTGATGTTTCACAACAATTACATAACGACTTTCTATCTGTTGCAGATACTCCTTATACATACCTGCATATCTGCCTATAGGTTCGCTATGCTCCGTACCCGCTCTTGTAAGCTAGCCTCATCAGTAAACACCGTATCTAAACACAGTCCATGGGCAGGCGCTGTTTTCCCGATTAATTGTCTATTCTCACCAGCTATAATACGTGGCACGTCCTCCGGTTGAAAGCGACCTAAGCCTACATCCACCAAGAATCCTGCTATATTCCGCACCATGTGATACACGAATCCATCTCCTAATACATGGATTCTGACAGTCGTTCCCTCTTGGAATACCTTTACAGCGTACATGGTTTTCACTGGATCTTGTACCGTCGTATTATGGCCTTTGAAAGTACTGAAATTATGTGTCCCTTCTAATGCCTTTGCGGCTTGCTTCATGGACGATATATCCAACGGTTTGCGCACATGGTAGGCATAACGCAGTTGTAGTGGATCAACCACGGCATCATTATGAATGGTGTAAATGTATTCCTTCCCTTTCACATAATTCCGTGGATTCCAATCCGACGACAGTTCCTGTGCCTCACGGACCACAATATAAGGTGGCATGTGAGCAATGAGGGCTCTCATTAGATTATCTACGGGAATCTTACCCGTAGTAGTGAATGCCACTACTTGTCCTCTAGCATGGACACCTGCATCCGTCCGAGAGGATCCGTAAATCGTGATGGGTTCATTACAAACCTTAGATAAAGCTTCCTCTAAATAGCCTTGTACGGTAGGTCCATTCTGTTGTCGTTGGTATCCACAAAGCTCTGTGCCATCATAGGCGACGATGAGTTGTATGGTTCTTGTCATATACCAAGTCCCCACCGCAATACAGCTAAGAGAAGACTCACGAACACCACTGCGCCAATACCATAGAAATCTAATGGACTATAGCGTAATTCTTTCATCCGTGTACGACCTTCTCCACCTCGGTAACAACGAGATTCCATAGCTACTGCCAATTCATCGGCACGGCGGAAAGCACTAATAAATAATGGCACAAGTAAAGGTACCATATTTTTAGCCCGTTTTACCAAAGAGCCGGTAGTAAAGTCAGCCCCACGAGATTCTTGGGCTTTCATAATGCGATCCGTTTCCTCTAATAAGGTCGGAATGAACCGCAAAGCAATGGTCATCATCATAGCTAGTTCATGAGCTGGTACGCCAAAGCGTTTCCACGGGTTTAGGAGTCTTTCAATACCGTCCGTCAAACGTATGGGCGACGTTGTATAGGTCAACAAGGAGGAAAACACGATTAAGAAAATCAATCGTCCTGCCATGAGACCGCCCAAATTGAGACCTTCTCGGCTGATGTGTAACCAACCATAGGTAAACAAGTATTCTCCCGGTGTAGTGAACACATGAATGGCCAAGGTGAATACGATGATGATCCACAATGGTTTAATGGATAGCCACACGAGTCGCACTGGCAAACGAGACAGACCCAAACAACCGAAGGTAAAGGCCGCCACAATGCTATATGTCACCAAACTGTCTGCAAAGAAGATCGCAATGATAAAGATCATAGTGGCTATAATCTTGGCCCGTGGATCCATGCGGTGGAGCAAAGAATCTCCTGGAAAGTACTGGCCGATGGTAATATTACTTAGCATGGTGCACCTCCTTGAGATAGTCGAAAATGTCTACTACTGCCTCATGGACATGGACACGGTCAATATTGACTGGAATATTTCGTTCTGCCAAAGCTTGTAATGTTTGCGACAATGGCGGTACATCGACACCCGCAGATTGTAATTTCTCACGGTCATTGTGGAAAATCTCGATAGGATTGCCATCTAGTAAAACTTTTCCTTGGTGCATCACGATCAAACGATTTGCCATGCGGGAAATATCTTCCATATTATGAGATACAAGGATAACGGTAATACCTTTTTCCTTGTGTAGTTTCATGATTTCTCCAAAGATTTCTTCTCGCCCAAATGGGTCAAGTCCAGCAGAAGGCTCATCTAGAATTAAATAGTCTGGGTCTAAGGCAATGACTCCGGCGATTGCCACACGTCGCATTTGTCCTCCCGACAAATGGAAGGGAGACCGCTCTGCATAGGTATCGTAGTCTAAGCCTACAAATTGCATCGCTTCTCGCACACGACGATCTATTTCTGCCTCATCGAAACCTAAATTTTTAGGACCAAAGGCAATGTCTTTAGCAATCGTTTCTTCAAACAGTTGATGTTCTGGATATTGGAATACCATGCCTACTTTGTGACGAGTTTGTTTAACTGTTTCTGTTTTATCCACTAAGTCAACACCATTTACTTTCACAGTGCCTGTTGTGGGGTGCAATAAGCCATTTAGATGTTGTACTAATGTAGATTTACCAGACCCTGTATGACCGATAATACCTACAAACTCACCTTCGTGAATGGTCAAGTTCACATCGTGCAAGGCCGTTTTTTCGAAAGGTGTCCCCTGCCCATAGGTGTAGGTAACATGTTCTAATTGAATTGACATATGGCCTCCCCTAGTTCTTCATTGGTGGTAATACCCGTTGGCATAGTTACCCCTTGTTCTTGTAAACGCACTGCAATTTCTGATGGCACCGGTACATCGAGACCAAGACCTTTTAACGTGTCTACATTCATAAATACATCTTTTGGGGCCCCTTCATCGATGACCTTGCCTTGTTTCATCACGATGATGCGATCTGCCAAGGCGGCCTCTTCCATAAAGTGCGTAATATATACGATGGTGATTCCTTCTTCTTTGTTAAGGCGATACACCGTATCCATCACTTCCTTACGACCTTTCGGATCGAGCATAGCCGTTGGCTCATCTAAAATAATACATTTCGGTTTCATCGCTAGTACACCAGCAATGGCAATGCGTTGCTTCTGCCCCCCTGATAAAAGGTGAGGCCCATGTAACGCATAATCCGACATGTTCACAGCTGCTAATGCGGCATCGACACGGCTGCGAATCTCAGGAGCTGGGACCCCTAAGTTCTCTGGCCCAAATGCCACATCTTCTTCTACAATAGCTGCCACAATTTGGTTATCTGGATTTTGGAATACCATCCCCACATTTTGGCGAATATTCCAAATTAAATTTTCTTCTTTTGTATCCATTCCTAAAACGGTAACGGTACCAGATGTAGGTTGCAATAGGACATTAAAGTGTTTGGCAAGGGTACTTTTACCACTCCCATTGGTCCCGATAATGCTGACAAACTCGCCTTCATGAATATGAACACTCACATCCTGTAAGGCGTGTACCTCACGGCCCATTTCGTCTTGGTACACATGACTCATATGGTCCGTAGCGATCATAACTTGTTTCATTTTTTATCTAATTTCCTCTCTACGTAAGTACAATTGTTACTTCGTATTACAATCTACTTCATTATACCTTGTAGAGAGGTTTAGGACAATAGGCAACCTTGGGGAACCTATTATAGTTGACAAATTAAAAATCACCACTCTACATAAGTAGAATGGTGATAACTTATAAGGGGGATATAAAATAATTACTATTTTAAATATTGATGTAAGTCAATTTTGGTAAGAGTATCCTCTACAGCTCTATGAAAAGCTCTATCGTAGCTACCACTTGTTTTACCTACACTAGAGAAATCTTCATCCATCACATAATCGCCTTCCTGAGCATCATAGATAATAATATTAGTCATAATTGTCAGATTTTTTCTAAGACCAGTCCAGAAATTAACTTTTTCTTCAGCTGATGTAACACGAGTCGCCAACACCATAACATAACGAGTGCCTTCTTTTTCAGCTAGTGCTTTTAAATCTTTAGTGCGAAGTATAACACCCTTATCTTGATCTCGTTGTGTTTCATTACTATCATTATCTCTAATGTATACTTTTAAATCTTTTTGTGCTTTTGCGAATGGAATTGCTTCATAACCAACAGTATTTAACTTCTCGTTTACTTTTGTATATAATTCCTCACTAATCTCTAAAGGTTTACCTACGTGATTAGGATCTAATTGAACAAATAATGCAATTGGTTGTTTAGGTGTTTCTAATAAACCCATAGCATGTGTATTTACAACCCCTAATAAAAGTACAGTGAACGCCATAGCAAATAATACATATAGTTTTTTCATATTTATAATCCTCAAGCCCCCTTTTTTTATTATATAATATCTCTATATAATTTTAAAGCATTTCAAATTATATGCATTATCTCATTCTTTAAAAATAGAAGCCAGTTCTTTATAAAATTTTTCTAATATCTTGATTCTTGATGTTTTCTATGTATTCCTGACTGTGGGTTTTATTCGCCCTTCGGGCTTTAAAACCTTACGCCAGGAACTAAGCAATGCTCTATGATTTATGCGTCGCTTCACTCCTTTAAATCATGAGCCCTGCTTATGCAACTTCCTATTCTGCCCTGTGGATTTTCTTTACTCCCTTCGGTCGTAGAAAATTTTACGGGCCGAACTCCCCGATTCACACACTTTCATGCGTTGCTTCGCTCCTATGAAAGTGGTTCCCTGGGGATCCCAGACCTATGGTATTCTTTCATAGATATTACTTCTGCCATGTTGGCTGGAAACGACTCTCCTCGTACATCATCATTTGCAACTTCCTATGTGTTCCTGACTGTGGATTTTGTGTGCCCCTTTGGGGCTTCAAAATCTTACGCCAGGAACTAAGCGATGCTCTAAGATTTATGCGTCGCTTTGCTCCTTTAAATCATGAGCCCTGCTTATCCCAGGCCTTATCAGATATACCTTAGTTATTACTCGATTAATCTGGCTGGAAACGGCCAGACCAAAATAATATATTGAATGAAAAAATAAAAAAGACGCCTTTCGGCGTCTTCTTTATTTTCTTAATCAGCAACTTCCTATCCTCCCAGGCCATTTCCAGCCAAGTACTTTCGGCGTTTACGAGCTTAACTACTGTGTTCGGGATGGGAACAGGTGGTTCCTCGTAGCCA
>NZ_RQVM01000009.1:0-3064 GCF_003992175.1 Veillonella sp. VA141
GATAAAATTTATGATTTGGTCTCTTAGAGTTGACTCTAAGGGTTAGACCAAGCACATAGATTCTCTAAATTAACTTATAAGGTGAGAGCATCCGAAAGGATGACTCTAAAGCAAAAGACATAACCATATGTCACTATCAAGTAAAGATAGTAAGGGCATACGGTGGATGCCTTGGCTATACTGGCCGAAGAAGGACGCGGTAAGCTGCGAAAAGCTACGGAGAGGTGCAAGCGACCATTGACCCGTAGATATCCGAATGGGGGAACCCGGCAGAGAAAAGCTCTGTCACCCATACCAGAGAGTATGAGGAGGGCACCTGGGGAACTGAAACATCTAAGTACCCAGAGGAAAAGTAATCAAACGAGATTCTCTTAGTAGCGGCGAGCGAACGGGGAAGAGCCCAAACCGGACTGGTTCGCCAGACCGGGGTTGAGGACTGCTAACAAGCATAAATGGGATAGACGAACCGACTTGGAACGGTCGGCCGAAGAAGGTGAAAGCCCTGTAGTCGAAATCCTGCATATGTGGAGCAGTATCCAGAGTACCACGAGACACGTGAAACCTTGTGGGAAGCAGGGGGGACCACCCTCCAAGGCAAAATACCAGTATAGACCGATAGCGCATAGTACCGTGAGGGAAAGGTGAAAAGCACCCCGGGAGGGGAGTGAAAGAGA
Source organism: Veillonella sp. VA141 (assembly GCF_003992175.1). NCBI lineage: Bacteria > Bacillati > Bacillota > Negativicutes > Veillonellales > Veillonellaceae > Veillonella > Veillonella sp. VA141. Next base: position 675 of record NZ_RQVM01000009.1, read on the forward strand.
ACCTGAAACCGTATGTCTACAAACAGTCGAAGACCGTATAATTGCAGGTCGACGGCGTGCCTATTGAAGAATGAACCGGCGAGTTACTGTCACTAGCGAGGTTAAGCGGAAAACGTGGAGCCGAAGCGAAAGCGAGTCTGAATAGGGCGAGGAGTTAGTGGTAGTAGACCCGAAACCGTAGTGATCTATCCATGGCCAGGTTGAAGCACAGGTAAAATTGTGTGGAGGACCGAACTCGTGAGCGTTGAAAAGCTTTGGGATGAGTTGTGGATAGGGGTGAAATGCCAATCGAACACGGAGATAGCTGGTTCTCCCCGAAATAGCTTTAGGGCTAGCCTCATGGTAAAGAGTATAGGCGGTAGAGCTCTGATCGGGCTAGGGCCCACACCGGGTACCGAACCTAGTCAAACTACGAATGGCTATACTTATACATGGGAGTCAGACTATGAGTGATAAGGCCCATAGTCAAGAGGGAAACAGCCCAGACCACCGACTAAGGCCCCCAATGCTGCATTAAGTGGCAAAGGATGTGGAGTTTCCAAAACAACCAGGATGTTGGCTTAGAAGCAGCCACCATTTAAAGAGTGCGTAATAGCTCACTGGTCGAGAGACTCTGCGCCGAAAATGTCCGGGGCTAAAATGCAGAGCCGAAGTCGTGGCAATGGTAGCAATACCATTGGGTAGGGGAGCGTTCTTATTGGATTGAAGCAGTACCGGAAGGAGCTGTGGACTGGTAAGAAGTGAGAATGCCGGTATGAGTAGCGAAAAGAAAGGTGAGAATCCTTTCCACCGAAAGCCTAAGGGTTCCTGAGCAACGATCGTCGTCTCAGGGTAAGTCGGGACCTAAGCCGAGGCGGAAAAGCATAGGCGATGGACAACAGGTTGAAATTCCTGTACTAGTATGAATTGTTTGATCGATGGAGTGACGCAAACAGGTAGGTTAGCATGCGATTGGAAGTGCATGTTTAAGCGTGTAGGTTGAGTAATAGGTAAATCCGTTACTCTAAAAGCTGAGGCGTGATGACGAGCTCAAAAGAGCGAAGTAATTGATCCTAAGTTGCCGAGAAAAGCTTCTAGGTAGAGACATACTACCCGTACCAAAACCGACACAGGTAGGCGGGGAGAGAATCCTAAGGTGCGCGGGAAAACCCTCGTTAAGGAACTCGGCAAAATGCATCCGTAACTTCGGGAAAAGGATGACCCATGTAGTGTGAAAGCTTGTAACGGCAGGAGCATGAATGGGTGGCACAAGAGAGGCGCAAGCGACTGTTTACCACAAACACAGGTGCCTGCTAAAGCGAAAGCTGACGTATAGGTGCTGACACCTGCCCGGTGCTGGAAGGTTAAGAGGAGGGGTTAGGAGTAATCCGAAGCTCTGAATTGAAGCCCCAGTAAACGGCGGCCGTAACTATAACGGTCCTAAGGTAGCGAAATTCCTTGTCGGGTAAGTTCCGACCCGCACGAAAGGTGTAACGACTTGCGCACTGTCTCAACGAGGGACCCGGTGAAATTGAAGTACCTGTGAAGATGCAGGTTACCCGCGACTGGACAGAAAGACCCCATGGAGCTTTACTGTAACTTAGGATTGATTTTAGTTAATGAATGTACAGGATAGGTGGGAGACGTAGAAGCTAGGGCGCTAGTCTTAGTGGAGTCGCTGTTGGGATACCACCCTTTGATTAATTGAAATCTAACGGGAAGAGTAACGACCTTCCGGACAGTCCTAGGTGGACAGTTTGACTGGGGCGGTCGCCTCCTAAAGAGTAACGGAGGCGCCCAAAGGTTCCCTCAGAGCGGACGGAAATCGCTCGAAGAGTGTAAAGGCAGAAGGGAGCTTGACTGCGAGACCAACAAGTCGAGCAGGGACGAAAGTCGGGCTTAGTGATCCGGTGGTGCCGAGTGGAAGGGCCATCGCTCAACGGATAAAAGCTACCCTGGGGATAACAGGCTAATCTCTCCCAAGAGTCCATATCGACGGGGAGGTTTGGCACCTCGATGTCGGCTCATCACATCCTGGGGCTGAAGTAGGTCCCAAGGGTTCGGCTGTTCGCCGATTAAAGTGGTACGTGAGCTGGGTTCAGAACGTCGTGAGACAGTTCGGTCCCTATCCATCGCGGGCGAAAGAAACTTGAAGGGGGCTGCTCCTAGTACGAGAGGACCGGAGTGGACGAACCGCTGGTGTACCAATTATCCTGCCAAGGGTACAGTTGGGTAGCTACGTTCGGGACGGATAAACGCTGAAAGCATCTAAGCGTGAAACCAGCCTTGAGATGAGGTTTCTCATAGCATAAGCTAGTAAGATCCCATGTAGACGACATGGTTGATAGGCCAGGTGTGGAAGTGCTGCAAGGCATGGAGCTGACTGGTACTAATAGATCGAGGGCTTTACT
>NZ_RQVM01000010.1:0-1159 GCF_003992175.1 Veillonella sp. VA141
ATTATGCTTCGATAGCTGTAACAACACCAGCGCCTACTGTATGGCCACCTTCGCGAATCGCGAAACGTAAACCTTCTTCAATAGCGATTGGAGTGATAAGCTCGATGTTCATAGTGATGTTATCACCAGGCATACACATTTCTGTACCTTCTGGTAAGCTGATAACGCCAGTTACGTCAGTTGTACGGAAGTAGAATTGTGGACGGTAGTTGGAGAAGAATGGAGTATGACGGCCACCTTCTTCTTTTGTCAACACGTATACTTCTGCTTTGAATTTAGTGTGAGGTTTGATGGAACCTGGTTTAGCCAATACTTGACCACGTTCGATGTCTTTACGGTCGATACCGCGAAGAAGTGCCCCTACGTTGTCACCTGCTACTGCAGATTCCAAAAGTTTACGGAACATTTCAAGACCTGTAACTGTAGTGCTGGATGGTTCTTCTTGAAGACCAACGATTTCTACTACGTCACCTACGTTGATTTGACCACGTTCTACACGGCCAGTTGCTACTGTACCACGACCAGTGATTGTGAACACGTCCTCTACAGGCATCAAGAATGTTTTGTCTGTGTCACGTTCTGGAGTTGGGATGTATTCGTCAACGCGAGCCATCAATTCGTTGATTGCTTCTACGTATGTAGCGTCGCCTTCTAATGCTTTCAATGCAGAACCTGCCACAACTGGGATGTCATCGCCAGGGAATTCGTAGCTGGAAAGCAATTCACGGATTTCCATTTCTACTAATTCTAACAATTCTTCATCATCAACCATGTCTTTTTTGTTCATGAATACAACGATAGCTGGTACACCAACTTGGCGAGCTAACAAGATGTGCTCACGAGTTTGTGGCATAGGGCCGTCAGCTGCAGATACAACTAGGATAGCGCCGTCCATTTGAGCGGCACCAGTGATCATGTTTTTAACATAGTCAGCATGGCCTGGGCAGTCAACGTGTGCATAGTGACGAGTGTCTGTTTCGTACTCTACGTGTGCAGTGTTGATTGTGATACCGCGTTCACGTTCTTCTGGAGCTTTGTCGATCATGCTGTAGTCTTGGAAGTCAGCTTGACCTTTTTCAGCAAGAACTTTAGTGATTGCTGCTGTTAAAGTAGTTTTACCATGGTCAACGTGACCGATAGTACCAATGTTAACGTGTGG
>NZ_RQVM01000011.1:0-700 GCF_003992175.1 Veillonella sp. VA141
ACAGGAGATGGACTTGCGATTAAAGGTGGAGATTTAGGTACAGATAAAGTACGTAAGTATTCCTTAGATTTATCTGACACAGTAAAAGCAAAATTAAATGCTATTAACAATGTTGGTGACACAGCCTCTAATGGTCGTGACGGTGTAAATGGCACATCTGGTGCGAAAGGCTTAACTGGTAAAGATGGCTTAAATGACAAAACTTTAACAGATAAAGTGAATGCATTACGTAACGGCGAAGCTGGATCTGTGGTATATACAGATGAAAATGGTGCACGTTTAGTAAAAGCTAAAGATGGACAATACTATAAAGCTGCAGATGTAGATAAAGATGGCAATGTATTGAATAATGCAAATCCAGCTACCACTGTGGAAGCTCGTGTGGTTAACCCAGATGGTACAACAACTGGTGGCACAACTAAATTGTCCAACATTGCTGATGGTAAAGTAGCAGCAGGTTCCAAAGACGCTGTGAACGGCGGTCAATTGAACACTGTTAAATCTGATTTAGCCACAGCCTTAGGTGGTGGTGCTAAAGTAGAAAACGGTGTATTTACAGGTCCTACATACAACATCACAAAAGATGATGGCACAGGTACAGAAGCAGTTAAGAATGTAGGCGATGCGATTTCTAAATTAGATGGTCGTATCAATAATGCGAACACTGTCCTTGGCAATAAAGGCTTAGATTTCTATGGCA
>NZ_RQVM01000012.1:0-426 GCF_003992175.1 Veillonella sp. VA141
GTCGTAACAAGGTAGCCGTATCGGAAGGTGCGGCTGGATCACCTCCTTTCTAGGGAGACATACACTAGCACAAGATGTTAGATGTCACACTAGGTCGACACTTTGGTCACCTTTATTGTTCAGTTTTGAGAGGTCAACTCTCAAAAGTTAGTATTGACAAGCAGTAAAATGCTTTATATACTTACTAAGCACTATTTTCTAAGAAAATCGATGCATAACAAGGAAAACGAATGAGGCGAAGTCGAAGCGTAATGGTAATTACGTGAGACAAGCAGAATAAGTTTGACGAAGTTAGGCGCGATTTTATAGAAAATAAAGATGTTCTTTGAAAACTGCATAGAAGATAATAAAAATTTATGATTTGGTCTCTTAGAGTTGACTCTAAGGGTTAGACCAAGCACATAGATTCTCTAAATTAACTTATAA